>JAOTUU010000158.1 GCA_029863705.1 Gammaproteobacteria bacterium
CTGTTTTATTTTCCAGAAGCCACCGACGGCGAGCCACGACAGGTGCTGACGTTCCCCATCGGCATCGGGCGCGTTGGCTGGGAGACACCGTTGGGTTCGACGAAGGTCGTAGCAAAGGCCAGAGACCCGCGTTGGTACGTCCCTTCATCTGTGAGGCGCGAGCATGCAGAGATGGGCAATCCCTTGCCGGCTGTTGTGCCGCCTGGCCCCGACAATCCTCTCGGCACTCGCGTTCTGAAACTCGAAATGCCGGGTTACCTGATTCATGGCACCAATCAGCCGTACGGCGTCGGTATGCGCGTCAGCCACGGCTGCGTGCGCCTTTACCCGGAGAATATCGAAAATTTGTATGCGCTCGTCGACATCGGGGTGCCTGTCATGATCATCAACGAGCCTTACCAGATTGGCCAGCAGGACGGATTCCTTTACTTTGAATCACATATGCCACTCAAAGACGATGAAGTGCCGGCAGAAGAGCGCCTGCAGTTATTGTTTGATGCCTACGCCGATGTAGAGGGGCAGCCATTGAACGATCATCTGCAAAACCACGTCAGGTCGCTGGCCGAAGTAGCGTCCGGTGTGCCCGTGAGCATCGCCATGTACGACGCCGACGAGTTTCTTTTCCGGGCACGTGTTGTCCATAACACGGTTGAGGCAGACCCGAATGCCCCGACCTTGATCGAAGTCCGTGAAATGATGGACGAAGTCGACGACGAAGAGGAACTTTTGTGAGCGAATGGCTGGATCTGATGCTCGAAGAAATAGCGCGCAAACAGCGCGAGTCTCGCGAAGCAGAGGATGAACTCAAGCGGCGCGAACAACCGTCAAAAGCAAAGCCGGCGACGCCCTCGTCAGGTCAATCAAAGTAGGACATGAACGCCTCAGGAATGTTGTCTGCCGATCGAGGCCGGTGCGTCGTTACTGGAAGAGGCTGCGAGTTGTAGGTATTCCAAAAGAGGTAGTTCTCCCCGGCATAGTCGGCCCCCGCCAGGTCATGTAACAGTGCCGCCATGGCTTTACCGGTATACGTCGTTTCCAGTTCAAGTCCGAGTTTGTCGCTTGCAACGGAAACCGCATTAGCGGTGATCCCGTCGGCAACCGCGTAACCACCGGCAAAGAACTCATCGCGCCAGCGCAAGTGGTGGCGATCCATGGCGCTCGCATCGATCGAGGGGTCCAGTCGGTTCATTAAGACGGCGGTCTTCCGCAGCAAGCGCTCGAACGTTTCGGGATTTGTGATGTGCTTGTCCACGACCCGGACGGCGTGGACTTCGGTCTTTAGCCCTGCCAGTACCAAGCCAAGCGAGAGCCCTGCGGCGCTGCCCATTGTTCCGTTGGCGATGTAGATACGATGCGGTGCTGCAAGGTCACCGGCTGCGATCTGGGCGGCGAGTTCGAGACCGGCGTTGACGAAACCGACCGCACCCAGCCAGCAGGAGCCACCGAGCGGCACGACCCAGCATCGGCGACCCTGCAGGTAGCGACGAAATGTCGAAAGTCGTCCGGTGCTCCCGGGATAACGAACAATTTCCGTTCCGACCCGGCTGTGCATGTTCAGCGCTCTCGGAATATTGGGCGTCTTTTTCTGGTCGGCAAGAATACAGGTGCATTCAAAGCCCAGCCGCCGCGAAAAGATTGCGGTCGCGAGTGCATGATTCGAGCCAACCGCGCCAAATGTTGCGACTCGCTTCGCGCCTCTTTCCCTGGCGCGCTGAAGTATGTACTCAAGTTTTCGGATCTTGTTGCCGCCATAGTGTGTGCTGCTGACATCATCGTGCTTGATCGACACTGTGCGTGGCCCTTCGGGAGTGTCGAAACGAATTGTCGACACCGGCGTGGGCAAATCAGCGATTACGACTTTTCGCAGCCGATCGGCCAGCAAAGGATATGCGGTTCCCAAAGAATCGGTCATAGGGGGAGATTATCGAAGTGCACTAGGGTTCGCGAATGCTTTAGAATGCAGGCACGCTTTTCTGACCCGAGCGGAGACAGGTTTGTCAGAAGCAGTTGACCATGGCATCACGGTCACAGAAATCGCGGCGATGGATCAGTCCATCGACGTGTTCAAAGAGACGACGGCGGCTTTTGTCGGCCGCGCGCTTCGTGGTCCCCTCAATACGCCGTTACTGGTCCGGAGCTTTGGTGAGTTTCGCCGTCGCTTTGGTGATAGCTGGTCGCGCTCGAGTCTCGGTCCGGCCGTAAAACAATTCTTCGAACATGGCGGACAGCAACTGTATATCGTGCGCGTCGCGAACAACGCGCGAGGTGCGATGATCTGTTTGCCAGCGAGTGGCTCGGCAGTCGTGTTGCGCGCAAACGAACCCGGATCGACCGAGTGTATTCGTGCCGCCGTGGACTACGATGCAATCGACGATGAGGATCTGTTCAACCTTACCTTGCAACGGGTTAACCCGGCGACCGGTCTCGTCGTGGATCAGGAATTGTTCAAGAAAGTGTCGTGCAGGAAAGACGCCGAGAATTTTGTGGGCGATGCCTTACTGACGTCGACGCTGGCACACCTCGAGCATCCGTATCCCGCGCATCGGCCAGAGCCTACTTTGAAGCAGGGCAGGCGATTTGAGTCATCGTACATCGATCCAACTCAGCCCGGCACCGACGGCACAGGGCTGTCGGACTATGACCTCATCGGCTCCCGAAAAGCGCGCACGGGACTGTTTGCGCTCGAGAACATCGAAAGCTTTGACGTGCTGTATCTGCCGCCTCCCGGAAAAGGCATCGACGCGGGGCCGACCGCCGTTCTTGCGGCGGAGCTATATTGTCGACATCGCGGTGCGATGTTGATTGTCGATCCGCGCGCCGAGTGGGGAAGTGTCGGAGAGGCGGTTAACGGGGTTCGCGAGCTCGGGTACGCCAGTCCAAACATGCTCGGGTATTTTCCGCGAGTAATGCAGCGTCGCGGTGCCGACGAGCCGTCGAGGCCGGCCGGTGGGGCGATCGCGGGTTTGCTGTGCAAGCAGGACCGCAGGTACGGTCCCTGGCAGGACCTCGACCAGCAGGGCATGGGGTTGCACCGCATGCTGGTTCCCGAAATCGTCGTTGACGGACCGGATCGTCAATCGCTGAATCGCGTCGGGCTCAATGTCGTTAAAACAGGGCCGGCAGGCCGGGCACGACTGATCGGCTCCGTGACCATGGGCCGCGGCTCAGAGGCGCATCGAGAATTTGCAAGCCTGCCCGTACGCCGATTCTGTCTGCAAATAATCAACTCGATCGCGAGTGCCGCCCGGTGGGCCGTCTTCGAGCCCGACGATGCGACATTGGTGAAGCGCATTCGCGCCCAGGTGCTCAGTTATTTTTATAGCCTATCGGATCTTGGTGCATTCGCTGACCAACGCTTTGTGGTGCAGTGCGATGCAGGCGTCAGTAATCGGGCCGACGCCAAAGAGTACGGCGTGACGATCTTGCTGATATTCCATCCGACTGGAAGCGACTATCCGATTTCACTGACCTTGCACCTGACGGCTGCCGGCTGCCGCGTAGGCAGCGCCGTATTCGCACCGTCGATAGACAGCGCGCCCGAAACGAACTCGGCGTAGTTGACATAATCCTCTTCGCCCTGCATCCACGGCGTGTCATACAAGCATCGGTCTCACGCCACCAATCAATCGGGAGGGGGCATGAGAGACAGTGATGTACTGGACAAGAACCCGCACGTATCTCGATCGGCACTGGAAGCCATACACGGCCAGGTATTCGGCTGGGCCCTCTCCCGCTCGGACTATGACCCGGCTGTCGCGGAGGATCTCGTGCAACAAGCGTACGTTGAGTTGCTAACCGGCAAGGCACGTTTCGATAACAGGTCGTCGCTCAGGACATTCGTGTTTTCGGTTGTGCAAAACCTGGCACGTAGCCGCTACCGGCGCATTGCATCGAGACTGCGGCTGGTAAAGGCAGCGGGCATATCCGCGGTCGACGATGCCGTTCAACCGATTGAGCCGAATGAAAACGCGGCAGTCTGGAAGGTCGTGCAGGAGTTGCCGCAGCGGCAGCGCGACATTGTTGAACTTGTTTTTTGCCGTGATATGACGATCGAAGCCGCAGCCGCTGTTATGGGCGTAACGGTCGGGACCGGACGGGCTCACTACGATCGGGCAAAAAAGACCTTGAAGAAGAAGCTGACCAATATCGGAGCAGGGATCGATGACTGATTCAGACACGCCACTGCGAGTGGCGTTGCGCGAGGCCCAGGCCGGCGTGGAAAACGCTGGTGTGCCGCAGTTTGACCGCGTCTGGGCGGCCGCGAACGCACGCACTCAATCGTTGCGGCGGAAACGCCGGGTGGTCGCCGGATCGGTGGCTGCGGCGGCTGTTGCGGCCATCGCGTTTGGATTGCTGATGCCGCGGGAAGTCGAACTGCGATTCGTTGACGAAGACGAGCTCCTGGGGACCACGAGCTGGTTCGCCCCCAGCGATGGCCTGCTGCCCGAATATCAATTTGACATATATCAGGAGATTCCGGTGCTCATCGAGTCAACCGAAACCTTTGGAGGTGCGTTGTTATGAAAAAGGGACTTTTGTTAGTGCTGACCGCGGTCGCGTTGCTGGTGGGTTCGGCGTACGCAGCAGGACCGAAGGACGATGTATTCAAGGGCAAGTTGTTTCCGCCCAATATCATCCTGGAACACAAGGCAGAGCTTGATTTGAGCAAGGCCCAGTTCACGAAGATCAGGGCTGCCGTGGTCGAAGTGCAGTCGGGGATTGCGGAGCATGAATGGGACATGCAGGAGGCTTACCAGGCATTGATGCTGGAGCTCGACAAGACGCCAATCAACGAACAGCGCGTTCTCGAGCACGCCGAGATGGCACTGCTGGCCGAAAACCAGGTCAAAAAGAAGCAGATGGCCATGCTGGTGAAGCTCAAGAACCTGCTGACAGCCGAGCAAATAAGCTATCTCGAATCGGTAAACGGCAAATAAATAGAGCGTAACGGAACCTGGTTCCTCAAACCGGCAAGAAGACGGGGCGACACTATGAGCATGAACAGACTGTTATCGATCACGGCATCGCTGTTGCTCGGACTCGCCGGTTGTAGTGGCGGCGCCGACGACGCTACGCCGCCACCACCACCGCCACCACCACCGGTGACGGTAGCCGAGGCCTATCAGTTCCTGAACCAGACATCCTTTGGCGCGACCGAGGCTGAGGCGCAGCGCGTTATCGACATGCGCTTCGAGGCCTGGATTGACGACCAGATGCAAAAAGAGGTATCGCTGCAATTGCCACATTTGCAGGGGCTGCCGCCTCCACAGATGGGTATGTTCGAGCTGCAGCGTGACAGGGCGGACATCTTCTTCCGTAATGCATTGCACGGTGAAGATCAGCTGCGCCAGCGCGTCGCATTCGCGTTGTCCGAGATCATGGTCGTATCTCAGCTCGGTGCGTTGAATAACCAGCCGTACTCGTTAGCCAGCTACTACGACATGCTCGCCGAGAACGCCTTTGGGAATTACCGGGACCTGATCGAAGACGTTACTTTGCACCCGGCGATGGGTGTCTACCTGAGCATGCTTGGCAACGAGAAGCCGAACCCGACGCTAAATATTCGTCCTGACGAGAACTACGCACGCGAATTAATGCAGTTATTCTCGATCGGGCTCGTCGAGCTCAATATCGACGGCAGCGAAAAGCTGGATCAGGGACAGCCGATCCCGACATACGACCAGGAAATCATCGAGGGATTCGCGCACGTCTATACGGGCTGGACGTACGCGGGCGCGTCGCGATTCCAGGACGTATTCCCGACGCCGTCACGTCAGGTGCTGCCAATGCAGCATTGGCCGGATTTTCACGACACGGGTCCCAAAACGCTACTCAACGGCATTACGCTGCCGGCGGGGCAGAGCGGGGAGCAGGATCTCACCGACGCGCTCGACAATATTTTCAATCACCCGAATGTGGGGCCCTTTATCGCGATCCGGCTGATCCAGCGGCTGGTTACCAGTAACCCGTCGCCGGGCTATGTGTCGCGCGTTGCCGCAGTTTTTAACGACAACGGTTCTGGCGTACGCGGCGATCTGGGCGCAGTCGTCAAAGCCATACTGCTCGACGACGAAGCGCGGCCCGCCATACCGATGGAGTTCGACGGCAAAGTCAAGGAACCGTTGTTGCGACTCACGCAACTGTGGCGCGCCTACGATGCAACATCGCAGAGTGGCCGTTATCCGCTTAACTTTGCATACATCGTATTTGGACAGGGGCCGCTGCAGGCGCCGCACGTGTTCAATTTCTTCAGTCCGTTTTTTGCACCGCCCGGAGAAATACGCAACGGCGGTCTCGTTGCGCCGGAGCTCGAGATCGCGACTGAGTATTTGAACACCTACGTCACGAATTACATGTTCTATCAGACCTTTGCATTGAATTCGACGAATACCTCGTTAAACGAAGATGACGTCTACATCAATTTTGAGTCAGAAATGTTACTTGCGGGTGACATCGACATGCTGATCGATTCAGTCGCCAACAAGCTTTTGGCTGGACAGATTTCAGACACATTACGAAACGAAATAGCCGGAATGCTTGCGCTGATACCGGAAACCGAGACGGCTTTACGCGCAGCCGAAACCATCTATTTCATCGTGACATCACCGGAATACGCCTACCAGCGCTGAGTACGGCAGACCGCCGGGAGAGCTATCATGAAAAGAATTAGTCGACGAGATTTTATCAAGACCAGCAGCGCAGCGGCAGCTGCAGCTGCGTTCGCAAGTACGCCGGGCCTGGCTTACACACAGGTGATAGGTACGACGGTGCCGTTTAATGACTATCGCGCGCTCGTATGTGTATTTCTGCACGGCGGTAACGATTCATTCAACATGCTTGTACCGAACACCGGCCCCGAGTACGACATCTATGCGGCGTCACGACAAAACCTCTCGATCGCCAAAGAAGAGCTGTTGCCAATCAATCCGGTGTCGTTGACACCGGGTTCCGAAGCATTCGGATTACACCCGATGATGAGCCGTATGCAGGCCTTGTTCGAAGCGGGAAATGCGGCGTTCGTAGCAAATGTCGGGCCGCTGGTCGAGCCGACGACAAAAATTGAGTACCAGAACAAATCAGTGATATTGCCTTCACAATTGTTCTCGCATAA
>JAOTUU010000159.1 GCA_029863705.1 Gammaproteobacteria bacterium
TGAACGGAGCCATGCCGCTCGGCATCCTCGATGAGACGGTAGACGAGTGGATTGCGCAGGAGGAATCGTCTTAGCCTGAAAGACAGGTAAGATCTACTTCCGTGACGCAGGCCTTGATTTGCCTCTCGCCTTCGGCTTTCTCTTGAATTTCGGCTTCGCTTTTCGTTTGCGCGGGGACGTGGCTTCGCCCTGTCGCGAAATGTTCATCGGCTGGCCGCAAACCCGGACGTTTTTCAGGTCCATAAATACGTCTTTCGGCATTCCGGCGGGCAGATCGACCAGGCTGAATTCCGCCTCAATGGCGATGTGCCCGATATGCTCACCGTCCAGGCCTGATTCGTTGGCGATGGCGCCAACGATATTACCGGGCTTGACGCCGTGCACATGGCCAACTTCGATCCGGTAGCGTTCCGTGCCGGTCTCCGCTTCCCGATGAGGCCTCATCCTGGCTTTGCCTTTGTCCTTTTTGTCCTTGTCCGGACTGAGCAACATCGGCTTGTCACCAATAGTCATCTTCGCCAGGGCGGCAGCTATCTCGACGGCAGGAACGTCGTGCTCCTGGCGGTATTGCTCGATCAGGCCCTGCATGAAACCGAGCTCGCCAACGCCCAGCGTATCCGTGATTTTCTGCTTGAAATCGGCAATGCGTTTGTTGTTGACGACTTCGGTGCTCGGCAACACCATCTGCTCGATTTTCTGCCGCGTTGCTTTTTCGATGGCCGCCAACATGCGTCGTTCGCGCGGTGCCACAAACAGGATGGCATCGCCACGTCGTCCAGCCCGTCCGGTACGACCAATGCGGTGGATATACGCCTCGGTATCATAGGGAACATCGTAATTGATGACGTGACTGATCCTGTCTACGTCCAGACCGCGGGCTGCAACATCGGTTGCAACCAAAATATCGAGTGATCCTCTCTTCAAGCGCTCAACGGTTTGTTCACGATGATTCTGAGCCATGTCGCCGTTCATAGCCGCGGCGGCATAGCCGCGAGCCTCCAGTTTCTCGGCAAGTTCCGTCGTCGCCGTCTTGGTGCGAACAAACATCAGGATTGCATCGAACGATTCAACTTCGAGTATCCGCGTCAGTGCGTCGAGTTTGTGGACACCGCTGACCTGCCAGTAACGTTGGCGAATGGTTTCTGCTGTTGCAGTGCGCGCTTTGATCGAAATTTCCTGCGGATCATTCAGATAGCGCCGCGCAATTCGCTCGACCTGCTTGGGCATGGTTGCAGAAAACAGGGCCATCTGACGTCGGTCGGGCGTCTGGTCCAGTATCCACTGCACTTCGTCAATAAATCCCATGCGCAGCATTTCGTCAGCTTCATCCAGTACCACGGCCCGCAGTCCGCCGAGCTTCAAGGTACCCTTGCGCATGTGGTCCATCAGTCGGCCGGGTGTACCGACCACAACCTGTACGCCTCGTTTGAGTTGCCGAATTTGGCCGCTATATTCCTGGCCACCGTAAATGGGCAGAACATGAAATCCCTTAATGTGCGACGCGTAATGCTGAAACGCTTCAGCCACTTGAATTGCCAGCTCACGAGTTGGCGTCAGCGTCAGCACCTGGATGTTTTTGTTCTGCACGTCGATGCGAGACAGTAGCGGCAGCGCGAATGCGGCGGTCTTGCCGGTGCCAGTAGGCGCATGCCCCAGGATATCCCGGCCGTTCAACAGTGGCGGTATCGCCTGGCTTTGAATCGGAGTCGGTGTTTCGTAGCCGATTTCGTCCAGCACTCGTATTAGCGGTTCGGATAGGCCGAGATCACGGAAACTGGGCGTGCCTGGTCTGGCATCGGGCTGAGTCATCATTTTACTCTGGATAAAAAAAACCGGTGGCGGCCCCACCGACGGGCGGAGCATGATAGCATCCGGCCGCTCAATCACCTCAACACCCGGTCCAAACTATTGATTTCTGCTGCCAATTTGTCGATTCAGTTCGGCGCCAAACCCTTGTTCGAAAATGTTTCCGCAACCTTCGGAAATGGCAACCGCTATGGCCTGATCGGTGCGAACGGTTGCGGCAAATCGACGTTGATGAAGATACTGGCCAAAGAGCTGGAGCCCACCGTCGGCAACGTTTCAGTAGAACCGAACGTCCGAGTCGGCCAGCTTTCGCAGGATCAGTTCGCGTACGAGGAATACCGCGTACTGGACGTGGTGATGATGGGTTACGAGGATTTCTGGGCCGTGATGCAGGAACGTGATCGACTCTATTCACTAGCCGAGATGAGCGATGAGGAGGGCATACGCGTCGCGCACCTCGAGGTCGAATTCGCGGAAATGGACGGATATTCCGCAGAATCGCGAGCCGGCGAGCTGCTGGAAGGTATCGGTATCCCGGTCACTCAACACAATGGACCAATGAGCGCCGTGGCGCCTGGCTGGAAACTCCGCGTGCTACTCGCTCAGGCGCTGTTTTCCGACCCGGACGTCTTGCTTCTCGATGAGCCAACCAACAACCTCGACATCAACACGATCCGCTGGCTGGAAGAATTTCTGGATTCCAGCAAATCGACGATGGTCATCATTTCGCACGACCGCCACTTTCTTAACCGTGTGTGCACGCACATGGCGGATCTGGACTACGGCAAGCTGCAAATATTTCCCGGAAATTACGATGAGTACATGACGGCGGCGACGCAGGTACGCGACCGCATGTACGCAGAGAATGCCAAGAAAAAGGTCAAGATGGCCGAGCTGCAGGCATTTGTCAGCCGCTTCTCTGCCAATGCTTCAAAAGCGAAGCAGGCCACCTCGCGCGCCAGGCAACTGGAGAAGATTCAACTCGAAGACATCAAGCCATCGAGTCGCGTCAGTCCCTATATTCGTTTTGAACAGGCGAAGCCACTGCGCCGTCTCGCAGTCGAGGCGACGGGATTGAGCAAGAGTTTTGATGAAGGTCCACTATTCAAGAACCTGGACCTGACCATCGAGGCGGGCTCGCGTGTCGCGATTCTCGGTCAAAACGGCATCGGCAAAACGACGCTTCTGCGCTGCCTGCTGCAGGAACTCGATCCTGACAGTGGTGAAGTCAAATGGGCGGAAAATTCGCAAACTGGCTATTTCGCTCAGGATCACGCGCACGAGTTCGAACATGACATTAGCCTGTTTGACTGGATCACACAGTGGCAGCCAACTGGCTCACCCGAGCAATTACTGCGCGCGACACTCGGCCGGATGTTGTTTTCAAAAGACGACAGTGAGAAGTCGGTGAAAGTCGTATCGGGTGGCGAACAACGTCGCCTGATGTTTGGCAAGCTGGCTTTGCAGGAGCCGAATGTGATCGTTATGGACGAGCCGACGAATCACCTTGATATGGAATCAATCGAGGCCCTTAATCTCGCTCTCGAAAATTATCCGGGCACGCTGATCTTCGTCAGCCATGACAGGGATTTCGTGTCATCGCTGGCGACGCGCATCATCGAGATGACGCCGGAAAAGATCATCGACTATTCGGGCACCTACGACGAGTACTTGCGTTCGCAGGGACTGATTGAGAAAACCCGCGCCGCCTAGCCTCCGCTTGCCTGCTTTGCGATCTGGCAGCAGATCTAGTGATGCGGTGATTGTTTTTCGGCCTGCCAGGTAAACGAAATCAGGATTATCGCCAGTACGCAGGCGGCCGCGATCAATTCGAAGCCCGCGTTCCAGCCTGCCGCGTCAACCACCATGCCTATGACAATGTTGGCAGTGACCGCACCGCCAACGTAGCCGAACAGCCCGGTAAACCCGGCCGCGGTTCCGGCCGCTTTTTTCGGTGCAAGATCCAGCGCGTGCACACCGATGAGCATGACCGGACCGTAAATGAAGAAACCGATACCGATCAGCATCGCAATATCAATATTTGGATGACCGGCAGGATTACGCCAATAGACCAGCACGCAGATCAGCGTGAGCAGCAAGAAAAGTATCGAGGCTGGCGCGCGACGACCCTTGAAGACCTTATCGGATAACCATCCGCAGACCAGGGTGCCGGGGATTCCGGCGAATTCGTAAAGCGCATACGCCCAACCGGAATCAGCAAACGAAAACTGTTTTACTTCGCTCAGGTAAGTCGGCGCCCAGTCGAGCACGCCGTAGCGTACGAAATAAACAAAAGCGTTCGCCAGGGCGATGGTCCAAAGGAGCTTGTTGTTGAGCACGTATTCGAGAAAGATCGCTTTCGCGGAGAATTCGTGCTCATGAGATTCACTGTAGGCAAAGTCCCTTGGGTAATCATCGCGATGTTTCTCGATATTGGGAAGACCCATCGACTGCGGCGCATCACGGACCGTCAGGAAAATGAACGCCGCGATCGCGATCGCGAAGAAACCATGTAAATACAGGATCGCATGCCAGTCCGCGAATACGGCCATCGCGAGAATTGCGATCGGGCCCACCATGCCACCACCAACATTGTGTGCAACGTTCCAGATGGCCATCTTGGTGCCGCGTTCGTTGCTTGAGAACCAGTGCACCATGACCCGCCCGGACGGCGGCCAGCCCATGCCCTGAAACCATCCGTTGATCAGTAGCAGCCCAAACATGAAGGTAACCGAGCTGGTTGCAAGCGGAACTGTACCCATCACGATCATGACAATCGCCGAACAAAACAGTCCCAGCGACATGAAGACCCGCGCGTTGCTGCGGTCGGACACACTGCCCATGATGAACTTGGACAGGCCGTAGGCGATCGCCACGCCCGACAAAGCAAGGCCCAGGTCTGTTTTCGAGTAGCCTTGCTCGACCAGGTAGGGCATTGCCAGTGCAAAATTCTTCCGCACCAGGTAATAGCCGGCGTAGCCCACAAAGATGCCGACAAACACCTGCAACCGGAGGCGTCGGTAGGTCGCGTCGACCTTGTCATCCGGCAGCAGGCTGCGATGCGCTGCCGGTTTAAGAAAACCAATCACAAATTGGACTCGATGTACTCGACGGTGAGATCGGGGAAATCAGTAAACACACCGTCAACACCAATATCGTCCAGGAAAATTTCCAGAAGATCATCGTAGTCATTTGCATACGCCGGCAACAGATCGCGACGAAACGTGTACGGATGGACAACGAGACCCTGGTCGTGTGCGAGTTGGACCAAGTTGGTTGTTTTGAGTTTCCCTGCGACTGAGTCCGGCTCGACAATCAACTGCATCGAGGGACCAATGCCATCGGCATAGGACGCGACCTTTTTCATTCCGGCTGGTATCAAAGCCGCCCGAAACGCCGGCCCTGTGCCCAGCAGCTGAACCAGCGGTACGGTCATATTCATGCTCGGAAAAAGCTCGTCTCGAATGCGCTGTAATTCGCTTGCGTCGAAACACTGCAGAAAAACGCTGCCCTGCTGTTCGTCATAACCGTAGGCCTTGAGAACCTTGAGAACGGCCACAGAGATATCTTTGCCTTCACCGCGATGGAATGCCGGGCTCTTGATCTCCGGGTAAATTCCGACCGCGCGACCCGTCGAACGGTTAAGACCCTGGATCAATTCGATTTCTTCTGCGAAAGTTGCAATTCGAAACGACGACTTCTCGAGCGGAAAGCGTTGCTCGAACACCGCGGTTTTCTCCCCATCGGACAACTTGAAGCGCTCCGACACCGCGAGCTCGCGGAGTTCCACCAATGTAAAGTCGATAACGTAATAGCGGCCATCGGCCCTCGCCCTGTCCGGAAATACATCGTGGACATTGGTCACCGAATCAAGATGATGATCGTGCAATACGACCACGTGATCGTCTTTACTCAGGACGAGATCTTGCTCGATGAAATGCGCCCCCTGGGCGTAGGCCATCGCCTTTGCCGGGAGCGTGTGCTCGGGTAGATAGCCGCTGGCTCCGCGGTGCGCAATTACCAGCTTCTCTTGCCACAGCGCCACGCGTTCCTTGCCAACCAATACCCGGTCATTGACAGTCACTACACAGCCGACGAGGAACATCGTGGCGAGCAAGACCGCTGGCCTGGCTGATTTCATCTCCTTATCCTCGCGCTTCTGTAGTGCATCGGCGATGGCCGATTCCAGGTCCGACTTCAGGATCGCTCGTACGTGCCCACGAGGCGGTTCATCGCGATGACGTTGGGCTCGATCTTCTCAAGCAAATCCCACATCGCGAGTCCCGGCTTGAGCTCGGGCTCGGAATCCAGGGCGAGCAACCAGAAGAAATAATGGTGGCGCCCGTGACCCTCGGGCGGCATTGGCCCCCCATAGCCGTTGTTGCCGAAATTATTGACGCCCTGAACGTAATCTTCGACTCCCTCTGCCAATTGGGATACCGACGCCGGGATGCCGTACAGCACCCAGTGTACAAAACCATAATTGCCGGGCGACACGAGGGGTGCGTCCGGATCGTGGCAGATCAGCGCGAAGCAAGCCGTGTTGTCGGGCGCACCCGACCAGGACAGCGTCGGCGAGACATCGGCGCCTTCGCCGGTATGGCGCGCAGGAATGCTTCCGCCATGATCGAAAGCGGAGCTCGTCAATTTCATGTCTGATAGCGCGAATCCCATGGTGGCATCTCCTCGTTCGTTGTGCGGGGACTTATCTTCCCATACGCATCCCTGCGCCGCATAGGCAGATTCCGAGACTCAATTTTGCAGCCGAAGAGCGTAGGCTGGTATCTACCGGGCACGCCTGATTCGGGGGAACGACGTGTCTGTGGAAGATAGAAGGAGAGGATCATGCCTGGGTCACGACTCAAAGAATTTCTCGACAAAGAAAACGTCAAGTACGTAACCATCGCTCACTCACCGGCCTTCACGGCGCAGGAAATTGCCGAGACGACGCATATCCCCGGCAAGGAAGTCGCGAAGACTGTCGTCGTAAAAATCGACGGTACGATGTCAATGGTGGTCACGCCGGCCTCCGAGCACGTCAAGCTGAACAAGCTCAAGGAAGCGCTCGGCGCCGCCAAGGTCGAGCTCGCCAGCGAGACTGAGTTCAAAGGTTCATTCCCGGATTGCGAAACAGGTGCCATGCCGCCGTTCGGTAACCTTTACGACATGAAGGTATTCGTCTCGCAGACGCTCAGGGAAGATGAGCAGATCGCCTTTAACGCCGGTTCGCACAGCGAACTGGTGCGTTTGCCGTACGCGGAATTCGAGCGCCTCGTCGAACCGATACCATTCGCCGAATAGCC
>JAOTUU010000160.1 GCA_029863705.1 Gammaproteobacteria bacterium
GGCTTCTGCACCATCCCAGACGGCAAGCCCTTGCAAATCGGTATCGAGCATTTGGGCGCGCAGACGTGCTAGCCCGGTCATGATGAGGTTGGCATATTCGAATGCGGACGTCCCGCCCGGGGGTGGCCGCTCACCGATGACAAGCACTTCATTGGCACGCGCCACAAGATGCTCGAAGCGCTCTCCCCAATGACCATCGGGAGGGAAGTCAACGCTCACGGTACGAAACTGTTCAGCCGGGAATGGCAGCACAATATGCAGTTCGCCACCCAGCTCCAGCATGCATTCCAGGCAAAGGATGTCCGCACCGCAGGCAGCCGAACCATACGCGGCCACGGGCTTGAGCTGTTGCAGTTTGGCGCGGATGCTTGCGCGCACTTCGCTTTCCATCTGCGGCGGAAAACGCTGTTGCGAGCGTCCGGGCGCGTCGATCATGTGTCCGGTGTATACCAGCACCGGTGGCATTCGCATGACGTCATCCAGCCACGCAGCGCTTTCGCCCTGATGCTCGAGTAGTAAGCGAGCCTGGTGCCGGGTGGTACTCAAATCCCCGTAGCGGCCATCAGCCAGCGTCGTCGCAACCGCATAGCGCTCCCTGGCACTCTGTTCGTCGCCGAGAATCAGCGCCGCTTCAGCGAGAGTCGCCTGCGGCCAGTACGCTTCCGCACCCTCCCTGCTCTCTGAAATCGCTATCTGACAAAGGCCTTCCACATCCGCGGCAATCTCGTGAGCCTGCTCAATATGGCCGCGCAGGAAAGACATCGTTGCCGCGTTGATACCGGTGTAATACGCATCAGCGACTGCTCCGCACCGCCTGGACTCACTATATCCAGCCGCATAGATTTCAAATGCTGCCGCGAGATGTTGCTCGCGCTGCGCGCTATCAGTAACTGCAAGAGCAAGATCTTTATGAGTTCTTGCAAGCAGGCCCAGCGTTTCGCCGTCGGTGAATCCGTCGTCACGCAACGACGCCAACTCTTCGTTTGCACGTCGTACCGCGCCACTGCGTGCCAGGGCCAGCCCCTTTAGTTGACGCAAGCGGATATTCCCTGGCTGGTCGGATAGTGCTTGCTTGATGACGTTATAGGCGAGCAGCGGCTCCCCAATATGAAGCAAGGTTTCGGCCTCTTGTACCTGACGTGGACGCGACGCGATATTCCCGCCGTCAACTTCACTTGTGGCATTATGCGTTCGCTTGGCCAAGGTTCACCGTAATCTTCTTAATGAGTCTTCAATGTTTACTGTCGATCAGTTAGTAGCTCACGCCGTTGGCGATTATTTGCTGCAAAGCGAGTGGATGGCCGTCGAGAAAACAAAACGATCGTTCGCCGCGCTCGTGCATTGCGCCTTTTACATCTTGCCGTTTCTCTTCATAACTCAGAATATCTACACGCTTGCTGTCATAGGCGGTACGCACTTCGTCATTGATCGCTGGCACCTGGCGCGTCATGTTGCATGGCTGAAAAATCGGCCATGGCCAGACAGCGCGCCCTGGTCCGAATGTTCCAAAACCGGGTTTCATCCGGACACGGCTCCCTGGTTGGCCGGCTGGCTCGTTATCATTATCGACAATGTCATGCACATTCTGATTAATGGCGTCGCGATCTATTATATCGGCTAGGGGTTTCATTGCGGTGGCGTCATCCGTCGCGAGCCTCGAGATAGCCGCACGGGCGAACTTCGATGCATTTACCACAGCCCTCATAAGCGTCGAGCGCTAATACAAAGTAGTTTCCCGGACGTGTTTCATCGATACGCGTGAAGCCGGCTTTGTTGCAATACATGAAGCACTGCTGACAGTCAAAACACAGACCACAGGACATACATCTGCTTGCTTCCTGACAGGCCTGCTCATAGCTAATGGTCTGGTCAATTTCTGATTCCGGATCCGCAAACCACTCCTCTTGCGATCTGCGACGGCTTTCAGCCCGCTGTTGCTCACAATAGAAGTCTGTTTTGACGGCGCCGTTGCGGACTGCCTGCCTCGCACTACCTGCGCGGGGATTTTCCTGGCCGCGAAGCTCAGCGTGCGCTGATTCTGCAGCAAGGCGTCCCTGGGCAAAAGCCTTGCTGGCAATACTCGGCCCCCTGTCGTCACCGCCTGCCCAGATATTCTCGTCGAGCTTGCCGTCCTCCCTTGTATGCAACCACTCCTTAGTACCAGGCAGCACGCCCATACTCTCCCAGTCCGGAGCCTGCCGGCCCTGCTCCGATGACCGCAATTCTGGAACCATCCTGCAGCGCCCATGCCTGGCTCTCCTGACCCCTGCGTCCGACGTCGCGTGCAAGCCCCCGGTTTTCAGCCATTGTCATTTACCGCACCTGTCCTAACCCTGCGGCCCCGGCCGAGGGAATGATGCCCAGGCATGTTCTGCTACATCGTCGCTAGCCACCTTCATCGAATTTTGCCAGCCGATCGGTCAGGTCACGGATTCGATGTGACATTGTCTGCACGATGCGAAAGGCCGGCGAAGGATCTTCATGACTACCGCCCAGGAAATTCTTCTTGTCGATTGTGAGAACTCGAGTCGGTCGAGTAGCGCGAATCGTGGCGGTCCGGGTCTCATTCTCAAACAGGGCCGTTTCGCCGAAGAATTCGTTGGGCCCCATCGTTCGCAGCTTTAGCTCTTTTCCGTCGGCCTCGGCCACAGCCTCGACCTCGCCGCTCTGGATAACGAACATGCAATTGCCTGTTTCGCCATGGCGGACGATTACCTCACCTTCTTTGTATTCTTTCCCCAGACTGGCCATTTAGCTGACCCAATACGATTAACGAACGCACACATTATTTAATATAGAGCTGTTTCCCATGCGTTACCGTTAGTAATTACCGCAGCCGAACGCAGCGAGCAACAAAAGGTGTAAACCTGGCCGCTCAGGTAAGATTCACTTGTATGCCAACTAACGTCACACCCGAGTACAAGAAAGCCGAGGAAGCTTATCGCAAGGCGCGCGAGCCGAGGGAGCGCCTGGATTGCCTGCGGATGATGTTACGGACGATTCCCAAGCACAAGGGCACAGACCACCTGCAAGCCGACATCAAGACCCGGATTAAGCAACTGACCGAGGAATTGGCGGGGCCCAAGAAGGGTGGTCGCCACAGTGGCCCGTCCCATGTCGTGCGTCCCGAAGGTGCCGCACAGCTTTGTCTCCTGGGACCGACCAATGCCGGTAAATCCAGTTTGCACGCCCGGTTTACCGGGTCACGCAGCGACATCGGACCCTACCCCTACACCACGCACCTGCCGGTCCCGGGCATGCTTCCTTTTGACGACATCCACTTTCAGCTGGTGGATCTACCACCGGTGTCGGCCGACTTCATGGAGCCGTGGCTCGTCAATGCGCTGCAGCCCGCCGATGGGGCGTTACTCGTTGTCGACATCAGCGATCCCGATTGCCTGGAGCAGATTCCCACGATCCTTGCGCGCCTGGCAGAAAAAAAGGTTTTCCTCACAGCGCAGTGGCCGGGTCTGGAGCAAACGGAAGCAGTGGACCTGATTGAGACAGACGATCCGTTTCGTCTCACCTTGCCAACCGTGTTGATCGCCAACAAGAGCGACCTCGACCCCGATCCCGATGAAGTCGAGGTCCTCGAGGAGTTGCTCGGCTTACGTTTTCCTACTCTGACGATGTCGGCTGAGACCGGCAACGGCCTGAACGATCTTGCGCCCTTTCTTTTTCGCGCGCTGGAGATCGTCCGTGTCTACACCAAGACGCCGGGTAAGCCGGCAGATGACGACAAGCCGTTCACCGTGCGTTATGGCGGCACGGTGCTCGATGTCGCTCGCCTGGTGCACAAGGACATTGCCCGCGGTTTGAAATTTGCACGCATTTGGGGAGCCGACGTGTTTGACGGTCAGCAAGTCGGACCGGATCACCTCGTTTCTGATGGCGACCTTGTCGAGCTGCATTTGTAACGAGGACCAGGTCAACAGCATCCGTATTTGTTCGCATATCAAAGAAAAATTCGTTGCCGGAGAATAATGCGAGTAAAGCTCAAGTTATGAACTGCACATCTGGTTCAGCCTCAATCTCCCTCGGAAACAGGAGGCCATCTAATGGCGGAACGCTGTGACACTGCTGCGGTACTGGGCGCTGGCGTCATGGGTGCAGGAATTGCTGCCCATTTCGCTGGGGCGGGCATCCGTACCCATCTCCTCGACATAGTGCCACCCGATCTGAAAGGCGATGAGCTCAAAGATCCCAGAGCTCGCAATCGCTTTGCCGAAAACGGCATCGCAGCGGCACTCAAGGCCAAACCGGCTGCATTTTATGATCCGGATGCGGCGCGATTGATTACTCCCGGAAATTTCGACGACCACCTGGATCGGCTCGGTGAATGCGACCTGATCGTGGAAGCGGTTGTTGAGCGGATGGACATCAAGAAGAGTCTGTTCGGCAAGGTGGCCAAGGTAATCAAATCCGACGCCATCATCGCTTCGAATACCTCCGGTCTCTCCATCGCTGAAATCGGGGAGGACTTACCGGAAGACGTTCAAAAACGCCTTTTGGTTATGCACTTCTTCAACCCCGTTCGGTATATGCGCTTGCTCGAAATCGTAGCCGGGCCGAAGACCGATCCGGCAGTGGTTGCCCGGGTGGCCCGAATTGGTGAGGCATTAGGCAAGGGTATCGTTTACGGCAAGGACACCCCCAATTTCGTAGCCAACCGCATCGGTATCTACGGCATCATGAACGTCATCCACACGATGATGGCCGACGGTTATTCCATCGAAGAGGTGGACAAGATCGTTGGCAAGCCAATGGGTCGACCCTCTAGCGCAGCGTTCCGAACGGCAGATATTGTTGGTATCGACACCTTCCTGCACGTCGCCAAACACTGCTATGACTCGCTACCAGATGACAAAGAGCGGGATACCTTCCTCATGCCGGATTGGGTCAACAAGCTGGTGGCAAGTGGTCGAACCGGCCAAAAAACCAGGGCCGGCTTCTACAAAAAAGAGGGCAAGGAGATCAAGGTATTGGATCCCGAGACCCTTGAATATAGAGCGCAAGAGAAGATCCGTATCGATTCGTTGGGCGCGGCCAAGAAGGTCGAAGACGTAGGCGAAAGACTGAGACTTTTGGTCAACGCCGACGACCGTGCCGGGCAGTTCGCCTGGAAGGTAACGTCCAAATCGCTGGCATATGCCGCCCGTCGTTTGGGCGAGATTGCCGACGATATCGTGAATATCGACCGCGCGATGCGCTGGGGCTTCAATTGGGAACTCGGGCCGTTCGAGGTTTGGGACGCCATTGGCGTGCCGGAATCGGTAGAACGCATGACCCAAGAAGGCACCGAGGTACCGAAATGGGTCCTGGATATGCTGGAGAAGGGCCAGAAGACCTTCTACTCCGGCACCGAGTCGGACAAGAAATATTTCGACGTGGGCGCCAGCAAACCAGTGTCGCTGCCCAGTGATCCCAATCATATCCATCTGGCGGCCTTGCACGAAGACAAGAAGAACATCGTCAAGGAGAATGCCGGAGCCGCGATGGTCGACCTCGGAGACGGTTGTCTGTGCCTTGAGGTCCATACCAAGATGAACACCATCGATGGTGACGTCGTCAGCATGTTGAGCGATGCGTTGGATGAGGCCGAGAAAAATTACGACGCCCTGGTTATTGCCAATGACGGTGATCACTTCGGCGCGGGCGCCAATCTTATGTTAGTGGTTATGGCGGCGAAGCAGGGCCAGTGGGACCAGATTGATCAATTGGTCAGTGACTTGCAAGAGAATCTGCAGCGGGTTCGTTATTCTTCGGTTCCGGTAGTGACCGCACCTTTCCAGTTCACCTTTGGTGGTGGTGCGGAAATGGCAATGGCCGGGGATGCCACGCAAGCCCATGCCGAGACATACATCGGCCTGGTGGAAGTCGGGGCCGGCCTGATTCCGGCAGGAACGGGTTGCTTGCGAATGGTCGAACGCTGGACCGGTGAGTCCGGTAAGGTCGCGGCCGCGCCGTTGCTGCCATTCCTGACGGAAGCCTTTATGAATATCGCTACCGCCCGGGTTTCGACCGGTGCTGAAGATGCCAGGAAATATCGTTATCTAAGGCCGACCGATGGTATTTCATTGAATCGCGATCATCTTCTGCATCACGCCAAGGAACGGGCGCTGGGAATGGCTCGAGGCGGCTACCGTCCACCGAGACCGCAGGTCTTCAAGGCGGGCGGCGTAGATATGGCGAAGACGATGAATGTCCAGATTTGGGGCATGGTAGAAGCCGGCTGGGCCACTGAGCATGATGGGTTGATTGGCCGCAAGGTCTCGCACGTATTGTGCGGTGGCACGGTAGCCGAGGGCACTATGTTGGACGAGCAAGCTTATCTCGATCTCGAGAGGGAAGCGTTTATCTCGTTGTGCGGTGAAGAAAAAAGCGTGGCGCGAATGGAGAGCTTGTTGATGACCGGCAAGCCACTGCGCAATTGACCCCGGAGTCTGAGGAGAAAGCTATGACGACATTTAGATTGAGTGTTCCTATCGTCAGTGGCGTGCGGACCGCTGTGGGTCGGGCCAAGAAAGGTACCCTGATTAACACTCGGCCGGACGATCTGTTGGCAACCGTTATGAATGAGGCGGTTGATCGGGCAAAGGGCATTGAGCCTGAGGATGTGGGCGATGTGGTGATGGGCTGTGCCATGCCGGAAGGCACGCAGGGCATGAACATCGCCAGGGTTGCCGTATTCAGGGCCGGCTGGCCACCGGAAGTAACCGCGGAAACCGTCAACCGATTCTGTGCCAGCGGCTTACAAGCCATCATGCACGGAGCTCAGGAAATCCAATGCGGCCAGGAAGACGTGGTCGTGGCCGGTGGCGTGGAATCGATGTCGCAGGTGCCCATGGGCGGCCATGTGGTCAGTTTGAGCCCCCATCTTTCAGACAGTCACCCTGAGGCCTACATTAGTATGGGCGCCACCGCCGAGCGCGTGGCCGACCAGTTCAAGGTGACGCGCGAAGACCAGGATCAATACGCTACGAAGTCACACCAAAAAGCGGTGGATGCGATAAAGGCCGGTCGATTCAAGGAGCAAATTGTTCCGGTCAATGCTCGCGTCTTTAAGAACGGC
>JAOTUU010000161.1 GCA_029863705.1 Gammaproteobacteria bacterium
GACCTCAAACTGCTGATCTACCACAGCCGCGATACCCTTTGCATTTGCCTGCTTGATGACAGAACGCATCTTGGTGCCGAAAACCCCTGCAGCCTTTGCCTTTTCCAGAAGCGCATCGAGCCCCGGATTTGGATTCATGACCTGGGCACCATCGACTTCGTCAGCCAGGCCTTTATCCACCTTCAGGAACGGCACGACGTTTTTCACGTTCCATAAATAAGAGGCCGTCGACTGACCTTCTACTTCGCGATCCATTGTGTTTTCAAACAAGATCGCACCGAGAATGCGGTCGCCGCCAAATGAAGCGCTGGTCATGATGCGCGAACGCATGGCATGCACCACTCCAAACATTTCCTCATCATTGGACCACGCATCCGGCGTGACCCCATAAAGGCCCAGTGCCTTCGGTGTGCTGCCGCCACTTTGGTCGAGTGCGGCGATGAATCCGGGTGCGGTCCTGATCTTTTCCAGTTGTTGTTCGAAGTTGCTCACGGCGATACCTGATGTGTAAGTGGATTGATGTCGAATTGACGCAGGCAGACTATCAGCAATAGGCTCAACGTCAAGCTGCAGTATTAACTTACACGCTTAACGTCGGCTCCGAGCCCGGCCAGCTTGCGCTCCAGGAGCTCGTATCCCCGGTCGAGGTGATAAATTCGATTCACGGTCGTGACGCCCTCTGCGACCAGCCCGGCCAATACAAGACAGGCGCTGGCGCGTAGGTCGGTTGCCATGACCTTGGCGCCGCTGAGCCCGCCCGGCTCTCCGCGAACAATAGCGACCTGCGCCATCGGCGTGATATTTGCGCCCAGCCGTACGAGTTCCTGCACGTGCATAAAGCGGTTTTCAAATATCCCCTCCGTGATTACCGAGGTTCCGGTTGCCTGTGTCATCAGGACCATGAATTGCGCCTGCAAGTCGGTCGGGAATGAGGGGTACGGCGCGGTCGCAACATCGGTGCCAATCCATTCATCAGCGGCATCGACGCTAACGGATTTTTCGTCCGTGTGTATCGAAAACCCGCATTCCCGCATTTTGTCGATGAGCGCCTGCAGATGGGACGGAACACATTGGTTGACCGTTACGCAGCCACCCGTAATGGCGCCCGCGATCAGCAGCGTGCCTGCTTCAATCCGGTCCGCAACTATGCGGTGCGTCGATGGCACCAGCTCGTCGACGCCCTCAATGGTGATGACGCTCGTACCCTCACCTTCAATTCTTGCACCCATCGATTGCAGGTAGTGCACAAGGTCCACAATCTCCGGTTCTTTTGCCGCGTTCTCAATGACCGTTGTGCCACGCGCCAGCGTTGCCGCCATCAGCGCATTTTCTGTACCACCAACGGTTACACGCTCGAACAAGATTTGCTCGCCCTGCAGCCGCTTGGCTTTGGCGATAACGTAACCGCCTTCAACCTCGATCTCCGCACCCAGACGCTGCATCGTCTGCACGTGCAGATCGATCGGGCGCGACCCGATCGCGCAACCACCGGGCAGGCTAACCCTTGCCTCACCGTATCGCGCCAGCAACGGGCCCAGGCACAAAATACTCGCCCGCATTTTGCGCACGAGATCGTATGACGCTTCCGGTTTCCCGGGCGGCGTTACTTTTACTGTCATGGAGTGGCTGGCGCGTTCAATATCGCAATTCAACGCGCTAAGAAGTAATTCGGTTGAGTCGATATCTCGCAACTGCGGGACATTTTCGAACTGGTGCACACCATCCGCCAGCAAGGTCGAAAACAGAATCGGCAAGGCCGCATTCTTTGAGCCGCTGACATCGACCGTGCCGTTAAGCGTATTACCACCGACTACTGCTATGGAGTCCAAGACTTCATCTCCGTTGGAAGAGTTTCAGATTTATACGTTACACCACACTAGTGGCAGATTGTGGCGAATCTCGCTTGCCGAATTCCCTGTCCAGTGGAACCAGAGAGACAACAAGGAATGACGGGATTGTCGCTATCAGTATCCAGACGAAAAAGTGCTGGTATCCGAGCAACTCCTGCAACCAGCCACTGATCATCCCGGGTAGCATCATGCCAAGCGACATGAAGCCTGTACAGATCGCGTAGTGGGCGGTGCTGTGAAGGCCGCGTGCTACGTAGATCATGTACAGCATATAGGCCGTAAAACCGAATCCATAGCCGAATTGCTCAATGCCAACTGCGATATTGACGAACATCAGGTTCCCGGGCTGCAGGTATGCCAGGGCGATATAGACAGCGTTGGGTAGATTTATAGCCGCGACCATCCACCAGAGCCAGCGCCTGAGTCCGTGACGTGCCGCCAACATACCGCCCAGCACTCCACCAATAGTCAGCATCAGAACGCCGACTGTCCCGTAGGCCAGGCCGACTGCACCAGTACTTAGCTCGAGACCTCCTGCCGCCTTCACATCAAGCAAAAACGGTGCCGCCAGTTTTGCGAGCTGCGCTTCAGCAAACCGGTAAAGCAAGAGAAATGCCAGCACTCGACCAATGTGTTCTTTTCGAAAGAACGACGCGAAGGTCTCCAGCGACTCCTTAAAAAGACCCCGTAACGGCAACGATTGCCGCCCGACATCCGCGGCCGGCCTGGGAAGGACAAAACGATGCCAGGCGAAAAGGATCAGGAAAAGTGCCGCCAACAAATAGAACGTCATACTCCAGGCAATGCTAACGCTGCCTGTCGTACCTTCGAGGTAGCCGGCAACCATAACCAGAAGACCCTGGCCAGTAATCATCGCCAGGCGATAAAAGGTGCTGCGTATACCGACGAACCAGGCTTGCTGATGACTGCTCAGGGCCGAAATATAGAACCCGTCGGCTGCGATGTCGTGCGTAGCCGAGCTAAATGCGATCAACCAGAAGACGGCGAGTGTATGGCGGAAAAAATTATCGCCTGGAATCGTCAGGGCGACCCCGGCAAGACCGGCGCCGATTAGCAACTGCATCGCGACTATCCAGTATCGTCGAGTCTTCAATATGTCGACAATAGGGCTCCAGATGGGCTTGATAACCCAGGGCAGGTATAGCCAGCTTGTATAGAGTGCGATATCAGCGTTCGAGAGCCCGAGCCGCTTGTACAAAATCACCGACACCATCATTACGACAACAAACGGTATGCCCTGCGCGTAATAAAGGCTGGGAATCCAGAGCCACGGGTTTCTTTGTTGCGTCTGCATAAGGAGTTTTTTGCCGGCTATGGCTCGTTCTCGCCCAGCGCGTTCCGCAACCTGCCGTCGACCGCTTCGAGTTTCGCGCGTGCGGTCTGTGCTGATACACCAAGCCGATGACAGACAATGCTGGTCTTAAGTTCACCGCCACAGGATTCGAGCAACTCGCGCGCATTCGCTTCGGACAGGTCGGTGATTTGCTGCACAATGCTGATTGACCGCTGCACGAGTTTGTTGTTGGTCGCCTGCAGATCAACCATTAGGTTTTCGTAGGTCTTGCCCAGCTTCACCATCGCGCCTGTTGTGAGCATATTGAGGACCATTTTGGTCGCCGTACCAGCCTTCATCCGCGTGGAGCCTGATAACACTTCCGGGCCTGCGGCTACCGCTATGCCGACCTCGACCGTCTCCGAAACCGGGCTTCCGGGGTTACAGCTAAGACCAACCGTGCCGGCGCCAGCCTGCTTCGCAAAATTCAGGGCTCCTATGACGTAAGGCGTGTAGCCGCTCGCCGTGATCCCGACGACGACATCGCGCTGACACAGGTTGATATCGTGCAGATCACTTGCGCCTTGCTCGCCCGAGTCCTCCGCTCCTTCCACCGCCCGCTGCAGCGCTTTGCTGCCGCCAGCGATCAAGCCGATCACCTGCTCCGGAGCAGTACTAAACGTCGGCGGGCATTCAGATGCGTCCAGCACACCGAGACGTCCTGATGTACCAGCGCCCACGTAGATGAGACGGCCGCCGCCTGCCAGGCGATCAGCAATGAGGTCGATGGCCATGGCTATTTCCTGGGCCTGGTCAGCGACGGCGTTTGCGAGCGTTGCGTCTTCGCTATTTACAAGCCGCACAAAATCGATAGTGCTCAGTCGATCGAGGTCCGCTGAGGCAGGGTTACGCGCTTCCGTTACTAATTCTTTTTGCATTGAACTACTATACCTATCCCATAATTGTGCTGTTCTATTTGCAACTGATGCAATCAAACATCGTGTTTTACATCAGGACTTTTACGCTTTTGTGTTGCCTGTTTTCGTTGCTAGCATGCAGCAATACCGCTGTGTTGACCGGCATCGACGTATTGTCTCAGGGCGAGTTCGCCCCGCTCTCGGGCAAACGCGTGGCGTTGCTGACCAACCACACCGGTGTCGATCGACACGGGCAGAGCACAATTCGCCATTTGCACGACGCCGAAAACATCGAACTCGTGAAAATTTTCAGTCCGGAACACAGCCTCAGCGGCGAACTCGACATCCCGCTCATTCCTGACGACATTGAGGCAATTACCGGCGTTCCGATACTGAGCCTTTACGGAAAGGTTCGACGACCAACGCCCACGATGCTCGACGGTATCGACACTATCGTATTTGATATTCAGGACATCGGTACGCGCTTTTATACCTACATTTCGACGATGGGAAACGCGATGCAGGCGGCGGCTGACGGGCACATCCGGTTTGTCGTCCTCGACCGCCCGAATCCGATCAATGGCATAGACGTTGCTGGCCCGATTCTGGACGAAGGCAAGCAGTCTTTCGTCGGCTTTCATCGCTTGCCGGTTCGTCATGGAATGACTGTGGGCGAACTCGCGCGGCTGTTCAAAGTTGAAATGGCTATCGATGTCGACTTGCAGATTATAGAAATGCGGGGTTGGCGTCGCAGCGACTATTTTGACGCGACCGAGCTGCCATGGATAAACACGTCGCCAAATATTCGCAGCCTGACCGCGGCGATTTTGTATCCGGGCATTGGCCTGTTGGAGACGACCAATATATCGGTCGGGCGCGGCACCGACGCGCCGTTCGAGGTAATCGGCGCTCCCTGGATTGATGGCGAGGCGCTGGCCAGCCATCTTAACGGCGCTTCCTTGCCTGGCGTGTCGTTCCACGCCGCCCGGTTCACGCCGGACGCAAGCAAGTTTGCCGGGGAGCCTTGCAGTGGTGTTCGGCTGACCATCACAAATCGCGAGATTTTTGATCCGTTGCGGGTCGGCTTTGAAATCGCCCGACACCTCGCGACTGCCTACGCAGAAACGTGGGAGGTGGACGCCTACTTGCGCCTGCTTGGAAATGACAAAACGCTGCAGGCTGTTCGGCAAGGGCTTTCGTACAATGAGATCCTGGCAAGCTACGAAGACGGCCTCAACGCATTCCGGGAACGACGCCACCGTTACCTGCTGTATCCCTGAACGCCGCCCTGCTGCCACAGTCAAGTTCATTTGCCATCGATCCAGCTTCTGCGAACCTGCATTGAAGCGTCGAGCTCAATGAAGTTCGCGCGATAACCGGGCCTGATGTATCCCATACGGTCGGCCAGGCCAATCGCATCCGCGGCATACGTCGACGCCATGCGAAGCGCCTCGAACTGATCGATACCAGCGAAGCGGCAGGCGTTCTTGACTGCCGTGATCAAGCCAATGTCTGAACCGGCAAGCGTGCCGTCTGCGGTCACGCAGCGACCACCTTCAGCGCGTATTGTTGCGCCGAATAAATCAAATGATTTGGTTTCGGAACCAACGCTCGGCATCGCATCTGTCACCAATACTGTTTTACCGGTTTGCTTTGCGGCGACCGTAATACCAACCGTTGCCGGATGGACGTGATAGCCATCGGCGATGATGCCGACATAACTGTCTTTGTCTTCAAGTGCCGCACCCACCATGCCGGGCTCGCGGCTGGTCAACGGTGACATCGCATTGAACAGATGCGTAAACCCGGACAGACCAGCGTCCAGCGCGCGTCTCGTTTCTTCGTACGTGGCAGCGCTGTGTCCACCGAAAACAACGACGCCTTTTTCCTTGAGTTGCGCGATGTTTTCGACAGGCACCATTTCCGGCGCAACTGTCAGCAAAGTACAACCTTCGCTTAGCGACGTAATCCGCGCCATCGACCCGGCATCAAAATCGCGCATCCGGGCGGCGTCGTGCACGCCCTTGTAGCGTGGGTTCAAGTACGGGCCTTCAAGATGAATTCCAATAATTCCGGGAACACGCTCCCGCATCGCCTCGGCAACAGCGGCGACTGCCTCGCCCATCACCGTATCGCTGTCTGTAATCAACGTTGGCAGGAATGCAGTCGTGCCAAAACTGCGATGGGCTGCAGCGATTGCTCGCAATGACGCCACCGTCGGCGCATCGTTGAACAACACGCCGCCGCCGCCGTTTACCTGCAAGTCGATAAGCCCGGGAGCAAGCAGGTTCCCGCCCAGATCATGTAGTTCACAGCCCGAGGCATTAGCGTCGCTCGTTGCAACGACATCTGTGACCACACCGCCAGCAAAAACAACATCGCGATCATCTAATACCTGTTCGCCATCAAACAGGCGGCAATTTGTGATCCGTTGCGTCATTCCCGTGGGACTCCCGAGTGCCAACCGTATACCAATTGTGCAAGCACACCCGCAGCAAGCGTTGCTAAGGAGCCAAGCAGCGCGTACCAGGCCCAGTAGACCGGTGTGGCCATTGCTACGAATGACAAGACTGCCACTCCCGCAACGAATCCTGACAGCGCGGCGCGCTGCGCAACGCGCGGCGCGAATACCGCGAGAAAATACAGCCCGAGTACTGGCCCGATCGCGAAACCGCTGATCTTCAGGACGTTACTCACAGTGCTTTCGTCGGTCCCAACAAGCCCGAACAATATTGCCAGGCCGGTTTGCAACACGCCGAAGGCCACTGTGGCTGCCTGACCGGCACGCAGTTTCGATTTTTCGTCACGCTCGTTCCTGCGCAAGGGCAAGTAAAGGTCGTTGATGAATGCTGCTGCGGAAGAATTGAGTGAACTCGACAATGTCGACATCGCAGCCGCAAATACCGCGGCGAGTGTCAAACCGAGCAGC
>JAOTUU010000162.1 GCA_029863705.1 Gammaproteobacteria bacterium
CCGCTCGGCGAGCGGATCCTGCACGCAGGTAATCTCGTACAAAGAATGCGTTACGGCGAAAACCCGCATCAGGACGCGGCGTTTTACATCGACCAGCAGGCGCCGAAAGGCTCGCTCGCGACGGCTGAGCAGTTGCAGGGCAAAGCACTGTCGTATAACAACATTGCAGATAGTGACGCTGCGCTTGAGTGCGTCAAACAATTTGCGAACCCGGCGTGCGTTATCGTGAAGCACGCCAACCCCTGCGGCGTGGCTGTTGCCGAAAACATTCTCGCGGCTTACGAAAAAGCCTTCCAGACAGACCCGACATCGGCCTTCGGTGGCATCATTGCATTCAACCGCCCACTGGATTCGGCCACAGCAAAGTCGATAATCGATCGCCAGTTTGTCGAAGTTATTGTGGCGCCAGACATCGAAGACAGTGCGGCCACCGTGCTCGCTGAAAAGAAGAATGTCCGTGTACTGAGGACGGGCGAACTGGTCAAGTCTGTCAGCAGTTTCGACTTCAAGAAGGTCTCGGGCGGGCTGCTCGTACAAAACACCGACATGGGTCGAATTTCCGCCGATGACCTCAAGGTTGTTACTGAGAAGGTGCCTACGTCGAAGCAGATCGAAGACATGTTGTTTGCATGGACCGTCGTAAAGTACGTCAAGTCGAACGCGATCATATTTTGTAAGGATCACATGACCATTGGTGTTGGAGCGGGCCAGATGAGCCGCGTCTACAGTACCAGGATTGCCGCAATCAAAGCAGCCGATGAGGGACTCGACGTCAAGGGCTCGGTAATGGCGTCGGACGCGTTTTTCCCGTTTCGCGACGGCATCGATGCGGCAGCCGAAACCGGCATTGCGGCGATTATTCAGCCGGGTGGTTCAATGCGTGACGACGAGGTTATTCAGGCGGCAAACGAGCATGGTCTGGCGATGGTATTTACGGGTATGCGACATTTCCGCCATTGAGGTAATTTGAACACATGAAAATCCTGGTCATTGGCAGCGGCGGTCGCGAACACGCATTGGCCTGGAAGTGCGCCCAGTCCCCTGATGTTGACGAGGTACTCGTCGCACCGGGTAACGCGGGCTCGGCCAGCGAACCCGGCGTCCGCAATGTTGCTGTTTCCTCAGATGACATCGATGGCCTCGTCGCACTGGCCACCGCAGAGAATATTTCGCTAACGATTGTTGGCCCCGAGGCTCCGCTTGTCGTCGGTATAGTCGATACTTTCACAGCAGCTGGCCTGCCCTGTTTCGGCCCGAGCGCCGCAGCTGCTCAGCTCGAAGGTTCGAAAGTCTTTTGCAAAGACTTCCTTGCACGCCACAACATTCCAACCGCGGGCTATCAGAGTTTCAGCGAGCTCGAGCCAGCGCTGACCTACATCCGTCAGCACGGCGCCCCGGTTGTAATCAAGGCCGATGGCCTTGCTGCCGGCAAAGGCGTGATTGTCGCAATGACCTTGGAAGACGCTGAAGCAGCGGCCACTGGCATGCTCTCGGGTGGGCGCTTTGGCGATGCGGGTGCGCGGATCGTTGTAGAGGAATTCCTGGCCGGTGAAGAAGCAAGCTTCATCGTGATCACTGATGGCGACAGCATCCTGCCGTTGGCCACTTCGCAAGACCACAAAGCCCGTGATGAGGGCGACGTTGGCCCAAACACCGGTGGCATGGGTGCCTACTCGCCGGCACCCGTGGTAACGCCGGATATAGAGCAGAAGATCATGGATCTCGTGATCCGGCCAACGCTCGACGGCATGAAGAAGGACGGCAACACCTACGTTGGCTTCCTGTACGCCGGCCTGATGATCACGGCTGACGGCACGCCCAAGGTCATCGAATACAACTGCCGCATGGGAGATCCAGAGACGCAACCGATCATGATGCGTATGCGGTCCGACCTGGTCACAATCTGCAACGCGACGCTCGACGGCACACTCGGTGAACAACAAGCCGCGTGGGACTCGCGCGCGTCGCTCGGTGTCGTGCTGGCTGCCGGCGGTTACCCGGAGGCCTACGCCAAGGGCGATGTTATCGCCGGCCTTGGCAAAGCTAACAGCGAAACCCAAAAAGTGTTTCATGCCGGCACGGCGCTCAGCGGTGACGATGTCATAACGAGCGGCGGTCGCGTGCTGTGCGTCGTCGGTCTTGGCAACACGGTAGGAGAAGCAGCGACTCAAGCGTACGGCGCTGTAGATAAGGTTTCATGGGACAAGGTCTACTACCGTCGCGATATCGGCCACCGCGCAATCGCGCGTGAGAACAGCTGACACGCTTATGCTAACCACGGCGGCAGCGCGTAGAGCGATTCTGGGTGCCATGCCGGCCTACGGAAAAGAATCGGTCACCGTCGCGGCATCCAACGGCAAGGTGTTGCGACAGAGCGTCGTAGCAGAGCGCGACCAGCCACCCTTTGACCGCGTGATGATGGATGGCATCGCCATCTCGTATGCAGACGTCGAAAACGATACGCGCGAGTTTCCGATTCAGGCGACACAGGCAGCCGGCGACAAGCAAACCTCCATTGAGGCAGGAAAAGCCATCGAGGTAATGACGGGAGCGTCGTTGCCGATCGGTGCCGATTGCATTGTGCCGGTCGAGAGAATCTCGCTATGCAATAACATTGCGACGCTCGAAGCAGGCTATGAAGCAAAGCAGAACCAGTTCATTCATCCTCGCGGCTCGGATCACATGAAAGGCACCGAGCTGTTGAGTTCGGGCAAACGTGTCTCGTCTATGGATATCGCGATCATCAACTCCTGCGGCCTGACCGATGTTGACGTAAGCAAGTCGCCGAGAATTCGCGTGATTTCAACGGGCAACGAGCTTGTGGCAGCGGGTGAGCCAGTCGGACCACACCAGATCCGGATGTCGAATGGTCCAGCGGTAATCGCAATGTTGCAGCAACATGGCTACAACGACTGCGAACACGACCATGCCGTCGATGAGCTCGACTTACTCAGGGAGAAAATCGGCGGGCACCTGGATAATTCAGACGTGCTGGTTTTGAGCGGCGGAGTGTCCATGGGCAAGGCCGACTATATTCCGCAGGTACTCGGCGAACTCGGCGTTGAGGTAGTGTTCCACAAGATCAGCCAGCGCCCGGGCAAGCCAATGTGGTTTGGAGTAGGCGCAAAAGGCCAGGCAGTATTTGCCCTGCCGGGGAACCCGGTTTCGACATTGGTGTGTTGCCGGCAGTACGTGATACCGGCGCTCAACGCCGCATCGGGTGAACGCGAGCAGCCGCCCGAGTTTGCCTCACTTGCTCAGGCCTTCACATTCAAGCCGCAGCTCACCTGCTTCCTGCCCGTACGGCTGATTTCGAGCGTCGGCGGGCAGCTATTGGCGATGCCCGTGCACGCAAATACGTCCGGGGATTTTGCATCGTTGACGGGAACAGATGGCTACATTGAACTACCGTTGGAAGAAGCGAACTTCCCAGCTGGCACAGCGGCGCAGTTGCATCGCTGGTAGATAGACCGTCTCTTTCAGACTACGATTACTTCGAAACCACAGGCTGAATTGAATAGATGCATAGACTAAGATTTGCGGTTCTACTGATCCTGATATTGCTTGGCGTCGCTGCCGGTCTCGCAAAGATCATGAAAATGCCCCAGGAGCTTGAGTTTTTTCGGGCTGTTGGGTTGGCCGAGTTGAGCCTTGTGCTTTTCGGAGCAGCCCAGGTTTGCGGCGCTGTGCTTCTTGTTTTTCGACGAAGCAGATTGGGTGGTGCAGTAATCTCGATGATTATGTTCTCGGCGTCAGCAATCATGGTCTTTATCACTGGCGCACTGGGTTTTGGAGCAGTATCTCTGCTACCGGCGTTGCTCTCCGCCTGGATTATTTGGAACACCGCACGATCAAAATCCGTGACTTCCGAGCTTAGTCGGTAGCGACTCGTTGGCTAAGGTATAGATTATGATTCGAGCAACAGGCTTTTGTATCTTTGTCGCGTTTTCACTAACGAGTTTGTCCTGCACACGAGAAGAAGCGCCTGCTGTAGCCGACCCGCGCTCGCACGACTATTTCTCCTTCGCCAACACAGACCAGTTTGTCACGCAACACCTCAATCTCGAGCTCACGGTCGACTTTGAAGCTGAAGAGCTGCGCGGTAGCGCTACGCTGCAAATTCGGCGGATCGAAAACGATGCGAGTGAGATCATCCTGGACACTCGTGATATCACGATCGAGGCCACGAGCTTCGTTCAGACCTCCGGCGAGATGTTGAAAGCTGAGCATCGCATTGGCGAGACGCATAGCATCATGGGCACACCGCTATTCGTCAAAGTACCTGCAGATATTCGAAATGAAGAGAAATTCACGCTGCGACTCGACTATCGAACGAGCCCGAAGTCCACGGCATTGCAGTGGCTTCCCGCCGAACTGACAGCCGGGCTGGAGCATCCATTCCTGTTTTCACAATCTCAGGCTATCCATGCGCGCAGCTGGATTCCTCTGCAGGACACACCGGCAGTTCGCATCACTTACACCGCGAAAATACACACACCGCCAGAACTCCTGGCCTTAATGAGCGCAGACAACGATCCGGGCGCTGAACGTGACGGCACTTACGAATTTGAAATGCCCCAGCCTATTCCTTCGTATTTGCTTGCAATCGCCGTTGGCAATATTTACTTCGCTCCGATTGGTGACGAGACTGGTGTCTATTCCGAGCCAGAATTACTGGAAGCATCTGCCTTTGAATTTGCCGACACTCAGACCATGCTCGAAACGGCGGAGGCCATGTTTGGCCCTTACCAGTGGGGTCGCTATGACCTGCTTATCCTGCCGCCCAGTTTTCCGTTTGGCGGCATGGAGAACCCGCGGCTCTCATTCCTGACGCCCAGCCTGCTCGCCGGCGATCGCAGCCTTGTGTCAGTGGTTGCACACGAACTCGCTCATTCCTGGTCAGGCAACCTGGTAACCAATGCTACATGGCGCGACGGTTGGCTGAACGAAGGCTGGACCAGCTATCTCGAGCACCGCCTCATGCAGGTAATCTATAGCGAGGCTCGCGCAGATGAAGAAAACCTTCTGGACTATCGCGAATTGCTGTTGAATTTCGAGACAGTCAACCCCGCGATGCAGGCTCTGGCACCAACACTTGAACACGGCGACCCGGACGACTTTCAGGGAATTATCCATTACCACAAGGGCAACCTGTTCCTGCAGTACCTGGAGAAAGCCTTTGGCCGCGATGTCTTCGATGTGTTCATTGGCGAGTACTTTCGTGACTTCGCATTTGGCACTATTACCTCGGAACAGTTTCTCGACTACCTTGACGAGAACCTTCTTTCGGCATACCCGGGCAAGATAAACCGTGAACAGGTCAAGCAGTGGTTGTATGCGCCGGGCTTACCTGACTATGCGCTGATACCCACATCCAGGAACCTCGATACAGCTGCTGAGATGGCTGCTCTCTGGTCCAGCGGTGAGATCGACATTACCGATGTACCGTCCGCCGGCTGGAGCCCACAAGCCATGCGGCATTTTATCAACAGCCTTGACAGCGATTTATCGACCGAGAGACTCAACGAGCTCGATGCGGCACTGGGCCTTAGCGCTACCAGTAACGCCGAAATTGGCCGAACCTGGTTTATCCAGGTCGCGCAGCGGCAGCACCGGCCCGCCTACGAGCAACTCGAGCAGCATTTGCGGCGCTACGGCCGGACGCGGCTCGTAAGACCTGTTTATGTCGCGCTCGCCCAAAACGGATCGGACCTTGAGCTTGCGAAGGAAATATTTGCCGAGGTACGAGAGGTCTATCATCCACTTACCAACATCAGCATCGAGTCGGCATTCAGCCGCATACAGGAAACCGGGAACTAACTGGTTTGGCACGAAGTATAGTCACGCTACCTTATCGCCTGAAGCCGCGTGCACAAGCCCGCAGAATGGATTATTATTTTAAGGCTAGCTGCAGATCGGTTGCTGCATGAATAACAAGATCGAAGTGACTTTTGAGGGCGACCATATTCGCGTGATCGCCGATGGCGATAAAGATTATCGTTTTATGGATCAGCTTTGGCGAGAGGTCGTTACGGCGTGTGATCTTAATAATTGCTATAACGTCCTGGGGATCGCCGATACCACTACACCCGTTGAAGCAGTGGAGGGATACGAGCTTCCGCGGCTGTTCCAGGAACTGGGCATAGACCAGAGGTACAGGATCGCATGGGTCGAACTCAACGAAAACGCTCGGGATATGATTGTTTTTGTGCAAACTGTATTGGCCAACCGTGGTTTACCGGGGCTGGTGTTCGACACAGAAGAGGAGGCTCGTGATTGGCTGCTTGGCAGCTGATTCAAAATTCCCACAGAACGCCGACTGCAGGTAACAGGGGCATCCAATAATCAACTCCGCGTTCGAACACATCCTCGCCCGTAAGTTCGTCCTCTTCCAGATCCCAATCAAGACAACACTCATTGCTCCGATTGGTGAAATTCGTCACTTCGAGAAAGGCCATGAAGGAACCGCGTTGCAGCTCCCATTTGCGACTGATGCGAAGATCCAGGCTTCCGAACGAACGCAATCGCTCGACGTTGCGTGGGCCCGTCACTGCAACAAATTCGGGCTCACCTTCATCATCCACTCCATCTTCAATTAATGACAGTCTGGATGTTGGCCAGCCGGTATGGGCGCTGGCGGCGAGCGCGACGTCCCACTTCGAATTTGACCAAGCCACGCCACCCTGGAAAGCGTGCCGCTGATCCCAGCTGCGTAGCTCGTCAACTCCATTGATTCGATCAGTGGTCTGCGCCAACGTGTACGACGCCCACCACGTAAATGGCCCGTTCGACCGGTCAATCGAGACCTCAAGGCCCTGCGATGTTGCGCTCGTTGGGTCCAGGCGCACACGATCCGCCTGAATCTCGGGAATCAGACCCATTGGATCAAACATGTTTTCGAAACGCGGTCGAACCTGGTGCATGTCTTTCTTGAATAGCTCAACCCGCAACGAGTACTTATCCCGAAACAGGTGACGAATTCC
>JAOTUU010000163.1 GCA_029863705.1 Gammaproteobacteria bacterium
CCCTGCCGACCTTGCCAGTTCAGCAAACTCTTCGCGTTCAGATTCGTCTGGCGCGCCGTCGGCGCTTGCATGAACCAGGATTGCACGTTCGCCGCTTTGCGGTCGTTCAAACAAAAACGACCTCCTGCGGAACCGATGGTTTCAAGCTAGTCGTCCTCGACCTCGTCATCCGGCAACGGCAGACGAACATTGCGCGACGGTACAACTGTCGAGATCGCATGTTTGTAGACCATTTGGTTGACGCTGTTCTTGAGAAGTACGACGAATTGATCAAATGAATCGACCTGACCCTGCAGCTTGATACCGTTGACGAGGTATATCGACACCGGCACTTTTTCTTTGCGCAGTATGTTCAGGAAGGGATCTTGCAGTGATTGCCCTTTAGCCACGTTGGGGTCTCCTTATTTTTGTCATTGTTTGAACACCGCATACCGGTGGCGCCGGTAGCCCTAAGCGAGTTCTTTCAAAACCGTGAAAATTCTATCACAGGCCGGAAATCCCAAATACGTGAATTACGCCAGCCGATCAACCAGAAATGCAGATATAGCGTCGACGGTGCCAACTTCAAGTGGGTCAAACGAATTCAGGTCCGACTCGCTCCGGAGCCAGGTTATTTGCCGCTTGGCCAATTGTCGAGTTGCATAAAGGGCCTTTGTTCCCGCCTCATCAAGCGTTGTCTCACCATCCAGGTGTTGCCAAATCTGGCGATAGCCGACCGAACGCATTGAGGGACTTTTCGCGGTCAGGCCCGGAAGTTGATAAAGCTCTTTGACTTCCTCAATAAAACCATTGTTTAACATCAGGTTTAGTCGCTGCTCAATACGTGCATGCAGACGCTCTCTCGTCGCAGGTTGCAGCGCGATCTTGATGAATCCTACATCCTGCCGCGCTTCGTCCCGCGCCTGCAGTTGCCACTGGCTTAGCGGCTTGCCACTTGCCATAAACACCTCGAGAGCCCGTTGAATTCGCTGGCTGTCATTGGGGTTGATCCGCTCCGCAGCCTCCGGGTCGATATCTCGCAACCGCCCGTGCAAAGCTGGCCATCCGAGGTTTGCGGCATCCCTGTCGATGTCCGCCCTTATTTGCTCGTCAGCCGCCGGCAGATCAGCAATACCGCCGGTTAACGCGCGAAAATACATCATTGTGCCGCCCACCAGCAGAGGAACACGCCCTGCCGCGAAAATCGTATCCATCTCGGCACGGGCATCGCGTACAAAGTCCCCCGCGGAATAGCCCTCATCGGGATTGCGTATATCAATGAGGCGATGCGGCGTATGCCGCAAGGTGTCTGGATCCGGTTTTGCCGTACCAATATCCATGCCTCGATAGACGAGTGCTGAGTCGACACTTATGACGTCAAATGGAAAACGCTGACATAGCTGAATGGCGACATCCGTCTTGCCGGACGCGGTTGGGCCCATAAGACATATCGCCGTATTCACGTCGTGACTCTATCTACCGCCCGCGCAGAAACAGGCGATCGAGATCCGCCATCGTAATGGTGGTCCAGGTCGGTCGCCCATGGTTGCACTGGTCGGCGCGATCGGTCATTTCCATTTCCCGCAGCAGCGCATTCATTTCTTCAGTTGTAAGTTGGCGATTGGCACGAATCGACGTGTGGCATGCCATTGTCGCAAGATAGTCGTGGCAGACATCTTCTACACGGTTGCTCCGTCCCGCTTCGGCGATATCCGACAAAACATCGCGCAACAATCCCTCGGCATCTGAATTCTTGAGTAAGGCGGGAACTTCTCGAACGACGAGACTGGTCGGCCCCGCACGATCGATGACAAGCCCGAGGCTTTCAAGCATCTCTTTGTGTTGCTCGACAAGGTCCGCCTCGCTCTCGGCTACCGCAACCGTTGTCGGCACCAGCAACGGCTGGCGCACTACTGCCTTATCGTCGTAGCCACGTTTGAGCTTTTCGTAAAGAATACGCTCGTGGGCTGCGTGCATGTCGACAATAACCAGCCCATCGCTGTTTTCTGACAAAACATAGACACCGGCGATCTGCGCCACGGCGAAGCCCAACGGCGGGACTTGCGCTTGCCCGGTATCCGGATCTATCGCCGCAACCGCCGCTGCGCCGGATAAGGCGCGATACGCTGCCAGCGATTCGCGCACTGCCCCACTACCGGGCTTATACGGGCCAGCCAGTGGCATTGCTCCCTGGGCGTAGGTGCCGGTGACATCGACCGGCGCAGACACGACGGCGTGACCGCCTGGCTTCGTCTCCCGCAAAGCAACTTCGACCGCCTGCGACACCACACCGTGTACGCGACGCCCATCGCGAAACCGCACTTCGTGCTTAGCGGGGTGGGCGTTCGCGTCGACCCCTTTAGGGTCCATTGTAAGGCCCAACACATAGGCCGGATATCGACCATGAAACAGAACATCGCGATACGCATGCCTGGCGGCATGGGACAGGGTTTTGTCAGAAATGCTGCGCCCGTTGACGAACCAGTACTGCATGTCAGGCTGACTACGGTTGAATGTCGGCAGCCCAACCCACCCGGATAGAGCAATGCCCTCCGTTGCATGCTCGAGATAAATAGCCTGGTCGGCGAAAGCTTCCCCACAAATTCTCGAAATCCGGGCCAGGCGCTCACTTTCCGATGTCGCTGCGGCGAGCTGCAATACAGTACGTCGATTGTGCGTCAACGTGAACGCAACATCTGGACGCGACAAGGCAAGCCGTCGAATCCATTTTTCAATATGACCGAATTCGGTGCGCTCGGTGCGCAGAAAGCGGCGACGTGCCGGTGTGTTAAAGAACAGATCATGCACTTCTATGCTCGTACCGTTGGGATGGGCCACTGGCCCCGGATCGCTGACCTCCCCATTATTGACATCGACCTGCCACGCAGACTGACTATCGGCGACTTTCGAGCACAGCGTAAGCCGGGCAACAGAAGCAATGCTTGGAAGCGCTTCACCCCGAAAACCAAGCGACACCACGGCTTCAAGATCATCCAGGCTGGAGATCTTGCTCGTGGCATGCCGCGACAACGCCAGGCTGATCTCGTCTTTGGGGATACCGGCGCCATTGTCCCGAATGCGAATTAGTTTCTGCCCACCAGCAACGATATCGACATGCACGCTACTGGCACCTGCGTCGAGGCTGTTCTCGACCAGTTCTTTCACCACGGATGCGGGGCGCTCGACGACTTCGCCGGCGGCGATCTGGTTAATCAGATGACTGGGTAATTGCTGAATCGGCATACGTTGGCACGGGCTGCACGGGGGCGGCCTGCCATTTTTTCAAAACGGCGACGAAAAGTCTTGTCTGCTATTAAAGCTAGCTGCCGGAGAAGACCGGGATGGAGAGCGTTTGGCCAATGCGGATATTGTTACCGCTCATCCGATTCGCCGCGCGAATTGCTGCGGTACTTACGTTATAGCGCTCTGCAATCTCGGATAATGTGTCGCCTCGCGCAATAACATGCCGAACCTGCCGATCAGGTGCACGCTGAGAATTCATTGCAATTTGCGTATCCGGTGGAGGATTCGTATAGAAATAAGTTCGAATTCCGGACCAGATTGAGCCTGCCAGCTTCGACTGATGGCGCGGATCGCGCAGCTTCTTCTCTTCATCAGGATTTGAAATGTAAGCTGTCTCGACGAGTATTGATGGCATGTCGGGAGACTTCAGCACAAGCAGGCCCGCTTGCTGAACGTTCTTGCGGCGAACCCTGACGGTTCCGGCAAGCTCGCGAATTACCCTGGCGCCGACCTCCAGGCTCGCACTCAAGGCAGCACTTTGTGACAAATCGAGCAACACCTCGGCAAGGACTTCGTCCTTGTCTTCAAGGGAAACGCCGCCCACCCTTACCGCCGCATTTTCGCGTTCAGCCAGGAGTCGTGCTTCCTCATCGCTCGCGCCCTTCGTAGACAAAGCGTAAACGGTTGCGCCGTGTGCACGCCTGTCATCCACAGCGTCAGCATGGATGGAGACAAACAGGTCGGCGTTGTTTCGCCTTGCAATGGCCGTGCGTTCGCGATGATCGACATAAATGTCGCTGTTACGAATCAACACAGCTTTCATACCTTGCTCGGCGTTGATGCGAGCAGCGAGCTTCCGGGATATCGCCAGCGCGACGTCCTTTTCACGCGTCCTCGCTTTGCCGATGGCACCTGGATCGTGACCACCGTGGCCTGGGTCTATGGCGACAACGATGTCGCGCCCCGGTGTGTATCTCTCGGATGCCCGCTTGACGGTCTGCAAGTTGCCCGCACGCTGCAAATCGATAACGAGCCTGTCGCCATACTGGCTGTTCGGCCCCGCCGTGAAGCTGCGCGAACGAACATTTTCGTTGAGGTCCAGCACGACACGTAATTGTCCGTTGGAACGGATGCCGCTGCGGATCGATCGGACGGAGCCAACGCCCGTGGGCAAATCTGTCAGCGCCTTGGCCAATTGCACGTCCTTGAGATCGACAACCAGCCGATCGGGACTTCTAAGGGTAAAGATGCTGTGTTCCGCCGAGCGGCTTAAATCAAGCACGACTCGCGTCTTGCCGCTTTCAGCCCATATGCGAATATTTTCAACCGTCGTCGCGGACTGCGCTGCAATAGCAGGCAGCAAGAGGATTGCGGTCAATATCAGGCGTCGGCAGTGCATCGCAGGCAGTCAAACTCACATCGCGGGATTATGTCGGGTGAGTATACCGTCGCAAGTGAAAAATCCAAGAATTTTTTCTTCAAAATTATGAAGATATCGAACTAAGTTAATCCTTGTGATTACCCGAAATGGTCATCGCGAGCTTCTCTTCGACGACCTCGCCGCGCTTATTCAGACCCTTGAACTCCGCATCGCGGCCGGATTCGTGGTAACTGAGGCTCAGACGCAGGTCCGCCGCACCTGCCAGGCCGGGCGCCCGATTGGGCCATTCCACCAGTCGAAAGCCGTCTTCCAGCTCGCCCCAACCGAGGTAGCGCAGCTCCTCTTCACTGGATATCCTATATAAATCAATATGATAGACTTTCCGATCGCCAAGCTGATAGGGCTCGACGAGTGTGTAGGTGGGACTGGGAACGGCGCCAGGATGACCCATCGCAGTAATTAGCGCCCGCGCGAACGTCGATTTGCCGGCGCCGAGCTCACCCTCGAGGAGCAGCGTCCAGCCAGCCGTATTTGCTGGCAAGACCGCAAGGAGCTTGCCGGCGAGCTCTTCTGTCGCCGCAGCATCAGCCAAATGCAGCTTCATGGGTTGATGATTCCTCGAAGCTCTGACAGCAGATCCGATGCCAGGAGCCCGCGCTCGCCTGCCTCAGCAGCTTTGTCGCCAGCCCGCGCATGTATTTCAACGCCGCTGGCAGCCGCCTGTTCTACGGCAAGACCTTGTGCGAGCAAAGCCGCAATGATTCCTGCCAACACATCGCCCATGCCCGGCGCCGCCATACCGGGGTTCCCCGATGCACTTAGCCATGGCGCCCCCGAGGCGCTGGAAACGAGGGACCCGGCACCTTTCAGAACAACAACGCCGCCGTAGCGGTCTCGCAGGCTCGTCAAAGCTGACGGTCTGTCTGCCTGCACTTCGGCAGTCGTCGAACCCAACAGCACCGCCGCTTCGCCTGGATGTGGAGTGATGACACGATTTTTCGACGTGCCCGGCGACTCGGCCAGCCAATTGAGGGCATCGGCGTCCCAAACTGACGGCAGTTCGCAATCGGCAACCACCGCCATAAGCTCAGCCGCCCAAGGCGATTGACCCAGCCCTGGGCCAGCGGCAATGACATCAGCACTATCTATAAGTCGCTTGAGGTCGGCGGCACCGTTCACGCCGTGACACATGAGTTCGGGGCGGTTTGCCACGATGATCGCGGCATGTCCTGCATCGGTTGCGATGCTGACTCTGCCTGCCCCACTGCGCAGCGCCGCTTCGCCACACAAGCGGATGGCGCCAGGCATGCCGGCTGCTCCACCAACCATCAGAACGTGCCCGAAGTCCCCTTTGTGCGCCGTCCGGCGACGCCTGGGAAAATATTGCTTGATCATTTTGTCGTCGATACGCCGGAACTCAACTTTGCTCGCCACGCTCGCGGCCACGGGAATATCAAGCCCCGCAAACACCAGTTCGCCGCAACAATCAGGTCCCTGATCGAGGAACAGACCTGCCTTGAGGCCGACAAATGTCACTGTGAGATTTGCCTGTACCGCACAACCGAGCACTGCTCCGCTGTCGCCATGCAGACCGGTGGGGATATCCAGTGCCATCACAGGCGCAGGATGTTCATTAATTGCCAAAACGCCTGCTGCGAAATCGCCCTCAACGTCGCGCATGAGCCCACTGCCAAGCATAGCGTCAATCAGAAGCTCCGCCTCTGAATCAAGCTCGCCTGCCCAAGGCATGGCCACTCCGCCTTTGGCCGCGAAGTCTCCATAGGCAGTTGCAGCATCACCACCGAGTATTGCCGGATCGACGAGTGCGACTACCGAGACGGCAATTCCGTCGAGCGCAGCAAGCCGCGCCACCACGTAACCGTCACCTGCGTTATTGCCTGCACCGCAGATAAGCTGCCAGCGCCGGGCATCCGGGAATCTCTCGCGCGCCGCGGCCACAGATGCGGCGCCCGCGCGGGTCATCAACGAGTATCCCGAGATGTCCAGCTCTTCAATCGCGGTGCGATCAATCTCGCGGACGGTTGCTACCGAGTAAATTTCTGAAGGCAAGGTCGTCATAACGACGATTATACTGTGCGCAGACAAGGAACTTGAATTGCCACAACCACCTACACACACAAGCGATGACCTGGTCGCACTTAAGGGCGACATCCTGCGCTGGGGCCGAGAACTCGGCTTTCAACAAATCGGCGTGAGCGACACTGATCTTGCCGATGCAGAGTCCCGGCTCCAGTCGTGGCTCGATGAGGGCTGCCATGGTTCGATGCTGTACATGGGAAAGCACGGCACGAAACGCAGCAGGCCAGAAGAGCTGGTGCCAGGAACAATGCGGGTGATCTCCGCGCGCATGGATTA
>JAOTUU010000164.1 GCA_029863705.1 Gammaproteobacteria bacterium
CTATGGAATTGGAGATATTCTCGTGCACGCCGACTTTCTTCGCTTTGAGCCCCAGCGCCATACCGAGCAATTGCGTGAAATACAGTATCTTTATGTCGACTGCTTCGCCCAGCGTCTTTTCGGCACGAATCTGGTGCATCTCGAGGCCGGAGTGGCAGGTCGGGCATTCGGTGGCGATAACATCGGCACCGGCCAACTTGGCGGTCTTCAGGATATTGAGCACCAGCTTTGTCGATGTATCGCTATCAGACAGCGTATGCGCACCACCACAACACGCAGTCTTCAGTGGAAAGTCCACGTTTTCTGCACCCGCCGCTTGCAGCAAGTCGTCCATGAAATGCGGTTTCGATGTTGACTCGCTACCAGGCCCGGCGTCTTTCTCAGGAAATATATGTCTCGGTCGTGTGTACATGCAGCCGTAATAGTTGGCTACTTTGATGCCGCTAAGCGAGTTCTTTACGCGTTCTCTAAGACCGTCTTCGCCAATGGTCTCTTTTATCCAATCGAGTGCATGAATGGTCTCAACCTGGCCCGACTCGTAGGTCTTGTGACCGGCCTTCTTCGACAAGCGATCGACGACTTCGGCCGACTCCGTGTCGTTCTTCAGGTCGTACTCGGCCTTCTTGAGGTTGTGATAGCAGCCGTTGCACGGCGCCATGATAACGTCCATGTTCATTTCGTTGGCCGCAGTCGACATGACTTTTGACGACAGGTAGGTCTGAATCTTCGGGTCTATGTTCTTCACTTCCATCGCGCCACAGCAATTCCAGTTCTCAACCTCGACGAGATCGAGCCCCAGCTTCTTGCCAACCGCCTTGGTCGAGCGGTTGTAGGCGTGGCCAGTACCTTCGAGCGCGCAGCCCGGGTAGTAGGCGACCTTCTTGTATTTATCTTTCTTTGTCATTGCTGCTTTTTCCTCAGAACCTTCTAGGCCGCCGCATCTTTTTGTGCAATGTCGATTAACTCAGAGAGGTTTAATAGCTCCTCCTGCTTCTGATGCTGCTCGTCAATGTATTCCTGGATGGCGCTTGATGCGCCCGACCAATTGCTTGTCCGCGGCGCCACGAAGGTCGCTATACCCATGCGTGTCAGCAGACCAACTGGCAGGTTCTTCAACAGACGCTTAACCATCTCGATCATCCACGGCTGCATAAGCCCCTGGCCGGTTCGCTTGAAGAACCGCCGTATCGTACGGCTCTCTTCGATCTTGCCAGTCTTCAATATCTGCTCGGTGAAGACTTCATCGAAATGCATGGAGGGTGACTTCGGCGTATGGCCTTTGCGTTCCAACCAGTGCGATGTCGCTTTCATGACGCCTTCCGGGAATACGTCACGTGGGCAAGCATAGGTGCACTTATTGCATGAAACACACTGCCAGATAATATCTTTGTCGCGGAGAAGTTCCGATTCCATACCCATGCGGATCAGGTAGATCCAGTAGCGCGGGTTGAATTCAGGATTAATTGCATGAACCGTGCACGAGTTAGTGCACGAACCGCATTGCCAGCAGCGATGTATATTCTCTCCGCCCGGAAGCGCCGATATTTCTTCTTCTATGGCCTCGTTATAGTCGGTCACTACGCGCGATTTTATAAACGTGCTCCAGTGGCCGGACACGTCCACACCATCGAGAATCAACTCATCGTGAGTCGATAGATTCTCGGGGCGGATCAATGATTTTTCATGAATGGGCATTTAGTTCGTCGCCTGGGTCAACAAGTCAGTGTCATCGAGGACGTAGGCCTCACCATCAATCGATTTCAGGCGGGTCTTGCCGTTACCGGGACGGACGCCGTCCAGCCCGAGCAGCCGCCGCGTGTGCTGCATCGGGTCTTCCGGTGCAGAAAAGTCGGTGCGTAAGTAACTGCCACCCTGCTCACAAATGTAATTCGCGTAAACCTGGGCAGAAAGAATATCGACATATTGCAGGACGTCGCGAAAGAAACCGTTGTCACTTAGAAACTGACTGAGTTCCTCGCGCAACATCAGGTAAGTGCCATAGCTATCACCGACCGGAATCGTCAGGTGATCGATGTCGTCCGAAAACCAGATTTCACGAATAACACCGGTGTTTGCTTTTGCATCCCAGATCCATCGGTTCATTAGCGGTACGCGTTCCGGATCAAGGTTATGCAGCAGCTCTGTTGCAAGATCGCGAACCCAACGGTGCTTCTTGTCCTGCGGCATGCGATCGCAAAAGGTCGCTATGCGCGCGTCAATATTGCCATCGTCAATAAGCAAGTCTCGAATAGCGATTTTCAGCTCAGCAAATGACTCTTCATTAAGCCAGGGGCCAACCCGACGTCGAACTGTTGCCATAAACGTGCAAAGACCCTTGAAGGTCTCGAGTTCGAGACTGTCGAGAGCGTTGTCGGCGAGCGCCTGCTTGAACATGACGCTCTTAAGCTTGACGGCCTCGACATAAGCTTCGATACCGCCATGGTCCTCACTGCCTACGATCATCGTCTGCAGTGACTTTTTCAATAACTCGCCCGACAACTCGAGCACCGGTCGTTCGATGCCGGCTGGCTGCAGAGATTTTGCGCGCGCCATAGCCTGTGGCCTTACGCGGTTTTGCCGACAGGCTGTTTCAGGTCTGTAAGCACTGCCATCGCTGTAGCGTGCCCCTGCGCAATCGAATCATCAATGGTCTCTGGACCCGTTGCAGCTCCCGCAACATAGACGCCCGGCCGAGATGTCGCACCCATTGCACCGTAGCGATTTGCGACGCCAACGAAACCTTGTTCTTCCAGATCGATGCCGAACGTCGCGGCGATTTCCGGGTTGTCGACATTCGGGTCCATGCCGATTGCATGAACCACCATGTCGAACGGAATCGTGATCGGCCGCTTGACCAATGTGTCCTCACCTTTGACGATTAGCTTTTCGCCCTCAGCTGTCACCTCGGCGATTCGAGCCTTGATATATTTGACCTTGAATTCTTCCTGGCTACGCCAGTAGTACTTGGTCTCATAGAGGCCGAATGTGCGAATGTCCATGTAATAAATATAGACATGGCAATCCGGTAACTCTTCGCGAATTTCCATGGCAATATTCGACGAAACGGTGCAACAGATCTTCGAGCACCATTCTCTGCCTATCTGCCTGTCTCTCGAACCAACACACAGTAAGATGGCAACACGTTTCGGCTTACGCTTGTCCGACGGGCATCGGACACCGTCGCCTGACGAAATCATCTGTTCAACCTGGGTCGTCGTCACAACGTTGGGGTACGTACCAAAACCCCACTCCGGCTTATTCACGGAATCGAAGTGCGTGAACCCACTACAGATAATGGCTGCTTCGACCTCGTGCTTGTCACCATTGGAAAGCTCAACGTTGAAGTTGCCAGGCTGGCCATCGAATGATGTAACTGTCGCTCCCGTCTGCACCTGGACCGAATTATCGTCGGCAACACGCTTGACCATGCCGCCGATAGCGTCCTTGGCCCACTCATCTGTCGGCACGAGTTTCGCGTAGCCCGACAAAATTGGCGCTCCGCCCAACCTGTCTTCTTTCTCAACCAGAATACTGGATCTACCGATGGAGCCAAGGCTGTGTGCCGCGGCCAGGCCAGCAGGTCCGCCACCTACGATCAAAATTGGTTTGCTCATTCTTATTGCTCGATCTGTTTAAATCCCGGACCGGATGTGATCATCTTTCTCGGGTCATAAAGACTCTCACCTCTACCGGCCTCCACGTCCTTAAGATAGGCCTCGAACTCCGCCTTTTTGGCTTGCCAGTCGATGCCCAGTTTCTCCATCAGCGTCTCCGTTGACGAAGCATGCCAATGCGACTGCACTATCTTGTATGGGTGTGCGCCGCAAACGAGTGCCGCGAACTGGCAGTCCGCGAGAACCGGCATGTCAACAGGCTTGCCGTCCGCCGCGCCAATCCACTGGTTCTTGTCAAGAGTCGTGATACAGCCTGTGTCGTGGCCGACCATCATGTCCGCCTTGGCCTCTTCCTGTGCCACACGCAACTTGCGATCGATCGCGAACGATCGCGTGAACTCTCGCTCGGAGATGATGTGGCGAAAACCGAACCCGCAGCAGTCGTACCAGGTACTATAATCAATGACCTGAGTACCAAGTGCCTCGAGCACGCTGGTCGTCACCGCTAAGCGGTTGCCGCCGAGGATTTTGTCGTCATAGATGGCGTCTTCGGGAACCATCTTGTACACGTGACATGCCGGGTGAACTGTTGCGCGAATATGGCTGCAATCGATGACTTGCCTTTCCGCGATTTTGTCGCGCATGACATGTAACCATTCCGAGTAATGCACGACCTCTTCGGGGATAAGTAACTTGCCGTCGACCAAGCGGCCGAGCTTGCCAAGAATTTTTTTCACACTTGCGCGAAGCTTCGCCGACCGGATCAGGTAGCCACGCACTTCTTTGTAGTTACCGAAAGATGTGCCGCAATGCACCAACGGATAGAAATAACCATCCGGCAGTCCTTGCGCTTTTGCGGAAACATACGCCTGATGGAAATTGCGCAGGAAGACCGCGGCAAGACTTTCGATGTTGCCAATACCGGAACCGTGATAGTTCCATGCTGTGCACGAGGTTTGGTCGGTTTCATCAAGGTAGCGAATGTCCATCTCATTCATGAGCCACAACAAAGATGCCGGATAGCCCGGGATGTTGCCGCACTGTCCGCAGGACTTGTGGTGCCACAATTGTTGCGTGGGAATCTTCTTGTCCCAGCCGTAAAGAGTCTGGACCGTGACCGGCTCATGTTCTTCCTTGACGCGGTGCACTACGATCTCACCGTCTTTCTCGAGATCCCACATGGCATCGCGAACATCCTCGACGCGATCCTTGTTGGTCAGCATCGAGCGACGGTTAACAATTTGATCAACCCAGACGGTCGCAACATGAGCGTCGTCCTTACTCAGCTTCGCGTCCGACCATTCACTGCCGTGACCTGTAAATCGTTCGCCATCGTTTCCGTTGCCTGCCGCCATTCGTATCTCCTAGTCGTCCTGTTCGTCGAGCCAGTCTTCATAGTCATCGCGTTTTTCATCCATAATGTCGCTGATAACGTCAAACAGGTTCTCGTCAATTATTTCCAGGCTGTCGAGCACACCGGTTTCTTCCCAAATAGTGTACAGCTCAACAGACGTCTTTAAATTCACTTCCCATGCCGTTTTCGTCGTGTGCAGCGTAGGCATCGGTATTGCCTTTCGCAGTAATTCCAGCGGTGCGTCGACCTTTGAAATATTCGGCCCCCAGTCGGCAAAGCCTTCCGGATTGATCATGTCGGGTGAAAGCTGGTTGCCGGTGGAAATAAGTTTCAGCATGACGCGGCTAAACGGGCGCAAGACACTTTTCGCCGATTCCATGCCATGCTTGATGGCCGTCTCGCGCATGATCATGATCAGGCCGCCCGGTGAGTTGCCAAATGGGCAACGGGCGGCACAGGTATAGCATTGGGCGCAGGACCAGATCTTTTCCTGCATCGAATCGTAGATGCCCTCGAGATTTTCGGTCCACAGGAGCTGGACTATTTCTCGTGGGCTGAAGTCGTAGTAGTGCGCCGCCGGACAAGTCGCGGTGCAAATGCCGCAATTCAGGCAGCCATTCAGTTCATGATCGAATCGAAGGTCGCCCTGAATGTCCTGAAATATCTCTTCGAGTTTGTCGCGTTCAAGCGGCGCCTCATTCGACAGCGGATCGCCGATATGTTCCTGGATTCGAGACGTCGATGAGTGAGACATACTTTTTACCTAGTAGCTGAGAACCTTGCAGTCCGTTTCCATGACTTCTTCAATCAGGTGTGCACCACCGACAATGCCTTCGCACTCCGGTATCAGATCCTCTTGCGTCATATCGAACAAGTCGAGGTTCGGTGAGCAACAGTAAAATTTGACGCCTGCTTCGTGGGCATCCTGAATAAAGCTGTAAACCGACTTCGGTGAGCCCTCTTTGACGAACAACTCTTCAGCAACACCTTTCTTCATAAGCTTGCCGGATGTCGCCGTACAGATGACATCGACATCGTAATCCATCGCTGCTGCAACGGAAGCCTGGAAGATCGGCGCACCGAGTTCCTCTCCATTACTCGGGTCTGTGTTCGCCATTACAATTACGAGCTTTTCGGCCATAGTCCTCTTCCTTTGGCGTAAATCTACCGGGGCAAAACACCGGCGTTAAACAGCACATTAGCATATCCTAAATTACTGGGTTATCCAAATTCAGCCGGTCTTTTTGCGGCTTTTGGTGTTGTCATCAGGGACGTACATTGTACCAGCCCTGTCATGATCGGAACCAAGTTGTCCTCGAGACGTGATTGCAACGCCCTCAATGTTTCAAGCTGCTCAACCGCTCCAGCAGGTACTTCCTCGAATTCCATGACCAGATCTTCGACCATTCCAACTTTGATTCCTGGATTCCCCGCAAATCCGAACGAACTGCTGCCGTTGCCCGAGCCAACCTGAAAAACCGCCGGGCGGCCGGCTTCATCAACGGCCAGAATCCTGGCATCCTCCGGGGGTACCGGGCGGTCACGCATATAGATGACTTGCTCGAATTCTTCAGGAAGAAAGCCGTTCAAGGCGTCATCGCAGATTCTCCGGGCCATACCGCACTCGAACTCGAGCCCTGTGCTCTGTACCGAACCGCCAGCCGCAATCGCCAGAATCTGGGCACCAACACCGATGCCGATAACCGGTGTTCCTTCGTCGAGCCGGGCCCTGGTCAGCTTTATCTCTTCGGCCAGGGTTGGCAAATCACGGCTACCCGCCGAACCCCAGGGCCCACCGCCGAGCAGAATGACGGCATCGGCCGGCAGGTCGTCCGCCGGCAATTTGCCGCCACTGGCGAATGGTCGGTAGTACTGAAATCGAATAAGCCGCCCTTCGAGGTGATCTTCCATCAGGCCAAGGTATTCTCCGGACGTGTGCTGAATGACAGCCACGACATTCATCGGCGTATCACCCCGATCCGCCAGTACGAACGCGTCCG
>JAOTUU010000165.1 GCA_029863705.1 Gammaproteobacteria bacterium
ATCAGCGAGGTCGGTAAGGGCACAACGGTGACCCTGTCGTTGCTTCTCCGATAGCTCCGGCAACGGACGAGCATGGCAGCTGTGCCAGTTATGTCAATTCTCGCGAGGACACCGAGACTCAGGTCCATATCACTGCGTGAGCAGCGTCACAAATCCGCTAGACAGCTTGTTTGGCCAACAATTGCCAGTGATGGCTGGTGTAAACTCGCTTGGATTCCTCGATTGAATCTTCGTTCGTGGACTTTGGGCTCGCAATCGTCGCCGCAATTGCTGATAAAACAACGTTTTCGACATAGAATTGGGCTAATCGCCTTAACCACGGATTGACTAATGTTCAAACTGACCATGAGTAGACACTCTCGAAGCCATTTGAAGCGTTTGCCGGTGCTTCTCGCTTTGGTCCTAATCGTCGGCTGCGGCCTCGCGATGAGCGACGAGGATCGCCTAATTCGAGCTGCCGAAGCTATGGAGAATGGCGATTATCGTGCCGCTGCGATTGATGCGCGAAACGTACTTCAAAAAGACCCTGATAATATCGCGGCCAGATTGCTGTTGGGCCGCTCCGCTGCAGCTATGGACGACGGCGTATCCGCTGAAAAGGAACTGCGTCGAGCGATTGGCCTGGGCGCTGTCTCTGCAGATGTAGCAGTTGACTTGGCGCGGGCATTGTTGCTGCAACAAAAATTTGATGTCGTGATCTCGGAGATCACCATTGAATCGGCGACAACAGAAGCCGATCGTTTAGCATTAATGCATAGTCGAGCCCAAGCTTACCTTGGAGTAAATCAGCCGGTTCTCGCTCGTGATTTATACACAGATATTTTGGCTTCCGACTCCGAAGATATTGATGCGCTTCTTGGAATCGTAGCGTCCTACGCTGCCGAGAATAGTTTTCAACAAGCTCGGGAAGCGATGAATCAAATACTCTCAGACCATGATGATAGCCCAGCCGCATGGATAACATCCGGGTCTCTTTATTATCGTGATCGTAGCTTCGAGGCAGCAGAACGCGATTACCAATCGGCTCTTGAGCTCGCGGTGCAACAACATGATCGAAAGAATGAAATAGCCGCCTGGATCGGCCTCGCGGAAGTGCGACTTGGCGAGGACAATCTGGTCGCGGCCAAAGAGGCCGTCGACCGTCTTCTGGAGTTGGCACCGGAAGCCGTAGCGACCATCTATTTTGATGCGCGCGTTGCGTACCTGGAGAAGGACTTTTCGCGAGCGCAGCAACGCTCGCAACAAGTCCTCACAGTAACACCCGAGTATCGACCTGCGCAGATGCTTTTGGGTGCTGCTCATCTCCATGTCGGTAACTTGGCCCAAGCTGAAATGTATCTCTCTGCCGTCGTCGCGGCCGTTCCATCGAATACCGCAGCTCGCAAGCTTCTGGCCGAAACTCGATTGCAGCTGAACAGAGTGGAGGACGCGAAAGAAGCCCTAAGGCCCATATTGGGCGGTGATGACACCGATGCGAGCACATATGGCATGGCTGCGCGCGCAAGTGTTGAAAGCGGCAATGTTGACGAGGCGGTAGAGTATCTGCAACGCGCAGTCGAAACGAATCCCGGAAATTCGGATCTGGTTCTGGATTTAGCTGGCGTCCTTATCGCGGCAGGCAGAACAGAAGAAGCTCGGGCAGCGCTAGAAAAAATATCCGAGACTTCCGGGCGTTCCGAGTACCGTCGAGAGTTGTTGAATATTCTTGCGGATATCAGGCAAGGTGATAACGCTTCTGCGCTCAGTGCCGCGGAGGATATATTGTCCCGCAATCCCGATGATCCGCAATTGCTCAACCTCGTCGGAAGCATCAATTTGTCAACAGGCAATTACGAGACTGCGCGTAAACACTTCGTTCGACTACAAAGCCTCGACCCTGGGGAAATTACGTCGCAGTTGAATCTGGCACGAATTGCCGCTTCCGAAGGAAAGCGAGAGGAGGCAGAAACTTGGCTGGACAGTGCTAGAAAAGCAGATGCCAGTGCCATCGCTCCGCGAATTACACTGGGGCGCTTGTACCTTGGCCGACGAGATTTCGGTTCAGCGGAAAATGTAGCCAAAGAAGCGCTGGAAGTTCGAGATTCGATCGCCGAGTTGCACAATATATTAGGGCTTGCACAACGTGGCCAAGGCGAGCATAAAGATTCGCTTCGCAGTTTTGAAAGAGCCATAGAACTTGAGCCTGATAATCCGAACTACCGCCTGAATCTCGCAAGAGCACATATAAATACAACAAATCAAGGCTTGGCAAGAAGCGTACTGGAAGAATCGTTTGAGCAATTCCCAACGCACTTGAAAACTGGCGTTTTGCTGTCAGCACTAAGCGCTCGTATGGGTGACAGTGGTCAAGCTATGGCGATCGCCAAAGCACTTCAAGAACGAAATCCTGAAAGTGGAGTTCCGTTCGTGTTGGAGGGAGAGTTGTTGGCAGGCAGAAAGCTGAATCAACAGGCCGCTGATGCCTACGACGCGGCCCTTGAGCGAAGTAATGATCGTGAAACGGCTGTTCGAGCGTTCCGTTTGCGGGTCATGGCGGCGTCGAGCGATCCTTATGCGCCGTTGCTAAATTATCTTGCCATCAGGCCTGCAGATAGTGAAGTTCGTCTGATTCTCGCGCAGGGATATGAATTGGCTGGCAGGGCTAACAAGGCAGTAGAAGAATATGAAGCAGTCATTCAATCATCGCCTGATAATCTCATCGCGCTCAATAATCTGGCAATGGTCTACTTGGCCGAGGGAGATAGTCGTGCTGAGGAGACTGCGCGACGAGCCTACGATCTTGCACCTGACAACGGTTCCGTGGCCGACACTCTTGGTTGGATCGTGTTGCAGTCCGGGTCCGTCGAGGCAGGCGTCGATATATTGAGAAAGGCGGTTGAGCTGGCAAATGGCCGTCCGGAGGTTCGGTTTCATTTGGCCACTGGTTTAGTCGAAATGGGAAGCGTAGATGAGGCCCGCAGCATACTTCAGGAATTGCTTGCCAGTAACGAAGAATTCGTGAGTCGCAAAGAGGCGGAAAAACTGCTGGCGCGGCTCTAGGACAAATATGATGGTCAAAACCAAGTTATTTTCATCGTTGCGTCGCAGCGCGTTCGACTTGCGGACGTCATTGTCGGTCGCAGTAGTTGGTCTCATGCTTGCAGGATGTGCAGCCGACGGGCCTGCGCGCGACGCGACTGAATCGAACTCGGCTGAGAGCACCGAACCTGTCGCAGGATATGGCATTGGACCCGGTGATTCACTGCAGATATTTGTGTGGGGTCACACGGATCTGTCAACATCTGTTCTGGTAAGACCTGATGGCCGAATATCCACGCCACTAGTAGAAGATCTTCAGGCTGCCGGGAGAACACCGACGCAACTCGCGCGTGATATTGAGGGTGTTTTGAGGGAATATGTCCGGACGCCTGTGGTCACCGTGATCATGCAGGGTTTTGTTGGTGAGGGCGCACAACAAGTCCGCGTTGTTGGTCAAGCCCTATCGCCACAAGCGCTGCAGTTTCGACAGGGAATGACGGTATTGGATGTAATGATAGAGGTCGGTGGCTTGTCGGAATTTGCGGCGGGTAATAGAGCCAAAATTGTCCGCAAGACAGGCGACGGTGAAGTGGAAATAAAAATACGCCTCGACGATCTGTTGAACGATGGAGATATGTCGGAGAACGTCCATATTCGGCCAGGTGACGTGTTGATAATTCCGCAGTCATTTTTCTGACAACACCAAGCAAGTGACGGAAAATTAATGAATGTTCAAGAAATCATCGCCGAAGTAACAGACCACGTTCGGGGTATGTGGCGTTTTCGCTGGTACGCCATTCTCATTGCATGGGTGATGGCAATTGTGGGTTGGTATTTCGTATATACGATGCCAAATATTTATGAGGCGTCAACACGGGTCTCTGTCGATACCAACAGTATTCTACCGGCTCTGACTCAGGGTCTGACAGCCCGAGAGAACATCATGAGCGAGGTAGATTTGGTGAGCAAGGCGCTACTGACCCGACCGAATCTCGAGACAGTTGCGCGAGAGACGGATCTGGATCTTAGAGCGGAGTCGCCGCAAGACATGGAGCTCCTCATTACGGGTCTGCAACGCCGTGTCGAAATCGCCGGTGGCCGCGATAAGATATTTACGATTTCTTACAGCGATGCAGATCGTGACAAGGCAAAAGACGTGGTGTCAGCGCTATTGGACACGTTTGTCGAGACATCTTTAGGCGCGCAAGGCGACGATTCCGACATGACTGAGCGCGCAATTGCGCTTGAAATCGAAAATCATGAGCAACGTCTGATTCAGGCCGAAGCGGATCTTGCGGATTTCAAGAAGCATAACCTTGGATATATGCCGGATGAGGGAGCTGACTACTACACGCGACTTCAAACCGCCCTTGCTACCGTCAGTGAAACGCAGCGCCTAATGCGCCTAATGCGCGAGAGACGCGATGAAATTTCACGCCAACTTCAAGGCGAAGAGCCGGTATTCGGGCTCATGCCGTCGACGCCAGCGCAAGTGGCCGCAAATTGTTCACAAGCAGCAAATCTCGCTCAATTACAAGCCCAACTATCGGAATTGCTCGTCGATTTCACCGAGAAGCATCCGCGTATTGTGATGCTGCGAGAGACAATTACCTCACTCGAAGCGAAGTGCAGCGAAGAACTGGCAGATATGCCGAGCAGCATGCCGATTTTGGATTCTAATGGGCAGTCATTGGATTTAAATCCGGTCTATCAGAACTTGAGGTTGCAGCTAAGCAATGCCGATGTTGAGCTTGCTGCCCTTCAGGAGCAATACGCATCCAGTCAACGTGAGGTGGCTCAACTTAGAGCGGACGTCGATAAGATCGCGCAGGTTGAAACAGATCTAAAACGGCTGAATAGGGACTATGGCGTTGTCCAGAGCCGGCACCAGGAGTTATTAAAGCGTTGGGAGACGTTACAGTCAATGAAGCGGCTCGATCCGGTCACAGATCAGGTACAATTCAAAATATTGGAACCGCCTTTTGCACCGGCCGAGCCGGTTTCGCCAATTCGTCCGTTGTTTCTAATCGCTGTCCTGATTTTCGCAATCGGAGCCGGTGCAGCGGTTTCATTTGGCCTGAATCAGTTAAAGCCAGTCTTTTTTACACGGCATTCGGTTTCTCGCGTGGCGGGGCTACCCGTACTTGGCAGCATTAGTATGATTACGTCGCCGGATGACATCGTGGTCAGAAAGCGCACGACAATTGTATGGGCTGGGGCGAATCTGTGTCTGTTACTGCTTGCAATCCTCGTTATTGCTTTTGAGCGCCCTGTGTCTGATGCGCTGCGGATGATGCTGGGCGGAGCAGGAGTATGAGTAAGATTCAGGAGGCTCTCAAAAAGCTGCAGGGTGCAGATCGGCCCAGGTCAGAAAGTTCCGAAAAATCGGCAATGACTACTCATGGGCGATTGCCAAAATCTGTGATCCCGATCGCGCGTAAGAAGAACATCAACATTGGCGGAGAAAAGCATCATCTCAATGAGGGTCATTTGATTCGCGGTGGTTTGCTGGCGCCGTTAGATCACGCGATACCAGTCGCCGACGAATTTCGCCGCATTAAGCGGCCGCTGATTGAGAACGCTCTCAAAAGTACCGTTAACGATAATAGCTTTATGAACGTGATCATGGTGGCGAGCGCATTGCCGGGGTCTGGCAAGACGTTTTGTGCTGTCAATCTGGCCGCAAGTATGTCCCTTGAGCGGGAACTCAATGTTATGCTCATTGATGCCGATGTGGCAAAACCCCACGTTAGCAAGGCGTTCGGGCTCGGTGAGCATGCTGGTCTACTCGATATCCTTGAGGATGAAACGCGGCTCATCGACGAAGTTCTCGTTCGCACGGACCTGAATGATATCCAGGTCTTGCCGGCCGGGAGAAAACACACACAATCCACAGAGTTGCTGGCCAGCGACCGGATGGCTGACGTCATCAAGGAATTGGCGACCCGGTACTCAGATCGGATTATCATCATGGATTCTCCACCACTTTTACTAACGAGCGAAGCGCAGGCGCTTGCGAAACAGGCGGGTCAGATCGCACTCGTAATTGAAAGCGGCAAGACGCTGCACCAGGAAGTGCTGGAAACGCTAGAAACGCTGGACCAGAGCAAACCAATCAATGTCATTCTTAATAAGAGTATCTATACCCAGCCGGGTGGATATTACGGTGGTGGTTATGGCTATTACGGGTTCAATGAAGAAGATTAATGTGACGTTTCTATTGAACTTTGCCGCAGCCGTGTGTGCTTCGACGCTGTTCTGTTACAGCCACGCACTGGCACAAGGTGCAGATTTTCAAGGAGCGATAAAAGTCGGTGTATTGAACACGGATAACGTCTTTTTGGTCGAAGCTCCTGACGAAACCGATGAGACAATTTTTCAATTTAGCCCGTTACTGAGTCTCGACTACGAGAATCAGATGATGAATGCAGTCATTCGCTATCAGTTCGACCGGTACAAGTATGACGATATGGACAGGGACGATCAGTATCATCGCTACGATGCAGGACTCACTGGTGAGTTCGTAGACAAAACGCTTTTTCTTGAGATTGGTGCAAGCAGAGGTCAATCGGTTGTTGATCCCAACGGTGTAATTCCTTCTGACAATTTGCCGATCAGCGGCAATCTGACGGATCGCGACGAGTATTTCGTCAACCCGCGACTCGAAAAGACCTTCGGACGCTCCGTAACAGTAACCGCAGACTACCGATATGAGGATATTCGATTTGACGAGTCGGACCTCGAGGATCAGCTAATCATCCAAAACAACTCCAATGAGAGCGCATCATTCGAGTTAGAGAACTACAAGAGAGGCCAAGGGCTAACCTGGGCGGCAGCTTATGAGTGGGAAGATGTCGAATACGAATTGTCATTGCCATGGGAATACAAGAGAGCCGGAGTGGAGTTGGGTTTTTGGGCAAACGGCACCACGCGCATATTC
>JAOTUU010000166.1 GCA_029863705.1 Gammaproteobacteria bacterium
CGACGTATCGGGTGAGGGCGTTCAGCAAGCACTCCTGAAGCTTATTGAAGGCACGATCGCATCGGTGCCACCCCAGGGCGGCCGTAAGCATCCGCAGCAGGAGTTCCTGCAGGTCGATACCGGCAACATCCTGTTTATATGCGGTGGCGCATTCGCGGGCCTCGACAAGATCATCCTGAATCGCTCATCCAAGAGTGGCATTGGCTTTGTCGCTGACATCAAGACCGAAGAGAACGAGCAGAGCATTGGCGAGTTATTGGGTGAAGTCGAGCCAGAGGACCTGATTCGCTACGGGCTTATTCCTGAGTTCGTCGGTCGCCTGCCCGTGGTCGCAACCCTCGAGGAACTCGACGAAGATGCTCTCGTGCAGATTCTGCTCGAACCGAAAAACGCGCTGACGAAGCAATATCACAAGCTGTTCGAAATGGAAGGCGTCGAGCTCGAATTTCGCGACGACGCCTTGACTGCCGTTGCGCGCCGCGCGATGGAACGCAAGACGGGTGCTCGTGGCCTGCGCACAATCCTCGAAAATGTGCTGCTCGACACGATGTACGACTTGCCGTCAGCGACCGACGCGAAAAAAGTGGTCGTCGACGAGGCGGTGGTCACTGGCGAAACCCAGCCGTACGTTATTTACGAGTCGGAAGAGACGCCAACCGTGAACATCGAGCAGCAGGAGCCACAGCGACCGACAGGCTCCGACGGCGCATAGACACAATGTACGGCGGCCCATAGGCGCGATCGATCGCACCCATGGGCTCGCTCCTACAGCTTGCTTGAAAACCGAAATTTGGACCCAATCTCGAACGAACTGTAATACGAGGTACACATGGTGTCTGAGAACGACCTAATCACCGACGTTGATGTAGTAGACGACCTGTCCGGAGTCCCGGTTCTTCCGCTCCGCGACGTTGTTGTCTATCCGCATATGGTTATTCCGCTGTTTGTTGGCCGCGACAAATCCATCGTTGCGCTCGATACGGCGATGGCTGCCGGCAAGCGAATCCTGCTGGTTGCGCAGAAGAAAGCCGAGCTGGACGATCCGCAACCTTCTGATTTATATGAAGTAGGTACGCTCGCGACTATCCTGCAGCTGCTGAAACTGCCGGACGGGACGGTGAAAGTACTCGTCGAGGGTTCCGAGCGAGCGCTGATCGACCGCTTGAATGTCGCCGATTATTTCTCGGCCGAGATTTCGCTCCTGAGCGAAGACGACCGTCACGACGAACGCGAGATCGATGTGCTCGTGCGCTCGATCATCGCGCAGTTCGAACAGTACGTGAAACTCAACAAGAAGGTGCCGCCCGAGATTCTGACCTCGCTGTCGGGCATTGATGAGCCCGGACGTCTCGCCGACACCGTTGCGGCACACATGGCGCTGAAACTGTCCGAGAAACAAAAAGTCCTCGAGATCCAGGATGTCAGGGCCCGCCTCGAGCAGATCCTCGGCATTATCGAGGGCGAGATCGATGTGCTGCATATTGAAAAACGCATACGCAGCCGCGTTAAGCAGCAGATGGAAAAAAGCCAGCGCGAGTACTACCTGAATGAGCAGATGAAGGCTATTCAGAAGGAACTCGGCGAGATGGAAGACGCGCCGAACGAGCTCGGTGATCTTGAAGACAAGATCGCCAAGGCCGGCATGTCGAAGGAGGGCAAGGAAAAAGCGACCTCCGAGCTCAACAAGCTCAAGCTGATGTCACCGATGTCGGCCGAGGCCACCGTGGTTCGCAACTACATCGACTGGTTGCTGAAAGCGCCGTGGAAGAAACGCAGCAAAGTACTCAAAAACCTTAAACGTGCCGAGGAGATCCTCGAAGAGGACCACTACGGCCTCGAAAAGGTCAAGGAGCGCATCCTCGAGTACCTGGCCGTGCAGCAGCGCGTGAAGCGCCTGAAAGGGCCTATATTGTGTCTCGTCGGGCCTCCGGGTGTCGGTAAGACATCGCTGGGGCAGAGCATTGCGCGTTCGACCAATCGCAAGTTCGTGCGTATGTCGCTGGGCGGCGTGCGCGACGAGGCGGAGATCCGCGGCCACCGTCGCACGTACATCGGCTCGATGCCCGGTAAGATTATCCAGAACCTCGGCAAGACCGGTGTGCGCAACCCGCTGTTCCTGCTCGACGAAGTCGACAAGATGGCCATGGACTTTCGCGGCGACCCGTCTTCGGCGTTGCTTGAAGTGCTGGATCCGGAACAGAACTCGACCTTCCAGGACCATTATCTCGAGGTCGATTTTGACCTCTCGGATGTCATGTTCGTGTGCACGGCAAACAGCCTGAATATTCCGGCGCCGTTACTCGATCGCATGGAAGTCATCCGTATTCCGGGGTACACCGAGGACGAGAAGCTCAATATTGCCATGCGCTACCTGATTCCGAAGCAGTTGAAGGAAAACGGAATTAAAGAGCACGAGCTGCAAATATCCAAGAGCGCTGTCCGCGACATCATTCAGCATTACACACGCGAATCCGGCGTCCGAAACCTCGAGCGCGAAATTTCGAAGATCTGTCGCAAAGTCGTCAAATCGCTGCTGCTCAAACCGCGCAATACGCGCGTCTCGATAACGCCCAAAAGCATGGAGAAGTACCTCGGTGTGCGTCGTTTCCGCTACGGCATAGCCGAGGACAACGATCAGGTCGGGCAGGTAACCGGGCTGGCGTGGACCGAGGTTGGTGGCGAGTTGCTCACGATCGAGGCGGCCGTCGTTTCAGGCAAGGGCAAGCACACCTATACCGGCCAGCTGGGCGAGGTAATGACCGAGTCAATCCAGGCCGCGATGACGGTTGTGCGCTCACGCCACGCCGTTTTGGGCATCGCCGAGGACTTCTACCAGAAGCTCGATGTGCACATTCACGTGCCCGAAGGGGCCACTCCGAAGGACGGACCGAGTGCGGGAGTTGGCATGTGTACTGCCCTCGTGTCGGCATTAACCGACATCCCCGTGAAGAGCAATGTGGCCATGACAGGCGAGATCACATTGCGTGGTGAAGTGTTGCCAATTGGGGGCCTCAAAGAGAAGCTTCTTGCGGCTCACCGCGGCGGTATTACAACCGTATTAATACCGCATGAAAACGAGAAGGACCTTGTGGAAATTCCGAAGAACATCAAGGACAAGCTGACGATTGTTCCAGTGAAATGGATTGACCAGGTTCTCGAGCATGCGCTGCAACATTTGCCACTGCCAGAGGCCTCCGCGGGCGAGGAGAAATCCGAGCCAAAATCGTCGGCTGACGAGCAGAAAACCGAGGATATCGCCCGACCCCACTAAAACGCTGAAACCCGCGTGGTTAAAGGAAATTTGACGGTGTTTTGGCCAGTTGGTATAAGCACCGGAGCTGCTAGTGGAAGCACGGAGCCACAAACGGCGATTCAGCGGATCGCGACTCTTGGGGGAGCTCGCTGGATTGATACATATTTCTTTAATCAATCTGCAAGGGTGAAAGCATGAATAAGGGTGAATTGGTAGATGCAGTTGCGGGTGCGGCAGGATTGTCGCGCGCTGATGCAACGAAAGCGGTAGATGGAGTGCTTGACGCAATTCAGGGCACACTGGCAAACGGTGGATCCGTTTCACTGGTAGGCTTCGGAACCTTCTCTGTGAAGGCGCGTGCAGCACGAATGGGACGCAACCCGAGAACGGGTGAAGCGATCCAGATCAGGGCAAGTAATGTTCCGGGATTCAAGGCTGGCAAAGGCCTGAAGGATGCCGTAAACTAGCGCGCCGCTCGACCCAGAGGGCCGGGCGTTTGGGTGCTTAGCTCAGCTGGGAGAGCATCGCCCTTACAAGGCGAGGGTCGGGGGTTCGATCCCCTCAGCACCCACCAAAGTACGGAGTGGTAGTTCAGCTGGTTAGAATACCGGCCTGTCACGCCGGGGGTCGCGGGTTCGAGTCCCGTCCACTCCGCCACGTAAGAAAGGTACGGGGTCCATCAGGGCCCCGTATTTTTTTGCCTCCTACACATTGATCCGAACCTACAGTAGAATCCCCGCCTCAATTTAAGCTCTAGACAGACCTAAACATGCTGCAAGATATCCGTGACAAATTTACCGGTGGTATCGCCATCGCAATATTGGCCTTAATTGGTGTGCCGTTTCTGTTCTTCGGCATCAATTACAACTTCACGTCGCAATCCTTCGCGGCCAAAGTAGATGGCAGTGAGATCGAGGTCGGTTTATTCGAGCAGAGATATCGGGACCAGCTCGAACGCAATCCGACGTGGGCACAGTTGCCGGACGAGTATCGACAACAAATTCGTCAAAGCATTCTCGAATCGATGATCAGAGATCGACTCGTAGAGTTGTACCTGATCAAGAGCGGTTATCAGATCAGCAATGAGCAGGTCACCGCAGCCATTCAGCAGGTGCCCGACTTCCAGGTCGATGGTGTTTTTGACAAAGAAACCTACTACTCGCTGCTGGCGCAAAACGGTTACGAGCCGACCCGCTTCGAACGAGCACAACGTAGTTCGATGCGGGAGGATCAATTGCGCAGAGCCATAGCTGCAACCGCAGTTGTCACGCCGGCGGATTTTCGGCGTTACCTGAACCTGATCGCTGAGCAACGGCTTGTTTCGCTAGCCATGTTTGACCCCGAGAGCGTTGCCGCTGACATCGAGGTTAGCGACGAGATGATCACGGCGTACTACGATGATAACCCGACCTTGTTCCTCACAGAGGAGAGCGTCGATCTGGAGTTCATCGAGATTCGTCGTGATGCTGTCGCCGAGACAATTGAAATCTCTGAACAGGCATTGCTCGAGTACTACCAGGATTCCGAGAACCGTTATTTGCAGGATGAGCAGCGTCGTGCTCGACACATACTTATTCTCTCCGGTGACGATGAAGATGCAGCCGAGGCGACGGCACGTGATTTGCTGGCGCGTATTCAGGATGGCGAGTCGTTTGAAGACCTGGCACGCGAGTACTCCGCGGATGGCGGTACGTCAGCTCAGGGCGGTGACCTGGGTACGGTGACGCGCTCGCAGCTGGGTGGGGAGCTTGGTAGCGCGATTTTTGCCATGCAGGAGGGCGACGTCGACGGGCCTGTCGAAACCGAATTCGGATTCCACGTCGTGCGTCTGGACGAAATCCTCGAACAGGGCCCGCTGCCGTTGGAGCAGGTTCGTGGCGAGTTACTGAGCGAATTGCGCGATCTCGAGTCTGAAGATCTGTTTCGCGAACTGGAGCGAAAAGTATCGGATGCACTGTTCGATGCTACAGACGTTCAGGATTTGCAGGCGATTGCAGCAGCGGTCGGACTTGAATCACAGATGGTGAGCGGCATTACCCGCACAGGCGGCGAGCCGATCGGCTCGAACCAGGCCGCTATCGATGCCATTTTCGACGAGCGCGTTCTGCTCAATGGCGAAGTTTCTGATGTTGTGGAACTCGATGCGAACCGTTCGGCCGTGTTCAAGGTGACGCAGTATCACGAAGCCGCGCGGCAGCCGCTGGATGTAGTACGTGAGCAGATTTCAACGGACATTCGCACACAGGAAGCGCAGAGTATCCTGGGTGCCAACGTAGCGAAGTTGCTCAGCGACATGGATGCCGGAGCGGAATTTGCGGTTGCTGCCGAAGCGGCTGGCGCGACGGTGTCTGCGCCTGCCTTGCTGTCACGCGACAATGCCGAATTGGATCCGGCTGTGTTGTCACAAGTCTTCATGGCGAAGAAGCCAAGCCAGGATGCACCGGTATTCGGTCAGGTCGCCAGTGCTGGCGGCGGCTTTACGGTTTTCAATCTCGAGGCAGTATTGCCGGGTCGCCCACAGACAATTCCGCAAGCAGATAGAGATGCGGGCAAGATGCAACTCGCCCAGCAGGCCGGAATGTCCGATTACCTGGCATTTGTCGAGTCGCTGTACAACGCTGCTGACATCGTCATCAGCCGGGACGCACTGGTCGCGCAAGATTTGTTGCAGTAAGCGCTCCAGGTCGGGGCGTAACTCCGCATTGACGGTAGCGATTGATCCATGCCCGCACCGTGGATCCCGCGTGAATCAGCTTGTGGGACCTACGAGGTAGACGCGGAATCCGCCGAGATGTGCGGCAGATGTATTTCCTCGACGATTCCAGCGTCGGGATCGTAGAATGTCCCCTCGTCCAGGCTGCCCTCACTCTTGGCGACGATGCTCGTGATCGCCGCATCACCGGTGACGTTGACGGCGGTACGCATCATGTCCAACAGTCGGTCGACGCCCATGATCAGCGCGATGCCCTCCACTGGCAAGCCAACCTGGTTGAACACCATCGCCAGCATAATCAAGCCAACCCCGGGCACACCCGCTGTACCGATTGAGGCCAGCACGGCCATGCCGATCACGGTCAGGTACCCGCTAAAGCCCAGTTCGATGCCGTAGACGTTGGCGATGAAAACGGTCGCCACGCCCTGCATGATAGCGGTGCCGTCCATATTGATCGTCGCGCCAAAAGGCACAATGAAAGACGCGGTTGGATTGTCCACGCCCAGGCGTTTTTCCGTCGTGCGCAAAGTTACCGGGATCGTGGCGTTCGAGCTCGATGTGCTGAAAGCAAATATCTGCACGGTGCGCATCTTGCGTAGAAACATCACTGGACTAATGCCCGCAAGCAGCTTTAACAAGATCATCAACGTGCCCGTAGCGTGCAAAAGCAAGACCACCACCACCACTCCAAAATAGGCAATCATCGGCATAATCAGACCCAGGCCCTGCAATGCAAAGGTCTTCGCCATCAAGGCGAACACACCGTAAGGTGCGACGTGCATAACGACGGTCACGACTTGCATCATGATCTTGTTGAGCCGCTCCGCGCCCTCGGCGACCTTACGGCCGGGCTCGCCAACCATCAGCATGCACACCGCGAAAAGAATCGTAAAAAAGATTATCTGCAGCATGTTGCCTTCGGCATAAGCCGCCACCGGATTGCCTGGAATCAGGTCGATGATGACTTGGGT
>JAOTUU010000167.1 GCA_029863705.1 Gammaproteobacteria bacterium
AGCCATCAGGACTGCAGGTAAGCAGAATGCGAATCGCGTTAATCGCCACTTAGCCATTCAGTATTGCCTGATTTGGTAGAATGAAGAAGTATACCGATTTGAGTTACAGACGTTTAAGATGAGACGCGAGAGGTAACTCCGTCTTGTTGAGCACGGCACAAATTGAGGATTCGTTGTGAACATAACTAGCAGACAGTTCCGAGCGCTTATCCTGAGCTCAATATTTGCAAGCCTCGCGGCATGTGGCGGCGGAAGCGGTGGAGGCGGCTTAGGGCGGGTACCACCACCTCCACCGGGCGGGGGCACCGATTGGCAGGCCGGTGTTTTTCTCGATGCCGATACGTATTTTGCCGAGTGCGCTGCTCCGCGCGCTGGTATCAACCCGGCGACGGGCTCAGCCTATCCGGACGTTGCAGGTACCATTCTGGACGAAAATAATTTTCTTCGCTCCTTCAACAACGATATCTATCTTTGGTATAGCGAAGTCGTTGACAGAGACCCGAGTCTTTACAACGACCCGCTCACCTATTTCGACCTGCTAAAAACAACGGCAACGACACCGTCCGGCGCGGCCAAAGATAAATTCCACTTCACGTTTGACACTGAAGAGTACTTCCAGCTGTCACAAGGCGGTGTGTCGCCAGGATTCGGGGCCGAATGGGCGTTTATATCGTTAGACATACCGCGCGAAATTCGAGTTGCCTATACCGAGCCAAATTCGCCAGCAACCGATTCCGGACTGACTCGTGGTGCGGAAGTCCTGGCAGTCGACGGATTCGATATCGACACGAATTCTCCGGACGGCATCGACACGCTAAATGCCGCGTTTTTCCCGTCCGAGATTGGGAGAACGTTCACATTCACTGTCTTAGACGTTGGCGCTCAGAATACTCGGCCTGTCGTCATGACGTTGGAGACAATAACCAACGCAATGGTGCAAAACGTTAGCGTTCTGGATACACCGACCGGGCGTGTCGGCTACATGACATTTAACTATCACAGGGCGCCCGCCGAGGAGGCCCTGGTAGATGCTATTGAGTTATTGAACACCGCGCCAGGAATCGACGACCTCGTCCTGGACATTCGCTACAACGGCGGCGGTTTTCTGGATATCGCCAGCGAGCTTGCTTTCATGATCGCCGGGCCCACACAAACGGCTGGCCAGACATTTGAATTGCTGCAATTTAATGATAAGCATCCGGTGACTGATCCTTTTACCGGCGCGGACCTTGAACCTGTGCTGTTTCATGTCGAGACACAGGGATTCGATGCATTACCGGCCGGCAATCCGCTGCCGACGCTGAACCTGCCTCGTGTGTTCGTGTTGACCGGCCCGGGAACCTGTTCCGCGAGTGAGGCGATAATGAATGGGCTGCGTGGAGTTGACATTGAAGTCATTCAAATAGGCTCGACCACCTGCGGCAAGCCGTACGGTTTCTACCCGGTGGATAACTGTGGCACGACGTATTTCACGATACAGTTCCGCGGTGTAAACCAGAAAAATTTTGGTGACTACACGGATGGCTTCTCGCCCGCAAATACTGCGGCCAACGTCGGTACCGTGGTTCCCGGTTGTTCGGTTGCCGATGACTTTACGAACCCATTGGGTGTCGCTACTGAGGGGCGGCTCGCGGCAGCATTGGCGTATCGCGATGGCCAGGCGTGCCCGGCAGCAAGCGGCCTTGGCCCGACGCCAGGGCTAAGCAAGACATCGGGAGCACTGAGGCCGACGGATGGCGTGGTTTACCGGTCACCGTTCGATTCCAATCGCATCATGCGGCAGCCGCAGCGATGAGTATTAAAGCGACGACAATGGTAACGGTGCTGGCGCTAACGGCATGTCAGACGATGAACGCTGACCAGGATCAACCCGCGCTCATTAGTGAGGCGACTGACGCAAGCCGGGCAGCGCTGCAGGAAACAATCAACACTGCACTGCACTCGAGCGTGATGCTCGCGGACGATGCCTTGACGAAGAGCAGCGTTCTCACCGTAGAACTCAACCCGCCAGCCAAGATTCAAGATCCGAATCCGCTCGGCAGGAATATGGGCAGACCGATCCAGTTTCGACTGGTGCTTAACCAGTCGGCCTGTATTCTCATCGATCAGCGTGATGGCTCACGCTACGTCCTGAATGACACTAGCTGTATCGCGGAGTAATTCGCGCTCGTAGTGTTTACTTGGGTTCCAGCTTGTCGGTTGTGAACATGCCTTTGAACTTGCGGCCAAACGCGGCGAGGCCAATAAGCAGGAATACGCCGAATTTCTTGAGCAGAATTAATGCGGCCGTTAACACACCGGTTTTCGCTGCAATCTTCCCTGCGACCAGTGCGCCGAGTCCGTACGCGGCGACTTCGTCGACGCTTGGGTCGAAGTCCAGGTAGCGATTACCGTCGTTGAATTCGGCCATTGCCAGTACTGATTCACGGCGCATGTTGATCTCGTCAAGTTGGCTACCGTTTGCAATGAATGTCATCGTCAATATTCCGCGACGACCCAAGGCCCGGATTTCGTAGTTCAGCGTCGTATCTTCGTTGCCATCGAAGCGTAGCTCTTTGGCCCAATACAATTTCTTGTTGCTTGCATCGTAGTGCGGGGCCTCCGCCCAGCCGAGCAACTCTATGCCGCCGTAACCTTCCGCAATTCGATCCGGGTTTGCGTCGCGAATGTCGTCCTGCATGTCTTCGAGCAATTCGTCATAGTCGATATCGGTCGCATCTTCATCCGACACCCAACCATCGGCAACGTAATCAACGGTTACAGCCCAGGATTCGTAGTCGAGAGGAGAATACTCCTGAGGAAACAGCATACCGAGCACGTCCTGCCCCGGTGGATTGCCCCAGATATCGACGAGTACCTTTTCCGCATCATCGCTGTCGAGGAAATAGAAATTGTCCGGCACGTGCAACGTCGCGAGATTGCCGCTCAGTTTGATGTCCCCGGTTTGCGGATTCAGCGACTCCAGGATGGCCTGGTAATACTGAATTTCCTGTTGCTCTTCGGCACTGAGCTCATAGGTTTCGTCGTCCTGAGCGAAAGCGAAGGTAGCGGCAATCGTCAGTATTGCCGCCGTTATTGGCAGCCGTATAGTGCGGTGGATAGGCATGATGGCTCCCGAAGAGCTGAAAAAGTATGCTCACACTAGCGGGGCAACCATAGCCGCGCCACAAATTGCGTCACAGACAGGCAATATAATGGTGTTTCTACATACTGGTGAATTGGCCGTTTTTTGCCCTTATTTGCATCGGCTACAGCCATGAGCCGTTTGGTTGCGTTATTTCGCGGCATTAATGTTGGCGGCAAACACAGCCTGCCGATGCAGGCGCTGCGCGAGATACTTGCGGCATGCGGCTGTGAAGATATACAGACCTATATCCAGAGCGGTAATGCGGTCTTTGCGTCTGCGGTTGCCGCTGATGAGCTAGCGGCAAACATTACGCAGGCAATCGAAGAACGATTCGGTTTTGCGCCACAAGTGTTGTTGTTGACCGTCGACCGGTTCGTGGCAATTGCGGCGGCCAATCCGTTTACTGATGCAGAGTCGAACCCCAAATGCCTGCACGTTTCGTTTTTGACGGAAAAGCCTGCCGCGCCAAATCTCGACGCCCTGGATGATCTAAAGGTGGAATCCGAGCGTTTTTCGCTTCAGGACGATGCGTTTTACCTGTACGCGCCCGATGGAATAGGCCGATCCAAACTTGCCGCGAAAGTAGAGAGGCACCTGGGTGTTGCAGCGACGGGAAGAAACTGGCGCACGGTCTCCAAGATCATTGAACTGGCAAACGGACACTAGCGCGTCAGTTGGCACAGTTCAGGACAAAGTGGATGCGCGCGTCCTTGTACTTTTTGCGTATGACGTCGTTTTCCACGGACAACAGGCTGTATCTCTTGCGGCCGAATTCAAACCGCAGCCGATAAAAGAAGCCCATGCCTTTGACACCCTCCACGGGCGCCTTCACATCGGTCACGCTGCTGATGGGCCAGTTGTCGAGTACGCTTTTAACGCCACGGCTTCCTCGGAATCGAGCCAGGCGCCGTAGTCGACGTTGCCATCCCTATCAACGTAAGTCTGCAGCAAAGTTTCAAAATAGGTGTGGCTGAAGCCCTCCGCCGGAAAATCTGCAGGGATATCTTCCCGTATGGGCACAAAATGCGGGCGGTTGAGCAATGCAAAACCGCCCGCCAATAGCGCGATAAGAACCAGCAATGCAATCTATATCCCATGCGCCAGAAGACTCTGCTAACCAAGACCCTGGCCGACGCGTGGATATTACAACGAGTCGCTGTATGATCCGACGACATGCGGCCAGTCATCAGCATAAAAGACCTGACAAAGACCTACGACGGAGGGTTTCAGGCACTTAAAGAGGTCAGTCTCGATATCAATCGGGGCGAGATCTTCGGCCTGTTGGGTCCAAATGGCGCAGGTAAGACCACTTTGATCAATATTGTCTGCGGCATCGTCACCAAGACCGCCGGTTCGGTGATGGTTGATGATTTCGACATAGTTGACGACTACCGGCAAACACGATCGCGCATAGGCCTCGTGCCACAGGAATTGCCCACCGAAACTTTCGAGACACCCTGGAACGTCGCCCGCTTCAGCCGCGGCCTGTTTGGCAAGCCGGAAAACCCGGGCCATATTGAGAAGGTGCTCAAGTCGCTGTCGCTGTGGGAGAGGAAAGACGAGAAGATCATGATGTTGTCAGGCGGCATGAAGCGCCGGGTACTTATTGCCAAGGCTTTGGCACATGAGCCGGAGATTCTGTTTCTCGACGAGCCAACTGCGGGCGTCGATGTTGAATTGCGGCAGGATATGTGGAACGTCGTGCAGTCTTTGCGCGAATCCGGCGTGACCGTAATCCTCACTACACACTATATTGAAGAAGCAGAGCAACTGGCCGATCGTGTGGGCGTAATTAACCACGGCAAGATTATTCTTGTCGAAGAGAAAAACCGCCTGATGCGGGAGTTGGGAAAAAAACAGCTTGTGCTGCATTTATCCGAATGTCTGGCGGCAGTTCCACCGGAGCTCGACAATTACCACCTTGAACTCAGTGAGTCCGGTTGCGAACTCACTTATCACTACGACACCAAACAAGATCACACCGGGATAACGGCATTGCTTGCTGCGCTGCATACAGCGGGCATAAAGTTTAATGACCTGAACACGTCGCAAAGTTCTCTCGAGGAAATTTTTGTTGGTCTTGTGAAGCAAAAATCATGAACTATCACGCGATTAGAGCGATTTACCGCACTGAGATGACGCGCATGATGCGTACGGTCGTGCAGAGTATTGTTGCGCCAGTGCTATCGACGTCGCTGTACTTCGTGATATTCGGCGCCGCGATCGGATCACGCATCACCGAGATCGATGGCATCAGTTATGGTGCGTTCATCGTGCCGGGCCTGATAATGTTGTCCATCATGACGGAGAGCATCTCGAACTCTTCCTTCGCGATCTACTTTCCAAAATTCACGGGCACGATTTTTGAATTATTGTCGGCGCCCATATCGTTTGTTGAGGTGCTGTTGGGATACGTTGGTGCCGCAGCCACCAAGTCGGTCATCATCGGCTTGATCATCCTCGGTACGGCCAGCTTTTTCGTGACCATCGACATCGCTCATCCAGCGCTGATGCTTCTATTCCTGGTGCTGATTTCCGTATCGTTCAGCCTGTTCGGCTTCATCCTCGGTGTCTGGGCAGATGGTTGGGAGAAACTGACGATTGTTCCGATTCTCGTCATCATGCCGCTGACGTTCCTTGGTGGTACGTTTTACTCGATCAGCATGCTGCCGCCGGCCTGGCAGACTATCAGCCTCTTCAACCCTGTCGTCTACCTGATTAGCGGCTTCCGCTGGAGCTTCTACGAGAATTCCGATGTGGCGATAGCTCTTAGTCTCGGTATGGTACTCGGCTTCTTATTGCTATGCCTGATTACGGTCTGGTGGATATTCAAGTCCGGGTACAAGCTCCGAAGCTAGGCCCTGCTAATCGTTCGCCAGGGAGTATTCGTCTATGACCTGCGAGATCGCTCCCTGGCAGACCCGGCAGAAGTCGCTGATCCGGGTGAACATGATGCAATTCTGCTCCGAACGGTAGTAACCGATAGCTTCATAGTTGGCACCTTCAAACGCGCCCACAGCATCCCGATGCTCCGCTGCGGCAAATAGTTTGCCGCTGTAATCCATCGTGAAATCAAACAATTCGTTCATTTCGGCTTCGGAAGCATTTCTGGCCCGCATCTCGTTGCGTCTTTCCTGGACAGCGTAAGAGTGCTTTTCAAATTCTGCTTTTGGCCACGGCGTTGGTATTGGTGTGTGTGGCGCTACAAGGTGTCCCCACTTCAGGGTTTTTGGGTCCAACAATGCCGTGACGTTGGGTTCATAAGGCTCTACTACGTTGACGGGGTTCTCGTAGGACACGTCGGAGGTGTAGTACTCGTCCGCGAGGCCGGCAAAATGATGGCCAAACTCGTGGACGAACAAATACGGTGCCCACTGACCGTTTGCCGCGGCCGTGCTAAACAGGCCATAGATACCGCCGCCGCCGTAGGTTTCTGTATTTGTCAGGATTTCAATGAAGTCGTATGGAGCTGACGATGCGATGCGTCGCATAGACTTGTTGTCGAATGTCAGTATGTAGCGTTTGGAGCGGAACGAGTCGTAGGTCGCCCCGATAGGTGTGTCCCGGTACGTATTTGTAAAGGGTCTCGATACACCCGACTCGTCTGACGACGGCGCAATCGCCCAAACGTTGAAATCATTCTTGCGCTCTTTGAACGGAGAGGTTGCGAACAGAATGTCCGTCAGTTCTTTTGCCTTGGCAATGAATGCGTCGTGCTCTTCCGCCGTGTAGCCATCGCCGAGCAGCAATAAGTCGACTTTCTGCGCCGGATCGCCGCTGTTGTGAATAGCAATAACCTCGTCAGC
>JAOTUU010000168.1 GCA_029863705.1 Gammaproteobacteria bacterium
GAAAGTCGATAAAAGTGCGCACACGAAACGAAAGGTGCCGGGTCGGCGGGTACACGGCAAACGCAGGCGCGGCTGGCCACTGGTAATCGGTCAACAGTGGCATCAATTTACCTTGCCTGATCAATGCGCCGGCAATAAAGGTTGGCTGCATTACGATACCTCGCCCCCTGGCTGCCAGTTGCGCCAGGAAATCGCCGCTTGAGGCCGACAGCGTCGCGCGGACGTCGACGCGATGCTCTACACCTTCATTGTCACGGCCAACCCAACGCGTTGGGTCACTCAAGTTACCGTATACAAGGCAGTGATGGTCACGCAGATCTTCGACCGTCTGCGGCGCACCATGCTCCTCAACGTAGGCTGGCGATGCGCAAATCACAGTGTGCGAGTCGAACAGTCGTCGCGCGATCAAGGACGAGTCCGACAGGTGACCGATGCGCAAGGCGAGATCCATTCCCTCCTGAACCAGGTCAACGCGTCTATCGTTGAGATCAAGGTCGAAAGTCACTTTAGGGTACATCCGCGCGAACTCGGCGATCGGCTCGCACATGTGACTAATGCTGAATGCCAGCGGCATCGCTATTCGCAGTTTGCCACGTAGCTCGCCATGTTCCTGGTGAACCGCGGCTTCGGCCTCCTCCAAATCCGCGAGAATACGCGCGCTGCGTTCATAAAAGCTGCGGCCCGTATCAGTCAGGTTAAGGCGGCGCGTCGTGCGTTGCAGCAACTGCACACCGAGGCGGCTCTCGAGTGATGCCATGCGGCGGCTGGTGGCCGACTTCGCTATTCCGAGGCGATCGGCTGCGGCTGTGAAGGAACCGGTCTCAACAACAGCAACGAATGCCCGTAAGTCTTCGAATCGATGCATATTGTTGCGTATATTAGAACAATATTATCCAAATTATACTGTTTATTCCTCTGTTATCAAAAGCCACACTGTTCACCAAGCAATTAATCGGAGCAAAACCATGCATGACAAGGCCACAACCGACACCGCAGCACTGCGAATTCTCGAGGTCAGCGCGAGCGGCAGACAGCACGGATCCACGAGCCGAACACTGACCGGCGAGTTAATTACTGCTCTGGAATCAGCCCGTGGCTCGGTTCAGGTGCGGCGCAGAGACCTGGCGGATGGCGTGCCGTTTGTTGACGATGCCTGGATCGCTGCGAATTTCACGGCTGATGAAGATCGCAATTCCGCTCAACGCGAGGCGTTGGCATATTCGGATCAACTCGTAAGCGAATTGCAGGAAGCCGATGTCATTGTGTTGGGCGCACCGATCTATAATTTCAGTATTCCTGCTGCACTCAAAGCCTGGATAGATATGATCGCCCGGGCACGACTGACCTTTCGCTACACAGAAAACGGTCCCGAAGGGCTGCTTAAAAACAAGAAAGCCTACATCGTAATAAGCTCTGGTGGCGTTGCTGTTGGCAGCGACTACGATTTCGCTTCACCGTATTTGCGCCACGCACTGGCATTTGTCGGTATTACTGATATCGAATTCATCGCTGCGGAGCAATTGAATAGCAAGTCCGACGAATCGATTGACGCTGCACGGGTCCGTATTGCGGAACTCGTATACACATCACCCAGCCTGGATGACCGGGCTGCCTGAAGAGGACGAGGAAAATGTTTGACGTTATTCATTCTGACACCCGCGGTGCCGTGGACCATGGCTGGCTAAAAGCCAAACACACGTTTTCATTCGGCGACTACCACAACCCGGCGATGATGGGTTTCGGACCGCTTCGCGTGATCAATGAGGATCGCATCGAGCCGAGCCAGGGATTTGGCACGCATCCGCACAAGGATATGGAGATCGTCACCTACATCATCCAGGGCGCGCTCGCGCACAAGGACAGTATGGGCAATGGGTCGGTTATCGAAGCCGGCGATGTGCAGCGCATGACCGCCGGAACGGGCGTGTTCCACAGTGAATTCAATCAATCTGAAGAAGACGCTGTGCATTTGTTGCAGATATGGATTTTGCCGCGCGAGTCATCACTGCAACCTGGCTACGAGCAACAGCATTTCGATCGCGAGGATAAACTTAATCAATGGCGTCTCGTCGCTTCGAGCGATGGGCGCGAGTCATCGATGACAGTGCACCAGGCGGTGGATCTGTACGCCAGTATTCTGGAGGCAGGTAACGAACTGCAGCATGAGTTTTCCGCAGGTCACAGCGGTTACTTGCAGATAGTCAGCGGCTCCGTAACTGCAAATGACGAGTTACTCGAAGCAGGCGATGCTGTAGCGATCCGCGAACTGGAATTGCTGACAGTGTTGGCGACGAGCAATGCCGAAATGATTCTGTTTGATATGGCCTGAAGTCGAGCGAAGATGCGGGGGTTCGAGATAAGATAATGCAATGCACTATTACCTCACTCTGTTTGCCGCAGTTATTTCCGCCTCACTCGCCGCATGTGGTGGAAGTGGCGGCGGTGCGTCAAATGCGAATCCTCCGCCGCCGGGTAACGCCGGCATCACAGCAATTTACGACGTTCAGGGCAGCGGCGCCACGAGTCCGCTGGTCGGGCAGTCAGTAACGATTCAAGGCGTTGTTGTCGGCGATTTTCAGGACAACGACGCGGACGTCAGCAGCAATCTCGGCGGCTTTTATCTGCAGAGCGTGCCAGATGCAGATTTCAACACGTCGGACGGCGTTTTTGTCTTTGACGGTAACGATCCGGCTGTTGATGTTAGCGCCGGCGATTCTGTTCGTGTTCAGGGAATAGTCAATGAGCACTTCGGTGAGACGCAGATTTCCGCAAGCAGCGTTACGGTAGCGGGAATTGGAGCGATTCTGCCTTTTCCCGTGATGCTGCCCTCCGAATCGCTCACGACAAATTCAGACGGCGACCTGATTGCTGACCTCGAACGTTACGAAGGCATGCTTATCCGCTTACCGCAAACCTTGACCGTAACCGGACTCCGGAGCCTCGAACAGCACGGTTCGATTTTGTTGGCCGAAGGGGGCCGGCAATACACGTTTACAAACCGCAACGCGCCCGGTGTTGCCGGGCACAGTGCACATATCGAGTCGAATGCGTCGCGTCGATTATGGCTGGACGACGGACTTCGCATTGCCAACGCAACACCGGTTCGTTACCTCTCGGCAGAAGCCGCGCCAAACTACTCTATTCGTGCAGGCGACCAGATTACCGATATTACCGGAGTACTTCGATATTCGCGCGGCAGCGGCTCCGATGGACCTGAAGGTTACCGGTTGATGCCCACGATCGAGCCGCAGTTCGCATCGATGAACCCGCGCCCCGGCCCAGCAAACGTGGCAGGGGCACTGCGAGTCGCAAGTGCCAATGTCCTTAATTTCTTTTCGACCGTTGATACCGGCCAATCTATTTGCGGCCCCGCGGGTAGTGGTAATTGTCGCGGCGCAGACAGCGATATTGAGCTCGAACGGCAACTCGACAAAACAACGTCGGCGCTGGCCATGATCGACGCCGATATCGTTGGGCTTGTCGAACTGGAGAACAACGCGAGCGACTCGCTGCAAGCGGTCGTCGGCGCGCTCAATGCCCGGCTTGGTGCCGGGACATACTCATTCGTAGCTACCGGCACGATTGGCCATGACAGTATCAAGACAGGTTTTATTTACAAGGCTGCGACAGTTAGCCTGGCCGGTTCATTCGCCGTGCTCGATTCAAATGTCGACGCCCGTTTCGATGACTCGCGCAACAGACCCGTCCTCGCCCAGACCTTCTCGCAGAACTCGAACGGCGCCAGGCTCACGGTCGCCGTCATGCATCTGAAATCGAAAGGCTCGCCATGCAGTTCGATCGGCGACCCCGATACGGGCGATGGCCAGGGAAATTGCAATGCGACACGAACGTCGGCGGCGGCCGCCATGGCGGACTGGCTTGCGACCGACCCGACTTCGAGCAGCGATGCTGACATTCTCGTTATCGGTGACAGCAATTCTTATTACCTCGAAGATCCGATGACGGCCCTCGGCAACGCGGGCTTCGTCAATCTTGTTGAAAGTTCGACCGGGCGAGACAGCTACTCTTTCCTCTTCGCCGGACAGCTTGGTGCACTTGACCACGCGCTCGCATCACCGAGCCTTGTCGACCAGGTCGCGGGCGTCGTCGAGTGGCATATCAACGCCGATGAGCCACCGCTGCTGGACTACAACCTGGAATTCAATCGCGACCCGGATTTGTTCGACGGTATGACACCGTATCGGTCATCCGACCACGATCCGTTGATAATAGGGCTGGATCTGAACTAATTACCTGGAGAGCCCGACATCAGCGGAGGCTTGAATGACACGACGCCGAACCAGATAGCGAAGACAGAGAAAACGAATGCACTGGCTGCCAGCGGCACAGCGCCGTGTACAAAGGCAGCTTTACTGAGCATCATGCCGACCATCCCGAAATGAAGCAGGTTACCAAGCGCTACCGGCCGCGCGTAAATGCCGCCAATCAGTACTCCCCGAGCCATCCAATTTAAAATCGCAAATCCGAGATACAGGGCACCCATCATTTGAACGAGGAGCAACGTCGCATTGTCTGGCGTCGTGCCGTGCATACTCAGGACCTCAATCGGGAAAAAACTGGTTGCCAGCCCGAGTAGCGCCATGAATATGGCGCTGCTCACCATCAAATACTTCGTGTGCATCAGTCCAGGTCTCCCAGCAGCGCCAGCGTATCGGCGCGCAGCTTTTCGATGCTGGAGAGAATAGCATCCGCGCTGTCCTGACTGTCGCCGAGCTGACTCCAATGGTCACCCCACACCTCGACAAGCTCTTTTGACGAATCCGGCACCGGCGATACCAGGATAGTCGAGAGGTCCTGAACAGTCAGCACAAGAGCCCAACCTGTGCGGGGATTGCCTTTGTTTTCGGAATCACGGTCGTAGTGATTGTGAAAAACGAGCTGCTGTAATTCGCCCAGCTTGAGTAGAACCTCAAACGACGACACTCGCTGATTGCGATTGTATTCGGAACGCTCGTTGCGCCACGTATTGTAACTCAGGCCGGATACCGCGACGAACAAGCTAATGAGCGCTACCGAATTACGCCGCACCTGTTCTTTGAAGCTCGAATTAACTACCACGTACACCCCCCGAAAAATTCACTCTGCCTGTTCAGAGATGACCGGCTCATGCCATGGATTATTTCGCGATCTTTTGAGCCACAGCAGCCACCCAACCACGGCAACACCACATGCCGCAATGCACGCAAGGAAGAGGAACAAGTTGAGATGGCCGCCGGCACCGGGCGTCGCATCGAGAATTCGCCCGGCGATTGGCGCGAAGAATATTTCCGGGGTGTAACCAATCAGGGAAATCATCCCTACCGCTGCCCCGGTTATGTGGCGCGGTGTTTTCGTCTCCTGTAGCAAAGCGAAGTAAATACCGCGCAGCGCGAACACAGCGAAGTAGCTGGTAATCATATTTCCATAAATAACTGAGAGGCCCGATGTGTCTGGCGTCGCCATGGAAAGTACCGAGAAGACAATGGCCAGAACAATAAACCCGACACCGATCGAGCGCGTAGCGTCAAACCTGTCAGCGATGAATCCGGCTGCGAGAGCTGCGAATGGTCTCGAATACGCGCCGTAGGAAGCAAGCCTTGCACCTTCCACCTCATCCATGCCCAGAACCTGCACGGCATACAGCGAATAATTATCCATTCCTTTATATGCACAATAAGCACAAACAATAATCGCTGCCTGGGCCCAAACAATTGGCCGACCCATAACGAGTGCCATACCGGCAAACGGGTTTGCTCTATTTTTTGCCGGCATTGCGCCAGGATCCGGAATTATCAACCACGCCATTACGCCCGCGGCAAAGGTGGCAGCTGAATACATGAGGATGACCGTTCGAAATCCGTTGAGGCGCTCAGCGTCAGTGGCCAGCGTGGCATCATCTGGCAGATACCAGGCAAGTACTGCAACCCCGAATGCGGCAATCGAGGCAGCGACTATTCCACGGCCCGCTTCGAGAATACCGAATGCCGCCCCTTGAGAGGATTTGCCGCCCCACTCCCGGGTTGCTCGAATCAGCGCTCCCCAAAACAGGAAAATCGTTGTGAACCCCCAAAAACCGTACAATACGCCCATCTGAAATGCGCTGGGTATCGTCGCCAGGAAGAGCCCGCCACAAGCCGTAGCGACCAACGAAGCGGAGAGAAGAAAGCGCGCAGAGAATCGATCGGCGATTGCGCCGCCGGGAAAATAACTAATCGTTGCAGTGATGCCGTAGACCGCGAACAAGTCGCCTAACTGTGTGTTGCTGAAGCCGAACACTTCGAGCATGGTCGGCCGGAAAAACCGCGCCGTATGGAACGGCAGCCCAAAGACCATTTCGCCCGCAATGACGAGCGCAGCTATGTAGAGATATCGCGACACGTTTCGACCGGTTGCTGGTACGCTACGCACCATAACATGCCAACCGGAGACCACGATGAGGCCCGCCATTCTTACAGTTATTTTCGCGAGCTTGTTCGTTACGACGATCGCCGATGCTGATGCCCCGGCAACAATGCGCCTGGACTACTTCCACAGCGGCAATGCTGAGTCTGAGTTATTCAGCCTCGATCAGGTTGTTTTTGAGCCCTTGCCGTGGTCAGGCAACATGCATCAGCCGATCGACAAGACCTTGCGCGGCAAATACATGTTCGAAATCGTCGATCCAGAATCAGGTGTAGTGGCGTGGTCGCGAAGTTTCAGCAGCATCTACGGCGAATGGGAAACGACCGGTGAAGCACGACAGATCAATCGCACTTTTCACGAGTCGATACGTTTTCCTGCACAAGCCAAGCCGTTCGAGGTCGTCCTGAAAACACGCGGGGACGGCAATGTGTTCGAGGAAATATGGCGTCATGCGATCGACCCGGGTGATTACATGAATCACCATG
>JAOTUU010000169.1 GCA_029863705.1 Gammaproteobacteria bacterium
GACATGTTGGCGACCATTTCGGCGGTTTCCGGGTACTTGCCGAAGAACGTGTCGCGAACGTATTTGCCGTTCATAGACTTGATCTTCTGATACTCGCCGTCGACAGTTTCTTCCATGATCCGTCGTAGCTTGCCGGACAGGTCCTTCGCCAGCAGCGGATCCCACTTCGACCCCCAGACCACCTTGACCACGTTCCAGCCGGCGCCGCCGAATGCCGCTTCGAGTTCCTGGATGATCTTGCCGTTTCCGCGCACCGGACCATCGAGTCGCTGCAGGTTACAGTTGACGACAAACACCAGATTGTCCAGGCCCTCACGAACCGGCATCGTAATCGCGCCCATTGATTCGGGCTCGTCCATCTCTCCGTCGCCAAGAAACGCCCAGACTTTGCGGTCACTGGGCTGCATCAGCCCGCGATGCTCCATGTAGCGCATGAAGCGCGCCTGGTAAATTGCCATCATTGGGCCCAGGCCCATGGATACGGTCGGGAACTGCCAGAAGTCCGGCATCAGCCACGGATGCGGATAGGACGACAGGCCGCCGCCGCCCACCTCCTGGCGAAAACGATTCAGCTGACCTTCGTTGAGTCGTCCCTCGAGAAATGCGCGCGCATAAATGCCCGGCGACGAGTGACCCTGGATGAACACCATGTCCCCTTCCTGACGGTCGGTCGCGCCGCGCCAGAAGTGGTTGAATCCGACCTCGTACAGGGTGGCCGACGACGCGTAACTCGAAATGTGTCCGCCGTACTCCGTGTTGACCTTGTTCGCATTGATCACCATCGCCATCGCATTCCAGCGAATGTAGGCCTCGATGCGGCGCTCGAGTGAACGATCGCCGGGGTACTCGGGCTGACGCGCCGTGGAGATCGTATTGAGGTAGGCCGTGTTCGGCGTGTACGGCAGGTAGGCGCCCGAGCGCCGCGCAAAGTCGATCATCTGGTTCAGCAGAAAATGCGCCCGCTCCGGTCCGTGCTGCGCGAGTACCGAGTCGATCGACTCCAGCCATTCGGTGGTCTCAATTGGATCTATGTCATCGAAAGGATTGAAACTGCTCATGATTCTGTCCACCGGGCGTTTGCCAGGAAAGCTCCCGGCGTGTCGCGTGAATTACCTGAAGCGTCCTGCTAGGATCAGCGCTTCATTGCACCGGACCGTGCGATTCGCCAGTGCGGCCGCCATCTTCGGGGTTTGCGCCGCGAGGGTCAAGCGCGCGGCGGAGAATAAGACCGTATGACAACCGTCGTCCCTGACATTCAAGATATTCGTATCTTTCAAAAGCCTGGCCGCCTATCCACGAAAGTTCTGGAGCCGGTTGATCAGTTACTTTTGATACTACCTGCAAGGCCGACCGAGGCGGTTTTTCGACACGTCCCCGAGGGCAGCAGACTACAGGCAATTTATCGAAAACGCGTAGACGACTCGATACCGGCATTCACGACGCACCTCGGTAACAAGAAGCAGACCCTGGTCGTCGCTGGCACCGTCAGTGCCGACGCCAGCGCATTCGAGCAGCTGACCCTGGGCCGCAAGCTGGTTGCGGCCGCAGCCGGTCAAAAAGCCGGCAGTCTTGGTATTTGCGCCGTCGGTTTCGAGCCCGAGGCGCAGGCAACGCTGGTGAACAATGTACTGGCGGCGGCTCTCGCGGCAAGTCTCAAGCTGCCTACTTTCAAGAGCAAGCCGGCGCCCGCCAGGACTAAGAGCATTCGGCTGCTGGGCCTCTCGGAACCACTGGACACCAGCCGAACCGAGGCCGAAGCCAAAGGTAATAACCTCGCGCGTTGGCTTACATCATTGCCTCCCAACAAACTGGATGCCGTTCGCTACGCTGAGGTGGTCAAGCGGCTGGCGAAAGAGCGCGGCTGGCAGTACAAGCGCCTCGTCACGAGAGATCTGGAGTCGCTCGGCGCCGGTGCGTTTCTCGCGGTTGCCCAGGGTAACGATGACGACAGTGCCGGCATCGTGCGCCTTCGCTATCGACCAGGCCCGAAATCAGCCAAAGCCGATCTCAGCCTGGTTGGCAAAGGCATTATTTTCGACACGGGCGGCACCAATCTCAAGCCGTTCGCGTCGATGCTGGAGATGCACGGCGATATGCAGGGCAGCGCGGTTGCACTCGGTACATTCCTTGCGATTTCCGAACTGAAACTGCCTATTGCTGTCGACTGCTGGCTGGCGCTGACGGAGAACCGTACTGGCCCGAATGCCTACAAATCGCAGGACGTCATCACGGCCGCAAATGGCAAGACCATCCAGATTATTCACACCGATGCCGAAGGACGTCTCGCACTTGCAGATGCGCTGGTGCTCGCAAGTCGCGAGCAACCGGGCATCATATTCGACTATGCGACGCTGACAGGCACCTGTGTCAGTGCCATCACGAGCCGATATTCGGGCGTGTTCACGAACAGGGCCGAATGGCATCCCCGGCTGAAGCGAACCGGCTGGCGTTCGGGCGAACGCGTCTGGCCGTTCCCGATCGGCAAGGAATTTCTCGAAGAACTCAAGAGCGACACGGCTGATTTCATGCAGTGCTCACCGAAAGCGGCCGGCGACCATATCCTGGCGGCCAGTTTTCTTGCAGAGTTCATCGAAAACGACGTGCCCTGGGTACACATGGACCTGAGCGCGGGAGATCACACCGGTGGCCTTGGCCATATCGCATCGAAATTCACAGGATTTGGCGTACGTTACACAATGAGCATCATCCTGGACGAAGAACTCTTCAAGGCAAGTCCGTAGGTGAGTGACGAGATCCGAATGTCAGACCGCTTCCGCGGTTTTCTGCCCGTTGTCGTCGACGTGGAAACCGGGGGTTTCAACTCGAAGACCGACGCCCTGCTCGAAATCGCCGCCGTATTGCTCAAACTTGACTCGAACGGTCTATTAAGGCGCGTAGAGACGATTCGCTACCATGTAAAGCCATTTGAAGGTGCCAACCTCGAAGCCGCCTCCCTCGCGGTCAACGGCATCGACCCGTTTCACCCGCTGCGTCCCGCTATTGATGAACGCGACGCGCTGCAGCGCACCTTTCGCGAGGTCCGCCGCGCCATGCGGGAGAGCCGATGCAGTCGGGCCGTGCTGGTCGGTCACAACGCACATTTCGACCTCGCTTTCCTTAATCAAGCGGTCGAGCGCTCTTCGATAAAACGCAATCCCTTTCATCCTTTCAGCTGCTTCGACACGGTGACGCTGTGCGGAATGGCGTTCGGTCAGACGGTTCTTGCCCGCGCGGCAATCGCTGCAGGACTGGGGTGGGATGAGACGCAGGCGCATTCTGCATCTTACGATGCAGAAGTCACCGCGGACCTGTTCTGCGAAACAGTGAACCGTTACCGCGATATCTACGAGGCGGCGCTCAGAAACGCGCCGCCGCAGCCATAGGAGCAACGGCTCCTAGGCAGCGCTTTCCTCGAGCAGCTTTTGCAGCTCGCCCGACTGATACATTTCGATGACGATATCGCAGCCGCCGATCAACTCACCTTTGACATACAGCTGCGGAAAGGTCGGCCAGTTCGAATATTCTTTAAGCCCTTCACGTATCTCGGGGTCTTCAAAAATATTCACAAAGGAGTACGGCTTTCCGATCGCGTTGAGCGCGGCAACTGTCTGGCCGGAAAACCCGCACTGCGGAAAATCGGGCGTGCCCTTCATGTAAAGCAGCACGTCGTTCGACCCGAGCTGATCTTTGATCCTGGTTTTTACATCCACTTCTGGTACCTGTTTGTTTTGCGACAGCCACTTATGGTTGGGCCGCTGCCGATGATTTCAATGGTATGGCCGTCAATTGCCAGCGCTACGATCCTCAACCACGATGTGGTTGTTTACGGCTGTTACGCCATTGGTGTCTTTCGCAATCGATTCCGCCTGCTCACGAGCCACGTAACTGCCAACCGTTCCCGACAAGGTCACTGTGCCTTCCCAGGTCCGAACGCCAATGTTAAACACGCTGACGATCGAATCCGCAACGTATTTGCCTTTGATCTTGGTTGTTATCGCTGAATCAGACGCGACGACACCGGGGGGGCGCTCATCCTTGCCCAGCTGATATCCACCCACGGCGGCACCGCCGACCATCAGGGCCGCGCAGCCGCCCAGCATGAACACTGACAAAAGAACGATCATCACTCGCATTGCATACCTCCGCCTACCGGCCCGGATTGTACCTTCAATCGACTGTTTCGCGAGCAGTCATTTGGTCAATAATCGCCCATTGCTCGTCCCTGTCCATCAGGGCCCATCGCGAGATCTGTTGCAGGCTTCGACCACAGCCAAGGCAAACTTCGTCCTCGTCCAGCGTGCAAATCAGAATACAAGGTGACAGTGGTTTTTCGTTTCTGTCCCTGCAGGCGCTGTCGTTTTCGTGCGTTATTATTATATTAATCAATATATTAGAGGTCTTTTCTAAATCATTTATGACAGACTATCGGCTGTTGGTCGATGCAAATAATTCTCTTTTCCGAACGGCACTCTCTATAATACCGACAGCGCGCCGGCGCGTTCATTCGCGGCAGGTATCCAGAATAATCCAAAAATCAGAAATCTGACGGAGAAGCAAACGATGAATCCCTTGAAGAGCATTGGCGGCACGATAATCGGTGGCGTCGTTCTCGCAGTCATTATTGTACTCGCCACCAAAGGCAATCACATGGTGGCAGGCATGAGTACACAGTCTGTGATCATATGGCTGCATGTCTTGTCCGGCATCACCTGGATCGGCCTCCTCTACTACTTCAACTTCGTCCAGGTTCCGGCGCTCGGCGAGGCGGCCAGTGACGAAGGTGGCCCGGGTGGAGCGGGGATCGCCAAATACGTTGCACCCCGCGCACTGGCCTGGTTTCGCTGGGGCGCACTGGCTACCTGGCTCACTGGCGCAGCGTTCCTGCTGCACAAAGGCCAGTTGCACAACGCGTTCATGCTCGGGCTGAACACCGATCCGATCAACCAGTACGCCATGACCATTGGCGTTGGCGCATGGCTCGGCACCATAATGCTGTTCAACGTATGGGTGCTGATCTGGCCCAATCAGAAAAAAGTACTGGGCATGGTCGAAGCCAGCGCAGACCAGGTCGCCAAGGCAAAAAACATTGCCTTCCAGGCATCGCGCTCGAACACGCTGATGTCGATTCCCATGGTGATGAGCATGGTAGGCGCCGGTCACGGCTGGCCCATGTAGAGCCCAGTGAGACTGTACGAGCCGAAGCCCGACATTCGTGTCGGGCTTCTTTCGTTTTCGAAGCCGCATGCAACTCTCAAACGAACTTAAGGATTCTATCGGCACGATCGTCGCGACAGCACTCGCCGAGGACGTCGGCGATGGCGACCTGACGGCACTGCTGATCGATGCCGACGCTGTCGTCGGGGCGACGATCATTGCCAGGGAGTCGGTGCTACTCGCCGGCCAGCCGTGGGTCGATGAGGTTTTTGCGCAGCTCGACGCAAAGGTCATCGTCGACTGGTACGTCGGGGACGGGCAGACGGCAGAAGCCGACGACGTAATCTGCAAGTTGGTCGGACCGGCTCGAGCATTGTTGACGGGTGAACGTACGGCTCTGAATTTTCTGCAGACGCTGTCGTCAACCGCAAGCATTACGGCGAGTTATGTCAGGGCCGTCGAAGGCACCGGCGTCAGGATTCTCGATACGCGCAAGACGCTGCCCGGTTTGCGCCTGGCGCAAAAATACGCGGTCGCCTGCGGCGGGGGCACGAATCATCGAGTCGGTCTGTTTGACGCCATCCTGATCAAGGAAAACCATATCAAGAGCGCGGGCAGTATTGCCGCCGCCATGCAGCGCGCCGGCGATCTTGATGCGGACGTGCTGATCGAAGTCGAAGTCGAGAGCCATGACGAATTGCTCGAAGCCCTGAATGCCGGCGCGACACGCATTCTCCTCGATAACTTCATATTGCAGGACCTCAAGCAAGCCGTGGCAACAAACAAGGACTACGGCTATGTCGCAGCGGAACTCGAGGCATCGGGCAATATCACGCTCGAATCGATTCGCAAAATTGCAGAGACCGGCGTCGACTATATTTCCACAGGCGCGTTGACAAAAAATGTCAACGCGATCGACTTTTCGATGTTATTCAGCATCGACCCGGTCTGACGTTCGAGTGGGGCAGAAAATGATGAAATTCTTGCTGGGGAGCCTGTGCTTCGGAATACTCGGTGGCTGCACGCACGCGGACATCACGCCGACGGAGGAACCGGCGTCCTATGCCAGTGCTGCGGATCTACAAAGTTTTTGTGACCGCCTCCCCCGTTCTGCTTACGCCGATTATCAGAAGCACGAGACCAGCGATGACTGGTTCGAGGTGTATGAAATCGAACCAAATATCTGGGCGATCTATGAGCCCTTTCAGTGGCAGGAAGTTATTTCATATTTGATCGTCGGCTCGGAGTCCGCCGTGCTATTCGATACCGGCAACGGGATTGGCAATATAAAGTCGATTGTCGACCAACTCACTGACAAACACGTTCGCGTACTCAACTCTCACAGCCACTTCGATCACATTGGCGGCAACTACCTGTTTGATGAAATCCTGTCTGTTTCAACAGAGTTCTCCCTGAGCCGGACTAACGGTCTGAAGAGCGACGAACTGTCAATGGAAGTATCAGCGGAGGCACTGTGCAAGGACCTGCCGATGGGTGTCACGGAAGAAAACCACCGGACAAGACCGTTTTCGATCAGCCAGAAAATAGCAGACGGAGATGTGCTGGATATCGGTGGGCGAAAACTCGAAGTCCTGCAGGTACCCGGGCACACCGACGATTCGATTGCATTGTTCGACAGGGAGGCCGGGTTCCTGTGGTCAGGCGACAGCTTCTACGAAGGCCCGATTTGGCTGTTCTTTCCGGAGACGGACCTGGTGGCCTATCAGGA
>JAOTUU010000170.1 GCA_029863705.1 Gammaproteobacteria bacterium
GATGGTCTGTGTCGGCAACCCAGTCAACAGCTGTTACGTCTCCGTCCTGCAGCTCCAGGCTTTCGCGTCGCATTTCTGGGTGATGTGGCCACGCCCAGGGGAGTGACGTGTACATCGTTTGCAGATGGCGATGCCGCAACCAGCGTGCTGGCCGGAAATCGCTCTGGATGATGCCGGTATCAGTCGAATCGGATGTCATATTCGTGATTTATTGAGTTCAAATTCTGGACGTAAAAAAAAGCCCCCTGCTTTCGCAGGGGGCCCGCCGTGGAGTGTAAAACCCTTCAGGCTTTGCAACAGGGGGCGGGGGAGCGTATCCCCGTTGCAACCCCCACGCTAGGGCATCTAAGACCCTGATGTCAAGGAGTTTTTGGCGTTTCGGGCTTGGAGTGAAATTGCGATGGATCACGTGAAAAATTGTTCTGATGGGCTAAGAATCGGTTGAGGCTATCTTCAAGATGATCAGCCATTTGCATGGCGTCGGCGTTGCCATAAATGCGGATTACCTGAGACAGAAAACCTTCGGTCAAAATGGCCTCACCGTTCTGTTCCTGCTCGCAGATTACCTGCAGAAGGACACAGCGAGTGATATTCGCGTCTGATTTCTTGTCGATGACAGCGAAATTCACGCCATCGAGCACCAGGCTCCTGACGTCGGCCAACGTGATGTAGCGGCTTTCTTCAGTGTCGTACAAGCGCCTGTTGGGATACTTTTTGATGATTCGGGTTGTGCCCATACGTACCTCTGGTAGTAGGCGTCGGGTGGCTCGAATGAGGTAGCCTAACGCTGAGTGGCGCTTAAGATAGCCCATTTTGGCCCTGGCCAAAACACTTGTTGCCGGTTTTAGGCTAGCTGCTCCTGGAGTTCAAGGACGGCGATATCCCAGTGTGCACCGGCCCATTGCCATATTTCCGCTATAGCGGCGCGGTTCAAATCGGGCGGTGGGTTTTGACCAAGCGCTTGCAAGGCTGCAACCAGAGTAGCTTCAATATTGTCGAGGGATAGCCCACTGGCGCCAGTGTTTTTGCTCAGTTTCTGCCCGTCCGCGTTGACAGCGACAGGAATGTGGCAGTAATTCGGCGTCGTAAAGCCCAGTAATTGTTGCAGCCAGATCTGCCGTGGGGTTGAGTCCATCAGGTCGATGCCACGGACGATATCGGTGATGCCTTGCATTTCATCATCGACGACAACGGCCAGTTGGTAGGCGACCAGCCCATCGCGTCGCAATATGATGAAATCGCCGGATTCGGATTCCAGTCTCTGAGACTGACGCCCCTGCAAGCCATCGATAAAGGCGATTTCTGCATCATTTGTTCTTACCCGGAGGGCGGTTTCGCCCGAGTTGCAACCGTCTCGACAGGTGCCTGGATAGATAATGCCGAGCGGACCATGTGGAGCCGAGGCGAGACTCCGCCTCGAGCAACCACAGGGGTAGGCTTGCCCGGTGTCGATAAGTCGCTTGATTGCAGCTTCATGCGCGTCGCGACTCGCGCTTTGAAAACTGGTTGGGCCATCCCATTCAAAGCCATAGGCTTCAAGCGCCGCCAGGATCTTCTCGGTAGCTCCCGGCTGCTCACGGGGTGGATCGATGTCTTCAACACGTAACAGCCAATGGCCGTTATTGGCGCGGGCTTCCAGATTGCTCGCCACCGCGGCAAGCAATGAGCCGAAGTGCAACGGGCCGGTTGGCGAGGGTGCAAACCGGCCGACGTACGCCGGGTTACCGGTAGCGATCGTCCCGGTCTCGGAACTGGCGCTCCGCTAGTTCACGACGTTCCTGTGCTTCGAGGCAAAGCGTAGCAACGGGCCGCGCTTCGAGGCGCTTGAGCCCGATTTCCTCACCCGTCTCCTCACAGTAGCCGTAGGATCCCTCGTCGATTCGAGCGAGTGCTGATTCTATTTTGCGCAGCAGCTTACGTTCGCGATCTCGGGTGCGAAGCTCGAGTCCGAATTCAGATTCTTGTGTTGCCCGATCGTTGGGATCAGGAAAGTTGGCGGCCTCATCCTGCATATGGTGCACGGTGCGGTCGACTTCAAACATCAACTCATTCTTCCAGGCGCTAAGTATCGACTTGAAGTGATTGAGCTGCTTCTCGCCCATGTACGCTTCGCCACGGCGAGGCTTGTACGGCTGAACGCCATGAATCGGCCCGGAAAGTACTTCACCGCGCGCCCTGGCGTGTCTAACAGGTGCTTTCTTCTTCGCCACTTTCCTTAATGGAGCAGGTTTCTTCTTGATGACAGGCCTTTTCTTGCTGACGGCCTTTTTCCTGGCGACTTTCTTTTTAGCAACCTTCTTCTTGCTAGCGGCCTTTTTCCTGGCGACTTTCTTTTTAGCAACCTTCTTCTTGCTAGCGGCCTTTTTCCTGGCGACTTTCTTTTTAGCCACCTTCTTCTTGCTAGCGGCCTTTTTCCTGGCGACTTTCTTTTTAGCGACCTTCTTCTTGGCCACCTTCTTCTTGCTGACAGCCTTCTTTCGGCTCGCCGATTTCCTGGCCACAGCCTTCTTCTTCGCCGCCTTTTTCTTGCCTACTGGTTGCTTCTTGCTGACCCTTTTCGCAGCGGCTTTCTTTCTAGAGGCGGGCACCTTCTTCCGCTTCTTGCTAGTAGCCTTCTTAACGGCCATTTTGGACTCCTGCCAGATCGAGAAAAGGGCGGGATTATACATTGCCTGTGCCGACATGGAAGCCTATTTTTTTTCGGATTTCGGCGCTTGAACGAACTGGCCTGAAAGCCACGTGGGGCATGGCTCGGAGCCGATTGTCTTTTTCCGGCGACAATCGTTTTATTGGGGGAATTACATTACACTAGCCGGATTTGACGGGCTATTGGCATAACTCCAGCAAATGCGACTCAGTAAAATCAAGCTCGCCGGCTTTAAGTCCTTCGTCGATCCAACAACTATCACGTTTCCCAGTAACCTGGTTGGCGTTGTTGGACCTAACGGCTGTGGCAAATCGAACGTCATCGACGCGGTTCGTTGGGTTATGGGCGAAAGCTCTGCCTCACGTCTTCGTGGCGACTCGATAACTGACGTTATTTTCAATGGATCCAGCTCGCGCAAGCCAATTGGCGCTGCGTCGGTCGAATTGCTGTTCGACAACACCGACACCACGCTTGAGGGCCAATATGCCAAGTATGCCGAGCTTTCGATTCGCCGCGAGGTGAGTCGCGACGGCATCTCAAACTACTACCTGAACAATACACGCTGTCGCCGCAAGGACATTACGGGCGTTTTCCTGGGGACTGGCCTTGGACCCCGCAGCTACTCGATTATCGAGCAAGGCATGATTTCGCGCCTCATCGAGGCCAAACCCGAGGAGATGCGCGTATTCCTTGAAGAAGCCGCAGGTATTTCAAAGTACAAAGAGCGCCGGCGCGAAACCTCGAACCGAATCAAGCAGACCAAGGAAAACCTCGATCGGCTGATGGATGTGCTTGACGAGGTCGAGAAGCAGATCAAGCACCTCGATCGGCAAGCGAAGACTGCGGGGCGCTATCGTACGAACAAAGAAAAGGAGCGCCGTACAGCGGCCGAATTACTGGCGCTTCGTATACGAGACCTGGACGAACAGGCGAATGACGCCGATCGTCAACTTGCTGAGCGAAAGACGCGACTCGAGGCGGCCATTGCTGAGCAGAGGAAACTCGAAGCACAAATTGAGGAGTGCAGGGATCGTCAAGGCGAGTGCGCGGATGCGTTTAACGAGGTTCAGGGGCGATTCTACAAAGTTGGTTCCGAGATAGCCCGCCTCGAGCAATCAATTGAGCACGCGCACGAGCTGCGAGAGCGTCAATCGAAGGATCTTGAGCAAGCTGTCAGTGGGGCTCGCGAGATCCGCGAACATATAGACAAGGATCAGACCGAAATAGCACAGCTCGAACTGACGCTTAACGAACTGGTTCCAGGACTGGAACAAGCTCGCAAGAGCGAGAAATCGTCGTCTCGATCATTGCAGCAGGCCGAGGATGCGCTGGCCGACTGGCAGCAACAATGGGACGACTGTTCGGCTCGATACAATGAGGCCCAGCAAAGTCGCAATGTTGAGCAGACTCGTGCTGAGCAAATCGAATCCAAAATTCATAGTTTCACTGAACGTCGCAAGAAGCTGGACGAGGCACAATCCCTGGCAAGTTCGGGTGAGTTGCAGTCGGACTTCGACCATTTGACGGAGCAGGAGCAACGGAAACGGCAAACACGTGACGAATTCGAACGGCACCTGGTGGACATCACAGAGAAAATTCGCAAGCTTCGAAAGCAAGACCAGAAACTCACACGCCTGGTCGATGAGCGTCGTGCCTCATTGCAAGCCGGCCAAGGTAAGTTCGCATCGCTGGAAGCGCTGCAAAAGGCCGCACTGGGCGAGGGTGACGAGGGCGTTCAAGAATGGCTGGAGAACACCGGCCTCGGTGACAACCGCAAAGTAGCTCAGACATTGGATGTTGCCGATGGTTGGGAGAAGGCCATAGAGACCGTTCTCGGAGATTATCTCCAGGCGATCTGTGTCAGCGACCTCGTACCGGTCACAGAGAGCATCGGAAAGCTGCAGAAAGGTAATGTCACAATTCTGCAAGAGCATGGAAGCGCGACCGAGGCTGACGATTCGTCAACGTTGGCGGCTAAGGTCAGCGGTGCGCCTGATTCCATTCGAAGGATGTTGGCTTGCGTACAGGTCGCCGATTCAATGGGTAGCGCGCTGTCTATTCGGGACATGCTCGATGATGAAGACTCCGTTATTACAGCTGACGGAGTATGGCTCGGCAAGAACTGGCTGCGTGTGTCACGAGACAAAGACTCGAAAGCGGGCGTTCTCTCTCGTGAACACGATATGCGTCGAATTAAAGCCGAGAATCGCGAATTTCAGGCTCGCTTCGATAGCGCCAGGAAATTAGTGCAGGATGGAAGGACGCGCCTCAACCAGCTCGAGGAACGCCGAGAAGCTCTACAGGGCGATTCTGCAATGCATCTTGGCGAGTATTCTGAGGTCAAAGCTGCGCTTGATGCGTCCAGATATCGCATGGAACAGGCGTCTGCCCGGCAAACAGCTATTGCCGAAGAGAGCAGCGAGATCGACAACTACCGGATCGAAGCCGAAGAGCAATTACGTGAGTCTCGTCGAAGCTCCGATCAAGCCAGTGAGTCACTGACGGAGCTGGAAGCGTTACGTGCGAACCTCGACGCGCGGCGCGACGAACTGCGAGCCGAGTTGCGACGGGTCAGGGATCAGGCTGACGAAGATAGGCAGACGGTTCAGAACATCACGATTCAGTTTGAAAGTCGCCGATCCAGCAAGGACTCGGCGGCACAAAATCTCGATCGCATGCGTGCTCAATTAAAGCAGTTCGAGAGCCGCGAAGTCGATATTCGTGCGCAGCTCGAACAGCGAGTAACACCGTTAGCGGACCAAAAGTTGTCGCTTGAGAAACATTTGAAGACTCGAATTGATGTCGAGGACGAGATGTTATCGGCTCGCAAAATGGTCGAGGAAGTCGAGGCCACGCTCCGAGATCTTGACCAGTCGAGATTGCAAATCGATCAGTCTGTGGAAGAAGCGCGCAGCAATGTAAATGAAGCCGAGATGGGTTTTCGCGAAGTACGCGTCAGACGTGAGGGCTTCGTTGAGCAACTCGAATCGACGGATTTCGAGCTTGACGCACTGATCGCAGAGTTGGATGAAGAAATAACGGCTGAAGCGTGGGAAGAAAAGCTCGAGAAAATCCGACGCCGCATCGACAGGCTTGGCCCGATCAACCTCGCCGCAATCGATGAGTTCAAAGAGCAATCGGAACGTAAAGAATATCTCGATTCACAACTGGCAGATCTCAACAGCGCGCTGGAAACGCTCGAGGGTGCTATTCGGAAAATCGATCGCGAAACACGATCGCGTTTTCGAGAAACGTTTACCAACGTCAACGCGGGATTCCAGAATCTGTTTCCGAAGCTCTTTGGCGGAGGCCATGCCTACATGGAGCTAACAGGTGATGATTTTTTGTCAGCCGGCGTTACCGTAATGGCGAGGCCACCAGGTAAGCGCAATAGCACAATTCACCTGTTGTCAGGTGGCGAGAAAGCGCTGACAGCTGTCGCATTGGTTTTTGCTATTTTTGAGCTGAATCCCGCGCCGTTCTGTCTGCTGGATGAGGTCGACGCGCCGCTTGACGACGCAAACATTGCCCGCTTCTGCGACATCGTCCAGACTATGTCTGACAAAGTACAATTTGTTTTTATCACTCATAATAAGGTGACCATGGAGCTTGCCCGACAATTGAGCGGTGTAACGATGCAAGAGCCCGGCGTTTCGCGCCTGGTATCGGTCGATCTCGATGAAGCAGTGAAAATGGCGGCAAGCTAGGTCGTTGGCTGATGGACGGTTTACGCTGGTGGCTACTGTTCTTTGGAGTGCTGGTTATTGCCGGCGTCTATTTTTACACGCGTAGAGAACGAGCAAAGCCCCAGGAAGATCGCAGCGACGCCCCTCGTGTTGTCCCCACGATCGATGGTGAAGAGATAGAGTCGGACGTAGATGATTCCAATTTGCCCGACAGCGAAAACCAAGAGTCGAGTGGCGACCTGCCGACCGATACGCCACAGAAAATAGTGACCTTGCGATTGATCGCTCGCAATGGCGGTGCTTTTCGTGGCGATGAGCTAATCCTGAGTATGCGCGGCATAGGTTTGCGGCATGGCAAGTTTGGCATTTTTCATCGCTACGATGGCAACGATGAACAAAAAACAGTTTTCAGTGCGGCAAGTCTGGTTGAACCCGGTAGTTTCGATCTGGCGAATATCAAGGAGCAGGAAATTCCGGGCATTAGCCTGTTTCTTGTATTGCCGGGCCCGATTGATGGAATCGAGGCGTTTGACTTGATGATGG
>JAOTUU010000022.1 GCA_029863705.1 Gammaproteobacteria bacterium
TCTAGCGTGGCATCATTTTTTTCCGGAATGGCTCGCTTCGCTGCGCTTTATTTCCGGAAAAAAAGATCCCACGCTCCCGGCCCTACGACCATCATCGCAAACCGGCCGGCCCCAAGGTGTAGGTAGTGGGATCTGCGACCGGGATGTCTCGTCGAGCGAAGTAAAGCGGACCGCAGGGAGCCATGAGTGAGACGAGCATCGCGGGAGCAGATCGTGCGAGGATCTTACGGTACCCGGTAGCGTGCCCGTGTGACGAATTGCGGGAGCAGGCCGTGTGACGTGACGGCTAAGAGGCTCTCTTCAGGTTATTCCAGAGCCCGGCGCCACCGACCACGAGCAACGAGATGAACACCCACGAGGGCATGGATAGTCCGAGAAAGCTCCAGACGACATCGGCGCACTCGCCGGAGCCCTTGAAGACCATCCGCAGCGCATCACCTACCGGGAAATTTTCAAGCATATAGTCGAGACCCGGCCCGCAGGACGGAACCTCATCCGGCGGCAGGTTCTGCAGTCGAACATGCCATCCGGCAACACCCAGTCCGAACAGTGCGAAAATCGCCATGAACACGGCATACACGCGCCGCCCCCAGCCGCCAGGGTTGTGCAGCGCTGCCAGCAGAAAAAAGCCGCCAAGCCCAATAACAGCCACGCGCTGGAAAACACACAATGGACATGGGTCAAGAAGCAGAACATGTTGCGCGTAAAGCGCGAAGCCCATCATGCCGGCACAGCAAACAAAGCCCGCGAAATTCAGGACACGTGGATTAGGTACAGTCATGCGATGCTTCCATGATTTAGATCTCTACCATATGGTCATCTGAAACTGAATTGCACGTCAAGTTGGAAGCGATTGAAGTCGTGCTCCGTCCCCTGAAACTGGTCAACCTCGCTGATGAAGAATGCGCCAGCAAGCGAAATCGATTTGGATACAGCATACTTGCCTGTGAGTATGTGGCCTGAAGCATCCGTCCCGCCGCCACCGAAATCCGAGTCGTTAAATGTACCGATCACGGCATCAGCCTCGACGTCCAGGTAGGTCCAGCTAAACTCCATGTCGCCCTTTGCTTTGGCCGACCCGAATTTCGCGCCAACTGCGTACCCTGAATCCTCTTCACTTACCTCGCTGTTGTTGACCCACTGTGCATAGACTGACAGCGGCCAATCGCCAACGTCTGTGTCCAGCTGCGCGAATACTTCGGTGTCTTTGTATTCATAGATGTAATTGCCATCGATATCGACCGAGTTGCCGTTGCTGCTGCCGTCATAGAACGGCTCGTTGCCAATCGTGTTGGAGTAAGCGGAGTAACCCACGCCAGCGGTCAGCTTCATGTTATCGCCGAGCTTGAATTTTCCACCGACCTGCGCCGCCACTAACAATGAGTCACTGTTCGAAGAACGCTCTTCAACCGAGAAACCTGCAGCTGTGGCGAAGAAGGCTCCATTGCTGAACTTCACGGCAATTCCCTCCGGATTGAGATCACCGTCCCAGAGCAACGGCGCGCCACCGGCGCGATACAGTGGATTCTTCATTTTGCCGCCGTAGACGGTGAAGTTATCGCTAGCCGCCCACTCTACGTAGGCCAGGTCGAGACCCATGTCCTTGGTCGTGAACCCGCCGTCGAATGTTACATTCCTCGACGTGGGGTTATCGGCGCCGGAGGCGAATTCCACGAAAACTTTGACGTTTGGCTGAACGTCAGCCGTGACTCCGAGACGCGCGCGATACCGGCCACGAGCGCGGCTCTCTTCGCCGTCCTCATCAATGCCTTCATAACGCAGGCGAAAATCGCCCTTGAAAGCAATTCGATCGGTCCAGTCACTTTTCTCCTGGGCGCTAGACGCGAGCGGAATGAACGCGGCGAACAAAACAGCGCAGGAAAGTCTGGCGGTCAATTTCATTGGTGCAGGTCCTTATTGGTCGAGAGTATGAAAGGCGCACAACCAGCGATGCGTTGGCCTTCGATGATAGAAATATTGCAGATTTATGACAATGGCTCGGAAATAATCCAGTTACGACATCGCGGTTGGTTTCTCGGCCACCTTCTGCCGCAGATACGCTGGCAGGACATCTTGTGGCGCAATGGCCGCGCCGCGGGCGAGGCCCTTTGCACCCAAAGCAAGCAGATGCCGTGCGCGCGGATGGGGCAACTCAATGACCTCGTCCAGGAAAGCTTTGTTCGCTTCAAGCAACCCCGGATAGCGTTGCCATCCAAACCCGGCCGCGATGCGAATCGTCCCTCGCATCTCCAGTTCCACTATTGGACTCTGGCCATGAAGTCGCTCCGCAATGAGCTCAACCGGCAAGGCATCTTCACCGCGCCCGAAAATGCCCAGATATACCTCGCTCATGTGTGCATCCTGGGTGACGACGACTTCGTCTGCGTCATGTTCGCAAAAAGCCTGAGCCGCGACAGCTGCGAGCGAAGAGACCGGCACGATCTCGAGCCCCGATCCGAATGCCAGCCCCTGCGCAACCGACGCAGCGATTCGCATGCCAATGAACGAACCCGGTCCGTTGCCGAGCACAATTGCGTCAAGATCCGTCAGCTCAACGGACGCCTGCTGCAATAGTTCCTGGATCATTGGCACGAGCAGACGCGTGTGTTCGCGTGCTTGCTCTTCGTGTCGCTCCGCAACATCGCCGCCGTGTTGCAGCGCTACCGAACAAGCAACGGACGAGGTATCGATCGCGAGCAGATTCATGCGACCGCGCCCTTGCGCTCATGTGCTTGCAGAAAACGGGCTACATCATCGACTGATGACGTAGATGGCATTGGCTCGAAACTCTTGAGGAACATCCGACCATAGCCCTTCGATGTAATCCGCGGGTCGCATAAGACAATTACGCCGTAATCGTTTTGATCGCGCAGCAGTCTGCCCGCACCCTGCTTCATTGCGAGCACGGCCTGCGGTAGCTGATGCTCCGTAAATCCATTGCCACCCTGGCGGCGAATGAACTCGAGGCGCGCCATCATCAACGGGTCGGCAGGAGATGCAAATGGCAACTTGTCGATGGCAACAACCGTCAGCGCCTGGCCACGGACATCCACTCCTTCCCAGAAACTGCCAGTGCCGAGCAGGACGGCGTTGCCGGCTTCACGAAAACGACGCAACAGGTCGTCACGTGGAGCGCTGCCCTGGGCAAATAGTTTTCGGCCACCGAGGAAACGCTTGTTCGTCTTGAACCACCTTTTGGCGGAATTGAGTGCACGATGGCTCGTGAACAGGCAAAACATGCCTCCTGTAGTCATGTCGAGTAATGGCACGACCGACTCGAGCACGGCATCGGTATGACCAAAGTCTGACGGTTGTGGCAAGTCAGGCGGCAAGAATATAAGGCCGTTGTCTTTGAGCGCATACGGACTTGGGAAAGTGAGCCCACGCACTTCAGACAAGCCCATCCGCGACGTGAAATGTGAAAAGTCCTCGCCAACGGCGAGCGTGGCCGAGGTAAAAATCCAGGCCTGATGGCCATTGTCGATGAGGCTATTGAGCGTCGACGACACATCCAACGGTGTCAGGTTGATGCGCAGGCTGCGCGGATTTATCTCAAGCCAGCGCAATCCGTCCCAGCTATCTTCACTTGCGAGTAATGCCAGCCGCTCGGCCGCGCCGCAAAGTTGTTCGTGCAGCTTTTCGAGTTCTATCGATGCGTCGGAAAATTCGACGACCGCCGTGTTGAGCTCGCCGAGTGCGAGCCGCAGCCCTTCCAGGGGTGCACGAATGTCAGCAAGCACCTCCTCCAACTGGTGCCGCCCTTCTTTGCGCGGTGCCTCTGCACGCAGGACGCGAATAGCGGTTTGCAGACTATCGATGCGGCGCTGCAATTCCGGTTGCTGGAATGGTGCTGTTTGCACCCGAACCTCGTCCACCAGCCGCTCGAGCTCGCGAGAACCCAGACCGACACCAAAAAACTGTACGGCCAGATCGGGGATCTGGTGTGCCTCGTCGAGAATGATCGCTTCTGCCCCAGGCAGAAATTCGACGAAGCCCTCCTCTTTCATCGCTAGGTCGGCAAGCAGCAGGTGATGGTTAACCACAACCAGGTCTGCCTCCTGCGCCGCACGCCGCGCCTTGACGACGTGACACTTCGAATGCTCCGGACACTTCTGGCCGAGGCAGTTGTCAACCGTAGACGTAACAAACGGCCAGACTCTCGAATCTTCCGCCACCTCATTCAGCTCCGCTCGATCGCCTGCAGTAGTCCGGTGGCGCCATTCGCGAACTGCGTTCAAGTCGTCGACAACAGCGTCCGGGACATCTGTTGCCCGGTCGAGACGCTCGAGACACAGATAATTGGCCCTGCCTTTAAGCAATGCTGTCGACACGGGCCGACCAACGGCCTTGCCAATAAGCGGCAAGTCACGGTGATACAACTGGTCCTGCAACGCTTTCGTACCAGTCGAGATTATCGTCTTGCGACCGCTCATGAGCGCCGGCAGAAGATAAGCAAATGTCTTGCCAGTGCCAGTACCCGCCTCTACGACGAGCTTGTCGAGATTGGCGATTGTCTCGGCAACGGCTTCAGCCATCCACGCCTGTCCCGCACGCGGTTGGAAGCCGGGCAGCAACGACTTGAGCGGGCTATTGTCACCAAAGAATTTGGAAAGATCTGTCACCGCGCGAAGATTACACGGTTCAACCGGAAATCGCAGAATCGAAATTGCCCGTACCACCCGGGAACATCACACGGCCGTCTAGCCTGGCATCATTTTTTTCCGGAATGGCTCGCTGCGCTGCGCTTTATTTCCGGAAAAAAAGATCCCACGCTCCCGGCCCTCCGGCCATCATCGTAGGGCTGGCGGGCGCGGCGTTTATCGAGGGAAGTAAAGCGCAGCATCTCGAGCCATGACCGAGAGAAATGTCGCGTTCGCCAGCCGAGTAGCAGAGCATCGCGGTCGCAGACCGTATGACGTACCGGTACGAAGGCCGTGTAGCTCGCCGATTCGCTGTTGGCCGGATGAAATACCGACTTCGTCATGTCTATCCGTATAATCGCGCACGTCAATAGGCTCCGCCGATTGTTAGACTGACGACATTCTCTCCAGGATACTTCCATGACAACCAAGCTCCCGGCCCTCCAGGAATGGGTTGATGATGTTGCCCGTCTCACACAGCCTGACAATATTTACTGGTGCACAGGCACTGACGGCGAATACGCGAAACTGATCGAGCAGATGACTGCCGATGGCACGCTTAAGCCATTGAATCAGGACGGATATCCTAATTGTCACTTGCACTTGTCCAGCCCGACTGACGTTGCACGCGTTGAGCACCTGACCTTCATTTGCACGAAGAGCGAAGAGGAGGCCGGCCCCAACAACAACTGGATGAGCCCGGAAGCCGCCCACGCCAAGATGGACGCCTTGTTCGAGGGCGCGATGCGCGATAGGACGCTTTACGTGATCCCTTATTGCATGGGCCCGATCGGTTCGCCGTATTCGCGTTGTGGGGTCGAAATCACCGATAGCGCGTACGTTGTCGCGAACATGAAACTCATGACGCGCATGGGATCTACCGCGTTGCTGCGAATTGAGAAGGAAGGCACGTTTGTCAAAGGCCTGCACTCCACGGGCGACCTGGATCCGGAACGTCGATTCATCATGCATTTCCCGGAAGAACTCTCGATCCAGAGCATTGGCTCCGGGTATGGCGGCAATGCCCTGCTCGGCAAGAAGTGCCATGCCCTGCGAATTGCGAGCTACCAGGCGCGTACGGAAGGCTGGCTGGCCGAGCACATGTTGATCGTTGGCATAGAAAGCCCGGATGGGCAGACGCATTACCTCGCATGTGCCCTGCCGTCTGCCTGTGGCAAGACCAACCTTGCGATGCTGATACCACCTGAGTCTATGCCTGGTTGGAAAATCTGGACACTCGGCGACGATATCGCGTGGTTGCACCTCGATGACGAAGGTCAGTTACGTGCGATTAATCCAGAATCGGGCTATTTCGGCGTGGTTCCGGGCACCAACGAAAAGACCAACAAAAACGCCTTCGACATGATTCACCGCGACACGATATTCACGAATGTGGCGCGCACTGCCGACAACAAACCGTGGTGGGAAGGCAAGGACGTCGGCGAACCAGCGTACGACTGGCAGGGTCGGGAATACGATGCCTCCAATGGCCCCGCTGCACATCCGAATTCGCGGTTTACGGTTGCGGCGACCAACAACCCGAGCTACTCGCAACTTTGCGAAGCTCCGGAAGGCGTGCCGATTTCGGCACTCGTATTTGGTGGCCGGCGCGCGACCGTGACGCCGCTGGTTTACGAGGCAAAAGATTGGAAACATGGTGTATTCATCGGCGCCAGCGTTGGCTCGAAGTTGACGGCTGCAGCAGTTGGCGAGGTCGGCAAGATTCGCCGGGACCCGATGGCCATGCTGCCTTTCTGCGGCTACAACTTCGGCGACTACTGGGATCACTGGCTGTCGTTCGAACAACGTACGAGCACGCTGCCGAAAATATTTGGGGTCAACTGGTTCCGCCAGGACGATGACGGCAATTACCTGTGGCCAGGCTTTGGCGAAAATCTACGAGTACTGCGCTGGATCATTGACCGTTGCGGGAACCGTGTCGGTGCCAAGGAAACGCCTATTGGCTACCTGCCTGAAGAAGGCGCTATCGACACGACAGATCTGGATATCAGCGCAGAGACAATGCGCGTACTGACATCAGTGGATGTTGAACACTGGACGACCGAGAATGAGCATTTCGCGGATTATCTGGATGGCTATGGCAAGCATGTGCCACCGGCCCTGCGCGAGCAGCAGCAACGTACAGCGAAGGAACTGGAAGAACTGATGTAGGAGCGCCTTAAGGCACTGCTACGTTATTATTTTAAAGTGAATCGCGAGTGACGCACCGGGTGACTCGACACGACCAAGACCGATCGTACCCTCGCCCCTTATCTCTGCAGAATCACGGCGTATAAACGTCTCCTCGCCTTTAACAGTCTGCACAAACGTGCCATTTGTGCTCTGGTCGACGAGTACGAATTTGCCGCGACGCATTTCAACTTTGGCGTGAATTCTCGATATCAGGTTACCCTTGATGATGAGATCATTGTCTTCTGCGCGGCCCAGAATTACGGATTTTCGTTGGTCATTAACTTCGACGACCTGGTCGCGAAACTCCAGGATAAGCCTCGCAGCCTTTTTTGCTTTGCTCTCCCACTCGATGGTCGGCAACATGCTGGTTGCTTCTTCGGGGTTCCAGAGGAATTCATAAAGCGCAACTTCATCAATTTTGCCGCGAACGGTCGCTACGTCGATTTGCCGTGTTTGCTTCCTAAGCTCCGGATCCATGCGGTCAACCGTGCCACCGGAAATCACAATTTGCCGTGCCTTGGCCTGTGAGGTCATTCGGTTCGCGGTGTGCACCGCTGCGCCGAAAATATCGTTCTGCTCCTGCACCACAGGACCGAAGTGACAGCCAATCCGAATCGACACCGGTATTCGATCGTCCTTATTGGTATCGACCGAAATTCGTGACTGCATCGCTACCGCCGCGCTCATCGCGTCTGCAACGTTCGAAAACGTCGACATCACTTCATCGCCAATGGTTTTGATTACGGTTCCATTGAACTGGTAAGTGGCATCTTTCATGACGTCCAGACACAGGGCGACGGTCTCGCTGGCTTTAGTATCGCCAAACTTGTCGTACAGTTGTGTACTACCGACGACGTCGGCGAACACGATTGCAACTTCAAGGTCCTTTGCCATAATGTGTCTGCAACTACCTAAATTCTAAGGCTATTTCTCGGCAACAATATACGCTATCCAGGCGAGATCTGCCTCACCCTTTTCATCCGGTGTGAACTCGCCGTTGCCTTCGCCGTCCTCATCCTCACCTTCCCAATACACGGTCGCCTTGCTAAAACCCGCTTCCAGCAACAGATCGCGCAACTCCGGCGCGGTGTACATACGCCATGAATAGCTGAAGGCTTTTTTGATTTTCGACCCGTCCGGGAATTTGAAGTGAATGTAGCACTGTATGTGGTTGGTGACAGGATGGAATTTAGCCTGGTGCCATATATACGTAAAACCCTCTTGCTTTGTTTTTTCTTTCGTCTCTTCAAAAGACTCCGGCCCGCCAAACATATCCATGAAAAGGACGCCGTCATCTTTCAGGGCGTCGTAGCAACGACGCATGTAATTGAGCATCTGGGCACGTTCTTCAAATATCCAGTAACTGAAGTTGAACGCTGCCAGGATGTCGACTTTGGGTGTTTCGACCGTTTGCACGTCTGACTGCATCAGTTTGACACGGGCCTGATCTTCGGGCGCCAGCCGGCCAACGCGGTTGATGCGCCCCCATTCCAACACGGAAGCGTCGATATCGACGCCGAATGCCTGGTACTCGGGGCCCTGGCGAACCCACTGGCATGCCGCACTTGCCGTGCCGCAGAAATCCTCGCGGAACAAGTAGGCGGTACGCCCGCTTAGCTGTTTAAACGTCGTTTGCAGGAACTCGATTTCATTCTCGACGTTTTGTACGGACGCTTCATAGAGCTCATGGATGTCGGCCCGCTCGGCCATGGTCGGGCGGTTTCCCATTTTGGACGATTTCACGCTCATCAGCTTTGTTCACTCAATCGGATCAGAAGGGCCGTGCATTGTAACGGACTACGCGGCAATCGGCATTGCTTCAATTGCAGCTTTGATTACCTCGACGCCAGAATTTTTCTTGAAGGCATTTTCCGACAAGTATCGTCGCCATGCACGCGCGCCCGGTTGGCCAGCAAAGAGCCCCAGCATATGGCGCGTTATACGCCCCAGCTTTTCGCCCCGTGCCAGTTGCTCTTCGACATAGGGAATCATTCTTTCGACTACGTCGCGACGATCCGGGCATTGCCAGTTCGGATTGTGATGCTTCTCCAGCTCGGCGAGAAAATACGGGTTGTGATACGCCTCGCGACCAATCATCGTGCCGTCGACGTGCTGCAAGGCATCGTCGACCTGCCCGATTGTCCGTAATCCCCCATTGATCACGATTTCGAAATCCGGGCGGCGCTGTTTCAGATTGAACACCCTGTCGTAATTTAGCGGAGGAACGCTTCGGTTCTGTTTTGGGCTGAGACCATCGAGTATCGCGATTCGCGCGTGAACGACGAACTTAGTGCAACCCGCCGCCGCAACTGTATCCACAAAACGCAAGAGGAACTCATCGTTATCCTGGTCGTCGATGCCGATTCGATTCTTGACGGTGACCGGCACGTCTGCCTCGGCGCGCATTGCCCGCACGCAATCTGCGACGATCTCCGGACTCGACATCAAACATGCACCGAACTGACCACTTTGTACGCGGTCGCTGGGGCAGCCGACGTTGATGTTTATTTCGTCATAGCCAACCTTGGCGGCGAGCATTGCCGCTTCTGCCATTAGCGCCGGATCGCTGCCACCGAGTTGCACGGCAATGGGATGTTCCGCCCTGTCGTAACGAAGCAACTCATCGGCGTTGCCAAAGTGAATGGCGTTAGCCGTCACCATCTCGGTGTAAAGCCCTGCACTGGGGCTCAGCAGCCGCATGAAGTAGCGGCAATGCTGGTCGGTCCAGTCCATCATGGGAGCGACCGACACGGGCGACGATGTTTGCATTCCTGGATTCTTGGGCATATTGTCTTTTTAAATCAATTAGTTATTCGTGTCTATTTTGTACTCATTTTGTGCCCAATGTCGCCCTTTTCGCTCATCGATACGCGCATGTCGCACTTTGTCGCACCGAAAATCGGGGGGCCATGTCGCACTTTATTGAGCGTTTTGGAAACTCCCAATGGCAACAATTCGAACCCGTCAACGTAGCGATGGCAGTGTAGCCTTTCTCGCCGAGATTCGAATCAAACAGGATGGCGCCATCGTCCATCGCGAATCCCGGACCTTCGACCGGCGAGCCTTGGCAAAGGCTTGGGCTGACTCACGCGAAAAGGCCCTCGTGAAAACCGAACCATCAATCAATGGCAGTCGCGCTGTTACGAGCACTACGCTTCGTGATCTCCTGAAGAAGTATCGCGAGGAAATCTCCGAGATCCGCCCTTTGGGCCGCAGCAAAGCGAGCAGTATCCGGTTTCTCGAGAAATGCGATATCTCGCGAATGGACGTTCGAGAGCTCAAGTCATCCGACCTGATCGCTCATATTTGGGCTCGCCGTCAAGCCGGTGCTGGCCCATCCACGGCAAACAACGACCTCGTCTGGTTGCGTGTGATCCTGAGGTACGCCAGAGCTGCCTGGAATCTCCCGATCAATCTGTCCGTGATCGAAGACGCCGGCGAAGTCCTGAGAGCCGAGAAGATGATCGCCAAAGCCAGAAGGCGAACGCGACGACCGACAGCCGATGAACTGGATGCCTTAACCGAGTATTTCCATCAAAAGGAGCGCCGCCGCTCGAGCATACCGATGAGCGACATCATGTGGTTCGCTATTCATTCGGCCCGCCGACAAGGCGAAATCGTCGATCTCCTTTTCAGCGACAACGATGCGGAATCACAGACCGGCATCGTAAGAAATATCAAGCACCCGACCGACAGGGGCCTGTTTCGGTGCTTCAAATACACGCCAGAGGCCTGGGACATCGTCTGCCGGCAGCGGCACGACAAGCGCCGGATTTTCCCTTTTGAGCCAAAATCTGTGGGTGCCGCATTTCGTCGAGCCTGCAAGATGCTGGAAATCCACGACCTGCGCTTTCATGACCTCCGGCACGAGGCCACGAGCCGACTGTTCGAAGCCGGCTATTCAATTGTCGAGGTGCAGCAATTCACCCTGCACGATAGCTGGGGGACTCTGAGCCGGTACACGCATTTGCGACCTGAGACACTCAAGATCCGCTAACCGATTCTGGCCGCCAGCTGCAGTTGCCGAAAGGATTCTCTAAGGCGAGGTCACAGCGACTTCGGAATGGCCAAATGAACCACCCCGGGTTTCGCGGAGGCTCAATCTATTCACGGCCTTTCATTGGCCCGGTCGAGATCAATTGCATAGGAGTCACCGAGGCTGGTTGCAAGCTCCAGTTTGTTATATGAAGTCCAAGATAGCTCTTTAAGGAAAATATTAAACGCAAATTCGCTAGGTGTGGTTGTTGTCAAGTGTACTTTTTCGATTTCCTCCAACCCTTCCGTAATCGCGACGTATACTTCACAGGTCTCAAATCCCTGCTCACATCGCACCTGCGCCGAGCGCTTGCCGCTAGAACTCTTTGGGCCAAGAAAGACACTTGTGAACTGCCTCTCCCTTACAAACTCTCCAAGAAGATCAAGCTGTGTGCAGTCAATGCCGCAATCATGAAAGGCGGCGATCAATGATGATCGCAGAAAACCAAGCATCCATTCCTTCTGGTCGTCAACATCTTGTTGGAAAAAATCTTCTTCATCACAACTAGCACAGTAATTCAAGACGCCTCCGACTACTTTCAAATGTTGCTGCTGGTTCCGTGAGTTTATAGCCAAACGAATTTTCCAGTAGTCGTCCGTTCGAACTTTGTTTCCAATTAAGCGCGAGGCGCTCGACAGTATACTCCTCGATTTCTCCTCAAATTCTTTCCGGCGGTTTGAGATGGGTCGGTCGAATGTGGCCGAAAACTCTCTCAGAATCATAAATCACCTATTAAGAATTTATCTGGGAGCGAACATTAATCAGGGGTCGGCCTCGATTGCCAATCCAAAGAATGTCCTGCGGCATCAAGCCTATTTGTTGCCTGCTGTTCCGCATCCAATGCCACCCGTCGACCTGGAATATCGTTCTCCTCTACAGTAGCAGTATAGGTGTGACCATCGTTAGCTCGATTGGCTTCATTGACCTGCCGATTAGCACGTGGCGACGTTCCATTCTTGTTCAGTGGCTCTCCACTTATTCCTGTCTTTTTGACATCTCCGGTCTCGTCTGCGACCTCGTAACGATGTTGAGTCTTCATGCTCCTCTTGTCGTTGCCGTGTACGACGCAGTTATGTACCAGTACCAAGATCTCACCAACAAAATACGTCTCAAAATCCGCGACGGTAAGATTGTATGTGGCGTCCAGTCGGTCAGTTCGTTCGACAGCTGTGATCGTGGTGTCGCGGTAATTCTTGGTCGTCGCCGCCATTCCAACACGAAGTTCCGCGGTGCCAATCCATCCCTGCTCCGGAATCCACCACGGATGATCATCGGTCGCCTCGAAGCGAGAAGTCGCGCCGTCTTCAGATTTGAGATCGACGATCCAGATCTGCCGCTCGTGGCGACGAATCAAATCGGTAACGGGCTTGAGCTCGGTTTCGCCAGTATCGACGTTCCTAGCCCAGACTTTGTCACCGACTTCGATGTCTTCGATGGGCCTCAAACCGTCCTCGGTATCGACCAATGTGCCCGCCACGAAGCAACAGCTGGCGCGTTGGGCAGCACCCCGGGCACGGTTTGCATCTCTTGCCTCGTCTGACTTGTTCAGCGCTTTGACCAGCACCCTGGCTTTTTGCACGGACTTAGCAGGGTTAAGGACGCCGAGCGCCGATTCCTTGAGTGCACCACTGACGTTGGCCTCGCCTGTCGTGACGTAATTGACCGCAACATTGAGGGCAACATCGGCAACGAACTTCACGGCAAAGTTCAGGAACTGGCCATCCGGATCGTTGTATTTGTATGGATTTCCATTGACGTACAGGAATCGGTTGAACGACATCGGGTTGTCGGGCGTAAACCCGACCGGATCGGTGGCCATAAACCGCCCGACCACCGGATCGTAGTACCGCGCCTGCATGTACGTGAGGCCAGTGGCGACATCGCTCTGGTGGCCTGTGTAACCAACATCATCGGCCAGCTGAACGGGATGGTCCCTCTTCTCGCCCCAGGGCCGGTAGTGCTCGGAATAAGCCGTGCCGTTATCGCCCTTGATCGGTGAGCCGAGAAGATCGGCATGCAGGTAATTGACGGTTGAGCCCTGCAGCTCTGCGATCAACAAGCTGCCCGCGTAAATATAGTGCGTAGAGACCCCGCCCTTGAGCTTGTGCATCAGCTTGCCGTTTTGGCCGTAGACGGTGTAGCCGATCTGGCTGCCGTCGTCTTTTTGCACCCTTCGCTTGTGGCCGTCGTACTTGTACGAGATTCCCGGGTTCGTGGAGCTGACCATGTTCCCGGCCAGGCTGTAAGTGAAGCCCTGATTGCCGTTATTGGTGACGTTCCCGTAGGCATCGTGGCTAAACGTGTAATCCGCCGAACCGACCGTATCATCGATGCTCGTCAGCAAGTTCGTCGTCGGGCTATACGTGTAATCGAGATCGATGCCGGACTCGGTCTTCGTCAGGATATTGCCGAGCGCATCGAAGCTGTAGTTTCCCGTTCCCCAGAAGCCCGAGGCACTGGTTAAACGGTCGATATCGTCATACCCCATCGAGCGATCAAAGCCTGTGCCGTTCTCGGCATCGGTAATGCTCGTGATGTTGGCATTCGGATCGTAGGAATGCGTGAGATCGGCGAGTGTTGCGGCACCGAGCACGACTTTGAGGTTTTCCGGCAGCTGCCGGGCATTCTGGGTGGTCGTGTATTTTCGACTAGAGCCCTGCTGGGTGCCGTAGTCCAGTTCCTTGATGGAACCGTTGGGCCAGTAATCGATATCGGTCGCGTAACTGCCGATCGATTCGGGTTCGCCGTAGGCGTTCGGCGTGATGGCAACGACCGTGCTGCCCGGATAGGTGATCTGATCCAGGCGATCCATCGTGTCGAAGCGATAGCTCAGGGAGAAGGTCTGAGTACCCGTGACCAGGGTCTCGGAATCCAGTGCATTGACCGCATTATGCGTGTAGCTCCAGCTGGCATCGAAGCTCGTCAGGGATGTCAGGTTGCCGTTGTCGTCGAAGCCGTACGTGAGATCCGGGGAGCTGTCCGGATAATTAACATTCGTCAGCTGCCCCATGTTGTTATAGGTGTGAACGATCTTCTCGTTCGCCGGAACGGAGGCCAGATCGCAGCTGGTGGTGCTGCCGGAAGCAGCAAGCGCATACCACTCGAGCTGATTGGCATTGTTGTGACTGTACGCGGTGCTGCCGGTCTCCGGGTCGACCTGGCGGCACAGGCGTTGGCTCGAGTCATAGAAATAACTTCGGGTCGCGGAGACCGTCGGGTTGGTGCCGGACTGCGTGGCGCTTGTCATTTCGCCGAAGTTGTTCCTGACGATGGTTGTCGTGACACTCTCGGGCTGATCGATCAGCGTCGGCAGCGATTGATCAGGTGCCCCGAGCGCAAAATACGTCGTCGTCGTGACCTTGCCTCTCGGGTTGGTGACCTGGACCTTGTTGCCGTTGAGGTAGCTGGTACTGGTCGTCGCGTAAGGCAAGACGTTTTCGGCGACCTGCGTTGTTCTGCCCAAGGCATCGAAGCTGGTACTCGTTCCATCGCTCGCCGTGACCGTGCCGGACGGGAATGAGGCAAAGGTGACCTGGCCGTTGTGATCGAACGTCGAGCGCGTGAAACGATCCAGGCTGCTGTCGGTGGTGTCCTGGGTGCGGGTCAAAACGGGCCGAAACAGCGCATCGAGATAGGTCGTCACCGTGAGATCGCCACGTGTCTTGACGTGCTTGTACTGGCCGATGGCGATGCCGCTGCCGGATAGCCCGTCATTGGGGACGGTGACCTTGATCAGATCCAGCGTCTTGTTGACCCGCGTCAGTCCGGGGTCGTCCGGATAATCGACGAGATCCAGGCGTCCCATGTCGTCCCAGCCATAAGCCGTCGCGTAGCCCTTGGCATCGGTGGAACTATCAATCCAGCCGTTGTCATCGACGACGAACGCGTGAGTCGTCGTGTCCGGGTAGGTAATCGATTGCGGAATGCCGCGCTTCCAGCTGGCTAATGTCGTACGGTTATCGAGCGCATCCTCCTGCCAGGCCACGGTGCCGTCCGTGTTGTAGGAGAACTCCGCCACCTCAACACCGTACTGCTTCTGTTTCCAGACTCGGTTGTTGCTGTCATACTCATTTTCAGAAATCGTCTCGGTACCCACATCACGAGTGGTCTCGCGGCCGAGTTCCCAGTTCGTTTTGTCGTGAAGGTAGGCGATATCCTCGACCCGCAAGTACGAGCTGAAGTTGTTCGATTGATCGATCTCGATCGGATGTCCAAAGCTGAACGTCGGGCTGGCGACATTCGTGTTGAAATCATACAGGGTCGTGTAAACATCGGTGCCGCGCGTGGTGACGACTGCATTCCGGTGCTGGGGCGTCTGGTTCTTGGCCAGGTTTTCGTAGAACAGCTCGCCGGTTACGCCCCGATAGGGCCCCGTCTCGTAGTCGTAGTCCACGGTCTGCAGCAATGCGCCCGTGGCGCTGTAGGTCTTTCGCTGGACCTCTGCCCCTTCCAGGTACGTGTACGAGCGATTGAAGGTGTGGATGTCGTAGGTGCCATCGGGATTATCGACGCGCGTCGTCTTCAGGGGGCTTGTGCCGTCCCCGGCCCAGCCGCCCGGATTTTCCGAGTACGTGTAATCCCAGGTCATTGTTGTCAACCCGGCGCCTTCCAGTTGCTTCTGCGTCAACGACAGTACGTCGAAGGAGCGCTGGACGTGGTAGGGCTCATTGCAGTTCGGGGCCTTCAGGTTGGTCTGCTTCGGCACCTCGGTGCGCCCATGCGCGGTCTCGGTGATCGTGTAGGTGCCCTTGGCGCCGTAGGGATGCGTTACCGTGCCCGTGGCGGTGGTGCGCGGGTAACCACACTGCAGATAAAGGCCCGGATACGTTGTGGCCAGGATCATTTCGTGCAGATCAAAGCTCCACGACGCGCCATCGGGCTGCGTCACCGAGGTCAGGAACTCCCAGTTGTAGCCGGTGTAGGTCGTGTAGCCGTAGGTCCAGGTGCGACCATTGGCCGTCACAGTGCTGATCTGGCCGTTCGTCCCGTAGTTGATCGTAATCGTTCGACCATCGCTCGCGACGATGCTGGTCAGCTGGCTGCCCGTATAGTTGTAATTGACGGTGTTGCCGAAGCGGTCCTCGACCTTGGTCACGAGCATCTGGGCGCGCTTTCGGCCCATGACCTTGTAGTTCTTCAAGACTCCGGTGGCGCTGAGATAACGCAGCTTCGTGAAGTGATACTTGATGCCATTCGGGGAGGTGGCGATGAAGGTCTCGCTGCCGCCGATGTTGCCGCACTCGATGTCCCAGTACTGGGACGTCGATTTCTCGACGTTGCCGCCGGTTTTCAGCGGCGCTGTCGGGTTATCCAGCACCGTTTGCGCACCCTGCCCGGGAATGTGCATCTTCAGGCCGTTCCAGTACTCGTAGTTATAGAACCAGGTTCCGAAATAGTAGATGTCGCCCGGATCGCTCCAGCCGGTACAACGGTCGCTCTGCCACCAGCCGGATGCCTCACTCGAGACCGTCATCTCCAGCTTCGGGACATCGAGTTCCCAGTCGCCGAACTCGTTGTTGGGATAGAAGCGTCCCTGCGCCGTGTTCACGGTGCGCCGAATGGCGACCTCCAGGCCGTTGTTGCCGGGCAGAACGACGTCGGTGTGGTTGAAGGACAAAGTGCCGGTCGCGAGATCGAACTGCTCGCCCAGCAGATCCACGCCATAGGGCGTCAGGTCTTCCCGGATGTTCTGCCGGGCATAGGTCTCGTGATAGGGATCGGGGCCAGAGCCCCCACCGCCGGGCGGCGGCGCCAGCGGCTGAATGCCGCCACCACCGGATGGCGATCCCGTCTCATCGGAATCGGGGACGAGGTAGTACACCTCATCGGTCTTGACGCTCTTCGGCTTGCCGCCGCCATTGCCTTGTGCGACAGCGAATGTTGATACGAGGAGGAACAGCAGCAGAAGCGGGATACGCAGCGCGGACATGGCGAGACTCCAGGGCGATGGGACGGTCCCTGTCCGGCGGGATTGCGAGGACTATAGATAACTTGAGGGGGGGGGGGGTCAATTGTGGGAGATACGTACCAATGGAAGAGCAACGCGGTGGGCTGCCCGCAAGCGTGGGCAGGCAGTGACGATCGAGCCGCGTCACTGCAGTGCGAAGCGCTGTAGTGACGCGGCTCGGAAACCGCACAACCACGCGGTCTGGGCAGGCACTCCGGCAAGTGGCCCGCGAGTGATTGCGCATTTCTGCGGGAAATTCGACTCCAGTCCGGTAGTCGATGTAAGAAATTTGCGAACCGCCGGGGACACGTTAGGACCCGTCAGGACCCGTTAGGACAATGTCGCTCAGTCGCCTGTCGGACTTGTCGCTTTACAAGGTGTTGGGCGTGCACTAGTGTCCTCGGTACTTAACGCGGCCACCGCGAGAAGTGTGGCAACCGCTCCCCAAGGGTCCGCATCGGGAGCAGCGATCATTGGTCTCGATCAGTGATTGCAGGGCCCATTTTCGCACCTAGCTGAATCTTTGCGTTCAGCACTCTCAAACGAGCTGTTCGTTCGGCCACAGCCGAAGTCAGCACGATCCCAGATAGCGGGGTTCAGGGCCTCGCAGATTCACCTGGACCGGGCATCTTTTTGTCCGGTTATCCAGGTCGGTACACCCGTGGGAGTTTCATTCACTCAGCAATAAAGGAGGTAGCAATCCACTCAAGAAAAGCAACTGGCCCAAGAGGCCATCAACTGGTAGCCGCCGACGGTGCTCAACAGAGCACCCCGGCGAACCGGATCACGGCTTCAGGCCGTATGGGACTGGTGTCCCTGGACCTTATCCGATTTTCAATCGGACCTCGTTCGCTTAACAGGCGGCGAGGTGGTCATCAAAACTAACCAATCGAGGTATGCACCATTAAGGACCTGAACTACGAGTTGAAAGAGCTTTGTAAGGCAAATCGGGATGGAAGTTTCTCCACCCAGGCGACGCGACGACGAATGCTCAATCGCATCGCCAACCAGTTGCATGAGCTGGGTTACAGACGCATGCAGGCGAAATCCTTAAAGCCGAAACACGTTGAGGCACTGGTCTCCCTTTGGAAAGACCAGGGCCTCAGCGTCGGCACGCTCAAGAACTACATGGCCGCACTTCGCCGGTGGGCCAGGAAGATCGGCAAACCCGACATCGTTCCTAAAGACAATGCCGCTTTCGACATTGGCAATCGCAGCCAGGTTGCCACCGAGTCGAAGGCCTGGGAGCTCAAAGAGGCGCACTTGGCTCGAGTCTCGGACGAATACGTCGCCCTGAGCCTCCGGCTGCAGGCCGCCTTTGGCCTGAGGCGCGAAGAAGCCATCAAGTTCCGACCCAACTACGCGATCAAGGACGATCACATCAAGCTGAAGGACACCTGGACCAAGGGCGGTCGGGCTCGAACCGTGCCGATATTGAACGACGAGCAGCGACAACTCCTGGAGGAGGTCAGGAAATTCGCTAAGGGCGGTGCATTGATTCCGGCCGAGAAGAATTACATTGAACAACAGATTCGTTACGACCGTCAGATTCGTACAGCCGGCATCAAGAACCCTCATGGGCTTCGCCACCGATGCGCCCAAAAGCGTTACGAGGAAGAGACCGGCTGGAAGGCGCCGGTTGCCGGTGGCCCAGCGTCGAAATCCCTTACCAAGGCTCAACGCGCGCGTGATGAGGGCGCGCGCGAAACGATCGCTGAAGAGCTGGGCCACAGTCGCGAGCACATATCCGCAACGTACCTCGGCCGGTGAGCATGAACCCAACGTACTTTGGTCTGCTGGCGGAATTTGGAGAGTCGGAGATCCCGCTGGACCGCGTCTGCGAAAAATACTTCGGCCTTTCTGTTCCCAAAGCGAAGCGACGAGCCTGCCTCCAACAGCTGCCCGTCCCCGCTTATCGCGCCGGATCCCAGAAGTCTCCCTGGCTCATCAGCGCGATCGATCTTGCCAATCACATCGACCAACAGCGGCGTATCGCCGAGCGACAATGGCAAAGTATGAATTAGCGTTCTTTCGTGTCGGCATGTGCGCAAATTGGACGAACAATGGCAGTGCGACTTGAGTGCGACACGATTTTTTTGCTCTTCGTAACCGGCTGACTCACAAGCTCTTTTTTCAGAGTGTCGTCCCTGCTCCATCATCGGCGCAACGGCGAATTTACAAGGTCTTGATTTTTCTTTCATAATTCCACTTTGCGTATATTATTCACAGTGATGATGTTCAAGGCAATTATCTTCGACGTGGATGGTACGCTGTCCGAAACCGAAGACACGCACAGAAAAGCGTTCAACCGGGCCTTCGACAAGAATGGCCTTTCCTGACATTGGCATCGCCAACTGTATCGGCAATTGCTAAAAGTCAGCGGTGGTAAGGAGCGCATCCGGCATTTCATAGAGACTCATGAGCCTGACCGACTCCTTTCGAAGCATCTGGCCGGAGACGTCGTCGACCGGAAGAAACCGGCGCCGGATATCTACCTCCTGGCGTTGACCAGGCTCGGCTTGCCGGCAGAGGACTGCGTCGCCATCGAAGACTCCCGCAACGGCCTTCTGTCAGCGCATCAGGCGGGCATAGCCACGATCATCACACCCGGCATTTACACCGATGATCAGAATTTTGATGAAGCTGTGCTGGTCGCCACCAACCTGGATGACGTCGATTTCCCGGCGCTTTACGCGGCATTTATTGCGACTCCGCAGTAACTCCAAGGGTCGATTTTTGCTACGATTGCCGCCGCGCTGGACATATCGATCCGGAATTTCGCGCCAATACCAAGCGAGAGTTCTACATAGATGTCAGACAAAATTATTGAAACGGATGCCCTGATTGTGGGCGCCGGTCCGGTTGGCTTGTTTCAGGTTTTTGAGCTCGGCCTGCTGGGTGTCAAGGCACACGTCCTCGATACGATGCCTGTTGTGGGCGGCCAGTGCGCCGAGTTGTACCCGGACAAACCTATTTACGATATTCCCGGCATCGTGGAATGCAGCGGCGAGGAGCTCGTCGCCAACCTGATGCTGCAAATCAAGCCGTTTGAGCCGACTTTCCACCTGGGAGAAGAAGTGACCGAGGTGAAGGCAATCGATGACGACTGGTTCGATATCAGGACTGACGACGACACGCAGTTTCGGACTCGTACCGTGTTCATTGCGGGCGGCGTTGGCTCGTTTCAGCCGCGGCGGCTTCGTTTCGAGGGAATTGCCGAGTTTGAGGAAAGCAGCCTGTTCTATCGTGTCCGCAATCCGGAGAAATTTGCAGGCAAGCGCATCGTCATCCTGGGCGGCGGCGACTCAGCACTTGACTGGACACTTGCCCTTGCTCCAAAGGCGGATAGGCTGACGCTAATCCACCGGCGGGACGAATATCGCGGCGCACCTGCCACTGTCGATAGCATGCTCAGGCTGGCAGAAGCCGGTCAGGTGGAACCCATCATCGGGAAGGTGTCGGGATACAAATCTGACGGCGACGGAATCACAGCGATTACCGTCAATGTCGGAGAGACTGAGCGTGAAGTTGCGTGCGACGCCGTAATTGTCTTTTACGGTCTGGCCCCCAAACTCGGACCGATAGCAGAATGGGGCCTCGACATAAACCGCAAGACAATAAACGTCGATACCGAACGATTTGAGACGAGTACGCCAGGGATCTACGCCGTCGGCGACATCAACCATTACCCGGGCAAGAAAAAGCTGATCCTGAGCGGCTTTCACGAGGCGGCGTTGGCTGCCTTTGCTGCCAAAGAGCGCCTCGACCCGAGCCGGAAGGCACGCCTGCAATACACAACAACCAGCCCGTTGATGCACGAAAGGCTGGGCATCAAGGACGATTGATCGGGAAATCTGATAGCATCGCGCCATCATGTACGGTCAACTCATCGAACAAGCCGAAAAGTACCTGCGCACGCTGTATTCGCAGGATAACTGCGCGGCGCAGCTAAAACGCATGCTCGCCGAACTCATGGCCGAAGGCGAGGCCAATGCAGACGCCGCATGTCGCGCGCTCAAGCTTAGCCGCCGCACGCTGCAGCGCAGGCTCAAAGCCGAAAAGACGAGCTTCAACAAGGTCTTGCGGGAAGTGCGGGCTGTGCTCGCCATTAACTACCTGAGCGATGAGCGCCTCAAAGCGCTCGAAGTCGCGATGCTGCTCGGCTATTCAAGCATCAGTTCCTTCACCAATGCTTTCAAGTCCTGGTACGACTTGCCGCCCGCCGAGTACCGGCAGAGATTTTTGGCACAGGTCTAGGTACTGGCAACAATAGCGTTGCCCAACACTTGCAGCGCCTCGTTGAGCAAATCCGGCTCGATGGTCAAAGCCGGCAGGAACCGAATCACATTTCCCCTGACGCCACAGGTCAGGAAAATCACGCCATTTGCAAGCGCTTCTGCGGCAACTCGTTTCACCAGCTCTGCATCCGGGCTATTGGCATCGCCGCCCTGCACGAACTCGATGGCACACATCGCTCCCGTAATGCGGATGTGGCCAATGCAGTCATGCTCGGCCTGCATAGCATTTGCCCAGCCTCGTATTGTTTCACCAATCGCGACCGCTTTCTCGCACAGCTTTTCCTCTTCGATGACCTCGAGTACGGCCAGACCCGCGGCGCAGCCCAGTGGCGAACCACCGTAAGTTCCACCCAGGCCACCGGGGTCGATCGAATCCATGATGTGCTCCTTGCCGATGACGCCGGACAACGGAAAACCACCGGCTAAACTCTTGGCCACCGTCATCAGGTCTGCTTCAACGCCCGCATGTTCCAGCGCGAACAACTTGCCGGTTCTGCCGAAGCCTGTCTGGATTTCGTCGGCAATCAACACGATGCCGTGCTCGTCGCAAATGCGTCGCAACGCCTGCAGAAACTCGGCGGGCGCCTGGTAAAAGCCACCTTCGCCCTGCACCGGCTCAACGATCATCGCCGCAACGCGAGTCGGCTCAACGTCGGACTTGAACAGCGTCTCGAGTGCCGACAGCGAATCTTCGATGGACACGCCGTGATAGTCGATCGGGAACGGCACATGAAACACTTCAGGTGGAAACGGCCCGAAACCGGCCTTGTACGGAACGACCTTGCCGGTTAGCGCCATGCACATCATGGTGCGGCCGTGGAAGGCGCCGCTGAAGGCGATTACAGCACTGCGCCCCGTGAACTTCCGCGAAATCTTTATTGCGTTCTCAACGGCTTCTGCACCCGTCGTAAGAAACATCGTCTTCTTCGGCGTGTCCCCGGGTGCCAGCGCATTCAGGCGTTCGGCGAGTTGCACATAGACATCATAGGGTGCGACCTGGAAACAGGTGTGGCTGAATCGCTCCAGTTGCGTCTTTACTGCCTCGATGACGCGCGGATGATTGTGTCCGGTATTCGTGACGGCTATGCCGGCAGCGATATCTATATAGCGTCTGCCCTCAACATCCCAGATTTCGGCGTTTCTCGCCCTGTCCGCAAAAACAGTCGTTTGCGTACCGACTCCCCGCGGTGTTGCCCTTTCACGGATCGCAAGCAGTTCTTTGTTCGATGCCACTGATATATCTCCCTCGCCTGTCACAAGCAGGCTACACACGCCATTTTACGCTATGATTCGCGGCTCGTTTAAACAGGATCAGACATGCGCGAAATGCTGCAATTCTACATCGACGGCAAGTGGGTAGACCCGGTCACGCCTAATGCTTGCGATGTTATCAACCCGGCCACCGAAGAAGTCTGCGGGCACATTAGCCTGGGCTCTGCCGCTGATGTTGATCTTGCTGTTGCCGCCGCCAAACGTGCGTTCGAGGGCTTTTCACAAACGACCCGTGAAGAGCGCGTCGTCCTGCTGCAGGCAATCCTGGACGAATATGCAAAACGGCATGACGACATCGCTGCAGCCATCATGGATGAAATGGGCGCTCCCTGGGGACTGGCGAAGAACGCCCAGGCGGCCAGCGGACCGCAGCATATCAAGGCCGCGCTCGAGGCACTAAAGAGCTTTAAATTCAGCGAACAACACGGAACGACACGCATCGTCAAAGAGCCGATCGGTGTTTGCGGCTTGATTACCCCCTGGAACTGGCCAATGAACCAGATCGCCGTCAAAGTTGCCCCAGCTCTGGCCGCGGGTTGCACGATGGTCTTGAAACCAAGCGAGATCGCGCCGTTCGACGCTATGGTTTTTGCAGAGGTTCTGGATGCGGCAGGCGTCCCTGCCGGTGTATTCAATCTCGTCAATGGTGACGGCCCGGGCGTAGGAACGGCTCTGAGTCAGCACCCGGACATCGACATGATGTCATTTACGGGCTCGACTCGCGCTGGTGTCGCAGTAGCGCAAAACTCTGCACCCACTGTAAAACGTGTCGCGCAGGAACTGGGCGGAAAATCTGCAAACATTCTGCTGGACGACGCCGATTTTGAGCAAGCCGTCAGCTCAGGCGCGGCCGAGTGCTTTGACAATACCGGGCAATCCTGTAATGCGCCAACGCGCATGCTTGTGCCCGCAGACCGGGTCGACGAGGCGGCGGCGATAGCCGCAGATGTGGCCCAAAAGACAATTGTCGGTAATCCGCGCGATGACGGCGTTGAGGTTGGCCCGCTGGTATCTGAGCTGCAGTGGAACAAAGTTCAGGACCTTATCCAGAAGGGAATCGACGAAGGCGCTACTCTGGCTGCAGGTGGCACAGGTCGACCTGAGGGACTCGACCGAGGTTACTTTGCCCGACCAACGGTATTTGCCAACGTGAGCAATGATATGACGATCGCCAGGGAGGAAATCTTTGGGCCTGTGCTGTCAATTATCCCTTTCATTGACGACGATGATGCCGTGCGCATTGCGAATGACACCCCCTATGGTTTGTCAGGCTATGTAAGCTCAGCGAACCTCGACCGCGCTCGCAGTATCGCCGCACGACTCAGAACGGGTATGGTGCATATCAATGGCGCCCATCTCGATGCAATGGCACCCTTCGGCGGCTACAAGCAGTCGGGCAATGGCCGCGAATGGGGCTCGCACGGCCTCGAAGAATTTCTCGAGGTCAAATCGATTTACGGATTCGAATCGACGAAGTAAGACTTGCACAACGAAACTTGAGCGCGACCTGCGTGTCGCATATGTACTGGACTATCGGATTTATTGAATGAGACGTTTCCTCCTATTATCGGGCTGCCTCGCTGCACTCCTCATCTCTGCTTGCACGAGCGGCTCGAAATTTCCGGACCCAACGGGCAAAGGATCTATCCAGGCGATTAACGCTATTAGCGCGTCGCCAACAATATCGTTCTTCATCGAAGAACGCTCACTTGGCAACCTGGACTTCAAGGCCGCGTCGACCAAAACACAGTTCGACGACTTCGAGTACACGTTTAATTTTGACGCGCTGCTCGCGGGTGAGACCGAGCAAACACGTCTTGCAAGCCAGCTCCTTCAGGTCGTCAAGGACATGGAATACACGTTTGTCATTAGCGGCGACCTGGCGGCGCCGACGTTAACGTTTTGGGAAAGGGCCGAGCGTGTGTACGCTGATGGAGACACCGTGCTCGAGACAAGCTTCGGGCATTTTTCAGCGGCACTGGGTGACGTCGACATCTACTTTGCCGATGCCGCCATCGTACCGGTCGCTGGCAATGAAATTGCAACATTGACGCCGGGCAGCAAGTTACCGCCAATGGACTTCCAGGCTGGCGACTACGTTCTGACAATAACAACCGCCGGCATACCCGAGGATATTCTGTTCACGTCGGATGTGCTGACGATGGAAGCGGCTACGACCATGCTGTTCATCCTATTCGATACCGATGCCAACGATCGCGGGCCGGTTTCAGTACGTGCGTTCAATACGGAGACAGGAGCAACCACAAACATCGTCGATCCTCTGTATCCACCAACGGTGCGTTTCATCCACGCATCACAGGACCTCGGCGCAGTCGACATCTATGTCGATGATCCAGTGACCACACCAATCATCGAAGATCAGGATTATCTCGGCATAAGCGCTGAAACGGAGGTTCCGGTCGGCGTGCTACCGATCACCTACACCGCGTTTGACAACATCGGCACAATACTCATCAACAATGATATTTTCATGGCGCCAGGAGCACGAGTCGACTATTACGTCCTCGGCGACGGTGCCAGCCCGGTGTCACTGCCGACCGTGCCAAACCGAAGATCTATCGAAACGCTGGCCAAGTTTACCGTTGTTTATACAGAAACAAATCACGACTCCCTGGATCTCTACATTGTCGAAGCGGCTGCGGACATCGCCGAATTACCGCCACGATTTGCAGGCTTGACCGCGGGGTTGGACCCTTTGCTGACGCAACTGCCTGAAGGTAGTTTCGATCTTTACCTGACCGTTACAGGCGAAAAAACCATCGTTACCGGGCCGCTTCAGGTCGACCTCGGGTTGGGTGACGTCGTCACTGCGATCGTCTATGACGCTGTGAATACGGCGACCGCAGATATCGTGGTTATTCCAGGGTTCTAGAGAATCAGGTCGCTGTTGCGGCGTCCACGTAGGCGGCTCGGTCATTGGCTGCTTCGTCCTGATCGAGATCCTTGGCGCTGTACATCGCCTGGTCGGCGACGCTGATGAGATGCCAAAGCTCTTCGCCATGCTTCGGCATTAGTGCAATACCAACACTCGCGGTGCACTTAATTTCCTCACCTTGAATGATGTAGGCCTCTTGTGCTGTTTGCACGAGGCGCGCCGCGACGTGCTTGGCATCCTCAACACTGACTCCCGGCAGGACGATTGCGAATTCATCTCCGCCGAGACGACCCATCACGTCTTCAGGTCGCAAACAGAACCCAAGGCGGTGGCCAAAGGCTTTGAGCAGCGCGTCGCCGGCCTGGTGCCCGAAGCGGTCGTTAATGGTTTTGAACTGATTTAGATCGAGGTATATCACTGCGCCCTGATCGTTCGCACGAATACTGGCGATCCCTTCCTTCTCAAAGCCCCGACGGTTGAGAACACCCGTCAACGGATCACGCAATGCGTCCGCGAGCATTTTGTCTTCGTTGCGCTTGCGTTGCGTGATGTCGATCAGTGTCACCGATAAATCATCGCCGACAGGCTCGACGACGATACGCAACCAACTTTCGCCTGCGGCATGGTCTGCCGAAGTTTCGAAACTGATCGGTGAGCGTTTACCCGACGCACCGGTGAAATGCGTAATCAGCCTCTGCGGTTCGAGCTGCAACAGCTTATCGAGCGGCATTCCGACCAGCGCACTATCGTCGAAACCCAGATACGACTCTGCAGCGCGGTTTGCAAAAATGCAACGGAATCGGGGGCCTTCCTCACTTCGATCCTGGGAGAATCTGAGGATGCCGCTAGACGACGTTTCGATAAGCGTACGTATCAAGTGCTCGCTATCCGAGAGCTTGCTCAATGCTTTGCGACGCTCTGTGACATCTCGGCACACAACGACCATACCAAGCGCTTGCCCTTTGCGACCGGTCAGCGGCGCCACGCTGAGTTCGTAGATATTGTCCTTGTGGAATCGCAGGGTTTGCGTCAGGTCAAGTTCATTGGCCTGCTTCAGGATGGCTCTTGCTTCAGGGAAATCCTCCCAAAGACGCTGCCCAATCAATTCTCGTTCCGTACCACCCAGTAGCTCCTGCGCTTTTTGATTGGCGCAGATAATTTTTTCCTCCTTATCGATCACGAATATCGGATCACGCACATGATCGAACAAGGTTTGATACGCAACCGGACTGAACTCATAAAAGCGAATTGAGAGAACGGCATATGCATACAGCGGCAGCAACAAGACGAAGGACGAGGCCGTAAACGGAAAATCGAGCGGCCCAATCTTTAATACGACATTCATTACGCTGGCCGCGAATGGCAGGACTGCACTGACCAGGAGAATGATTACGATTCTGCGGTGCGCCAGCGCGATGGTTGGCAACCGGCCAGCCAGCGCAAATGCCGTGTAAAGGAAAATGCCGTACATGAACGGCATGTGCACGCGGTTGAACCAGAAGTGCTGCGTAACGTCAGTAAAACGAATCCCGGTTTCCGATTCGATGACCGCCCAAATGATGCCATGCGCGGAATTCGTCAACGCGAGAACAGTTGTCGCGATGGGAATGACCGACAACATTGCTATCAGGATGGCCCTTGGGGGCCCTACCGTGTATTCACGGTACACAACGTAAAAGACAACCGGCAGGAATCCTGATGAAAAGAAGGTCAGGGTTCGGCCAACGCCATAAATTCGGGGGTCGTCCGTGCCAAAAGAAATCGCCGCTCCGGCAACGAGCAGACCCGCGAGGAAGAAGAAACATGCGATGACATTACTGTCATATTGCGACCCTGCGCGCGCGACGCGGATGGCCAGCAACAGGTACAGCAACGCGCCGATACCCAGGGCTGAGCGCAGGAGAAGATCGAGAGTCTCCATCACTCATTTACCCAGCAGGCGATTTGAATTTCCTTGCGTGTCATACCGGCATGCTAGCTGGGTCACAGGCTACATAATGCGGCCAGCGTCACACTCTCGGAAAAGCCCTCAAAGGCCTTATTTACAGGCCTTCGGCGGTATCCTGAATCAACTTATCGACGACGGCCTTGAGTGCATCTTCCTTGCTGGCACCGGCAGCGATTTCGAGTCCAAACTTCTTCAATTGCCGATGCGCGCTGGTGCCGCGTTGCACGATGTGCTGAAGGGAGTTGACTTCTTCCGTGCAGCCCAGTGCCTCAGCATCTTCAGCAACGAGAGAGAGCAACTCGTCAAGTAGC
>JAOTUU010000171.1 GCA_029863705.1 Gammaproteobacteria bacterium
AGCATTCTTGTTGTTGTTTTCGTTTAACGTTCTCGCAGAGCTGAATGCTGACGAGCGGCGCATGGTCGAATGGATAGATTCCCACGCCGAAGATGCCATCGCGCTGCTTGAAGAGACCGTCAATATCGGAAGCGGCACGATGAACCATGAAGGCGTCCGTGAAGTCGGAGCCGTTATGTTGCGTGAACTCGATCGACTCGGGCTTGAGACCGAGTGGATAGAAATGCCGCCGGAGGTTAACCGGGCAGGCCACGCGATCGCTCGCAAAACCGGGCAGGGCAAAAAGATTTTGCTGATCGGTCACCTGGATACTGTCTTCGAGTCTGATGATAAATTTCAGTCGTTCAGGCGAGAGGGCGATACAGGCTACGGGCCCGGCGTCGACGACATGAAGGCGGGCAACGTTACGATCGTCTATGCGCTGAAAGCCTTGCTTGAGATTGGTGCGCTGAAAAACATTCCCGTCGTTGTCGTTTATAGCGGCGATGAGGAGAAAACCGGTACACCGCTTTCCATTTCGCGCGAGCACCTTGTAGAGGCGGGCGAGTGGGCGGACGTTGCTTTGGGCTTCGAGTCTGCAGTTACGTTCGATGGTACCGACTGGGCTACGATCGCCAGGCGCAGTTCAAGTAGCTGGGTACTGGAAGTGGCCGGCAAGCAGGCACATTCGTCAGCAATTTTTCGTGAAGATGTTGGCGCCGGTGCAATTTTTGAAGCCGCACGTATCCTTAATGGTTTTTACGACGAAGTTCGTGGCGAGGAGTACTTGACGTTCAATGCCGGCACGATACAGGGCGGTACAGATGTTGAGTACGATGCGCAACAAAACCGCGGCAAGACCTTCGGCAAGAGAAACGTCGTGCCGCGCAAGGTCATCGTTCATGGCGGCATTCGAACAATCTCCCAGGAGCAACTCGAAAGGACGCGCGACAAAATGCGCGCAGTAGTTGCGGCCAGCTTGCCAAACACCAGCGCGACTATTCGATTTTGGGATCGTTATCCGTCAATGCCCCCGACGGAGGGCAATCGTCAGCTGCAGGTTGCCCTGTCGGGCGTGAACGAGGCGCTCGGTCGTGGACCGATGCCGGCGCTTGACCCGGCGCGACGTGGTGCGGCAGATATATCGTTTGTTGCGCCATACGCTGACAGCCTTGCGGGTCTCGGGGCACTCGGCACGGGAGGCCACACGCCTGACGAATCGCTCGACCTCACATCACTGCCGCTGGCAATCAAGAGAGCAGCGATACTGATATACCGGCTTAGCAACGACAGCGGCGAGAACTAGGCCAGACGCCATGAATCATTCCCACGGCCATTCTCACGGGCACAATCGCGAGCAGACAAGCAGCAACATGCGCCGCGTCGTCATTGCGCTCGTTCTGACGGGCACCTTCATGGTTGTCGAAGTGATCGGCGGCATCCTGTCCGGTTCACTGGCGCTGTTGGCCGATGCTGGTCATATGTTGTCCGACACAATCGCCCTCGGGCTTGCGGCGGTTGCTTTCAGCGTCAGCAAGCGGCCTGGCGACAAAAAACTCACCTACGGCTATCAAAGGTTCCAGATTCTTGCCGCCTTTGTGAACGGCTTGACCCTTCTCGCTATCGTTGGCTGGATTCTGATTGAGGCGGTGCAACGATTCATTAGGCCATCTGATGTCATGGGGGAGACGATGCTGGTGGTTGCATCGGCAGGGCTTGTCGTCAACATCATCGCCTTCGCGGTCCTGCATGGCGGTGACAGAGAGAACCTGAATATCCGTGGCGCTGCGTTGCATGTCGCCGGCGACCTGCTGGGTTCAGTTGCCGCGATCATTGCCGCTATCGTTATTATTTACAGCGGCTGGATGCCAATCGATCCGATTCTGTCCATTGCTGTAGCCATGCTTATCCTGAAAAGCGCCTGGTTACTTGTCCGACGTAGCGCCCACGTGCTGCTGGAAGGCGCGCCGGACTGGCTCGATGTACCGGCCATACAAGAACGCATTATTGCCCAGGTGCCACAAGTGGCAGGTGTACATCATGTACACGTTTGGGGTCTTACTCCGCAGGATCTGATGATGACCATGCATGTTCGCCTGAACGGAAAACTCGACAACCCGACGTCGATAATTCGTCAGATCAAGAAGATCATGTTGGATGAGTACGGCGTCGGTCATTCGACGATCGAGATAGAAACCGACGACTGCGCCGACCATTAGCAGAGAATTCAATCCGCGGGTTTTACTTTCCCGATATAGGGCAGCGTGCGATTGTGCTCGGCATAATCGAGGCCATAACCCACGACCCATTCGCCACCAATTCCGAAGCCAACGTAGTCGATATCAACCTCGACTTCGGTGCTTCCCGGTTTATGCAGTAAAGCGCAGGCTCGAATTGAGGCTGGCCCATGGGACTCAAGCATGCCGATCAGGTATTCGAGCGTTCGACCCGTGTCGACGATGTCCTCGACGATGAGCACATGACGTCCCTCGATATTGCCGCGGACGTCCATGACGAGGCGAACAGCACCGCTGGCCACGTTGCTATTCTCATAGCTCGATACAGCGATGAATTCGATCGTGCGAGGTATGGTCAATTGCCGGGACAAATCTGCAAGAAAAATGAAGGCGCCTTTCAGCACACCAATGAGAACGAGGTCGCCCTTGTCCTGGTAATCGGCTGAAATCTGTCTTGCGAGCTCGTTGACTCGTGTGGCTATATCGGATTCTGAAATCAGTACTGGCGGTGCTGCGTCGTTCACGTTGCGCATCCTGAACCTTGGAATACGGTAAAGTAGCACAATCGTGAAACGGTCAATCGCAATTGCTGGAAATATGGGTTCGGGAAAATCGACGCTCGTCGAATTCTTGTCACGAACCTACGGTGTAACGCCTTTCTATGAGCCCAATGACGAAAACCCCTACCTGGCCGATTTTTACAAAGACATGAAGGGTTGGGCGTTCCAGTCGCAGCTGTACTTTCTGAGCAACAAGTTTCGGCTGCACCAGGAATTGGACAGGCAGCCTGGAGTCGTGGCACTGGATCGAACCATTTTCGAAGACGCCGAGATCTTCGCGACGGCGTTGTTCCAGATGCGGAAGATTTCCAAGCGCGACTGGCAAACCTACCAGGGCTTTTACGGTGCGATCCTCGATGCGATTCAGCCACCCGACCTGATGATCTATCTGCGCTGCTCCATGCGCACGTTACGCCAGCGAATTCGCCTGCGCGGCCGCAAAATGGAGCAGGATGTTCCGTTGCCGTATCTCAAGCGGCTGGATCGCCTGTACGAAGACTGGATTGGTTCCTACGCCATGAGCGACGTGCTGGTTCTGGAAACGGACCAGCTGGATTACATCCACGATCTCGTTCATCGGCTTGACGTAATGGAGCGAATTGAGGCGGTGTTACCGGCCGAAATCGGCAAGCCGGTACTGTAATCAAGAGACGGCCGTCACGCTTTTGGTCTATCCGTACAATCCCCTATTGCTTATCGTAATGCGAATCATTATCATTTGCGCCAAGTTAGGCAAAGCACCTGAAAAATCCGGTTTTGGCTCAATATCGACGTTTCCGGTGCGGCTAGGACAAGCGGTAAATGGACAATAATTGCAAAGCTCTCTCTTCGCTTAGACGCGGCCAAAAGGCTGTCATCGCAGCCGTCGACCCAAGAGATCCACAGGTTCAGCGATTGATGACGCTCGGGCTGGTGGAGGGCGCCGAAGTCGAGCTCGCGGGTGCGGCCCTTGGCGGCGACCCGATGGAATTCAGGTTGTTCGGCTCCGGCATTTCGCTCCGTCAGGAGCAGGCCAGGCACTTTACGGTGTCGTCTCTCGAGTCTGGTGACTAAGCAAACCGAAACCCGCGTACTCCTGCAAGACATCCCAGTAAGCCGGCAGCCGGACGCCAGCATAGCGGTTGTCGGTAGTCCGAATTCCGGAAAAAGTACGCTCTTTAATCGTTTGACAGGCATGCGCCAACGCATCGGAAACTATCCGGGCGTCACGGTCGAACGGCACATCGGCACGTTGAAGACAGACAACCAGAAGATTGAGTTGGTTGATCTTCCTGGCACACATGGTCTCAGTGCTCATTCGCTGGAAGAACATATTACGGTAGACGTTGTGCTTGGCCGCATTGAAGGTACGCAGCCACCCGACGGCATACTCGCCGTTGTCGATGCCACCAATTTGTATCAGGGTTTGTACCTCGTGCAGCAATTGCTGGAGCTGGATTTACCGGTCCTCGTTGCGCTGACGATGTCGGACGCCGCCGAGGCCAGCGGTTTGAAATTTGATATCGATGCCCTGTCGGCGAGGCTCAGCGGCGTGCAGATCTGCCCGGTTGTTGCCACCACCGGCAAAGGCATTAACGACCTGCGTAATGCACTTGTCGAGCTGGCAGGTCAGCCGGCACCCGCACCCAGCGAGTCCTGGCCCGAGTTGTCATCTGCGGCAAGAGAGCTCGCCGAACACGCGACAGTCCCTCTGCGGCCGGCCGAGATTGAACGCCTGCTGATCGACGGCCCGATCGGAGCAAATAAACACGTCCTGGAGTGTCTCGGCGACAACGCAGAAGCTGAGGTCCAGCGATTCCGCGAGAAGTTGTTCGGTTCCGAGCCGCCACTGGCCAGGGAAGCACGTGTCCGTTATGCGTGGGTTCGCGAAGTGCTTAGCGAAGTACAAAACCAGGTTCCGGTTTTCTATTCCTGGCGGTCCCGGCTGAGATCCTGGATCAATCAACCCATACCGGGAACGATAGGCCTGTTCCTGGTCATGGCAATCGTATTTCAGGCTGTATTTGCCTGGGCGACACCTGTCATGGACTTGATTGACAACGTGACAGCCGCACTGGGGTCCATAGCAAACAGCCAACTCGGTGGTGGTGCCTTATCCAGCCTGGTCTCGGACGGCGTCATCGCGGGCGTGGGCAGTGTTGTTATCTTCTTGCCGCAAATAATCATTCTGTTCCTGTTCATTATCCTGCTTGAAGACTCGGGCTACCTCGCCCGTGCGGCGTACCTCATGGACAGGGCAATGCGGTCGGTCGGCTTATCCGGACAGTCGATAATTCCGATGATTTCGAGTTTTGCCTGCGCTGTTCCGGGCATCATGGCAACGCGAGTCATACCAAACCGCCGCGATCGAATTGCGACCATAATCGCTGCTCCTTTCATGACCTGCTCGGCCAGGTTACCGGTTTACGCATTACTCATCGCGGCATTCGTTCCGGCCAACGACATCGGTTTCCTTAATTTGCAGGGGCTGGTTTTATTCGGCCTCTATATATTCGGAATAGTTGCTGGCGTCTTGACGGCGTTGCTGCTTCGCAAATCCGCACTACGCGGCCCGAAGCCGCCATTCGCACTCATGCTGCCTGAATTCCGGCGGCCCAATATTCAAACTGTGCTGATGCAACTCTATACGCGTGCAAAGATCTTCCTGTACCGAGCTGGTACCGTCATATTTGCCGTAGCCGTTGTCGTCTGGGCACTGTCCTATTACCCGAGGGTAAACGACATAGATCCCGGCCTTACCGTAAACGAAGCGGCGGCAGTCCAGTTGGAACAAAGTTGGCTGGGGCGTGCCGGCAAATTTGTCGAGCCGGTATTCGAACCGCTCGGCTGGGACTGGCGAGTATCGTCAGCGGTCATCGCCGGCTTCCCGGCACGCGAAGTCGTTGTTGCCGTAATGGGTACGATCTATGCCGTCGGCGATGAAGCCGATGAGTCGACGTTGTCTGCGCGGCTGAAATCAGCAACCTGGCCCGATGGCCGCCTGGTGTTTACGCTGCCCATGGTGCTTGGCTTGCTTATTTTCTACGCCTGCTGCTTGCAATGCGCTGCGACACTTGCAGTTATTCGGCGAGAAACCGGCGGTTGGCGATGGCCGGCGTTTGCCTGGATCTACATGACATCAATCGGCTACTTCGGTGCGTTGCTGGTGTATCAGCTGGGCAGCTAGCCCGGTTGCCCAACTGGTCGTCGCTACAACTGTTTCAGTTTCTCGACAGCGTCGGCCAACGTCGCATCGTCCTTCGCAAAGCAGAATCGCAGACGTGTGCCAGTGAACGGTTTCTCGCAGAAGACCGACAAAGGTATCGAAGCAACACCTATCTCGCGTGTCCACTTTTTGGCGAGCGACACGTCCAGTTCGTTGCTGATGTCGCCATACTCAACAATCTGAAAAAATGTGCTTCGTGCAGGTGTGAAGCGGAAGCGTGTATCTTTGAGCAGGCCGCAGAAGAGGTCGCGCTTTTGTTGGTAAAACGCCGATAGATTTTCGTAAAATTCCGGGTTGCTTACAAGATAATCAGCAAGGCCGTGTTGCATCGGTGTGCTTACTGCAAACGTCGTGAATTGATGCACGCGTCTGAACTCATCGGTGAGCTCGCTCGGCGCCAGGCAGTAGCCGACTTTCCAGCCTGTCGCATGGAAGGTCTTGCCGAAAGAACAGATGACGAAACTGCGCCGCCATAACTCATCGTGGCTGGCCAGGCTGTGGTGTGACTTGTCATCAAATATGATGTGCTCGTAAACCTCATCGGACAATAAGTACGCGTTCGTGCTGCGAACGATGTCGGCCAGGTAGTTCAGGTCGTCTGCGCAAAGAATAGCCCCGGTAGGGTTGTGCGGGAAATTAACGATGATCAGGCGAGTCTTATCGTTGACGGTCGTTTCGAGTTGTTGCCAGTCGATGTGAAAATCGAAGCCGTCATCCGAAATTGTGAGTGGCACATGTCGCGTGATACCACCGGCCAGCGTGACGGAGGGTTCGTAGGAATCGTAGGCGGGGTCAAACACGATTACCTCGTCGCCCGGTCGTACGATAGCCTGGATGGCACTGAATAAACCCTCTGTTGCGCCGGTACATAC
>JAOTUU010000172.1 GCA_029863705.1 Gammaproteobacteria bacterium
CGCTCGAGCGTCGTGCGCAGCGCCGCGACGCAGGACGCCAAAGCAAGCGGAGCTCGATCTGAGCGAGGCAGGGATGCCGAGTGAAGTTAAGCGAGAGCGCGTACCCGGTAGCGTGACCGTGTGACGCTCGCTAGTCGAATACTTCGGGTCGCATGTGCGGGAATAGTAAGACGTCACGAATCGACGGGGAGTTCGTCAGCAACATCACCAGGCGGTCGATCCCCACACCGATACCGGCTGCCGGCGGCATGCCGTACTCCAGCGCCCGGATATAGTCGTGATCGAAGGCCATAGCCTCGTCATCACCTGCATCGCGATTCGCGACCTGCGCACGGAATCGCTCCGCCTGATCTTCGGGATCGTTGAGCTCGGAGAAGCCGTTCGCAATCTCGCGTCCGGCAATAAAGAACTCGAACCGATCCGTCACGAACGGGTCTTCGTCATTGCAGCGCGACAACGGTGAGACTTCAGTTGGGTACTGAGTAACGAATGTAGGCTGGCGGAGATTGTCTTCGCCGGTCTTTTCAAAAATTTCGACCTGCAGTTTGCCGGCTCCGTAGCTGTCTTTGACGGGAATCCCGAGTTTCTCGCAAATGCCAACCAGGTAATCACGATCGCGAAGCCTGGTCGCGTCGATGTCGGGATTGAAGTGCCGAATAACGTCTTCCACTGTCATGCGCGCATAGGTACTGCCGAAATCGAATTCCTCGCCCTGATATTTGACAATGTTCGAACCCAGAACGGAGTCGGCCATGCCGTGCAGCAGTGCTTCGACCATGTCCATAAGGTCTTCGTAGTCTGCGTAGGCACGATACAGCTCGAGCATTGTGAACTCGGGATTGTGCTGCGTCGAAACACCTTCGTTGCGGAAGTTGCGGTTGATCTCGTAGACACGTTCGAATCCGCCGACCACAAGTCGCTTGAGGTTAAGTTCCGGTGCTATGCGCAGAAATAAAGACATGTCGAGGGCGTTATGGTGCGTCGTAAATGGTCGTGCGATGGCGCCACCTGGCGTGGTCTGCATCATTGGGGTTTCGACCTCGAGATAATCCTGCGCATCGAGGAAGGCTCGAATATAGGAAACCACGGCAGATCGTATGCGAAAGACCTCGGCGCTGCCTGCGTTCATAATCAAGTCAACGTAGCGTTGGCGGTAACGTGTCTCCTGATCGGCAAGGCCGTGAAATTTCTCTGGCAACGGACGCAGAGATTTGGTTATCAGCCGCACTTCTTCTGCCATGACTGTCAACTCGCCGGTCTTGGTTCTGAATAGCGAGCCTCTTGCGGAAACGATATCGCCGACGTCCCATTTCTTGAACGCTTGATAGTCGCCTTCGGGCAAGCGATCACGTTCCAGTCGTATCTGAATCTGGCCGGAGCGATCCTGCAATTTGATGAAGCTCGCTTTACCCATGACGCGTTTGACCATCATCCGCCCGACAACAGCTACCTCGATGTTTTCCTCGCGTAGCGTCTCATCATCGTGGCCATGAAAAGTTTTGTGCAATTCATCAGCCGTAGCATTGCGCCGAAAATCGTTCGGGTACGCACGACCATGCTCACGCAGTTCGTCGAGCTTGCGACGCCGCTCTGCAATGAGTTTCCCTTCGTCCTGTGTGTTTTCGTCTGTCACGTATCTTCCGTGTCTGCTGTGGTGTAATTACAGTCCTTGCTTGAGACTGGCTTCAATGAAATCATCAAGTCCGCCATCGAGGACAGCCTGAGTGTTACCGGTTTCGATGCCTGTACGCAAATCCTTAATACGGCTCTGGTCCAGTACGTAGTTACGGATCTGGCTACCCCAACCGACATCGGCTTTTCCTTCCTCTACGATGGATGCCTCAGCGCGACGGTTTTGTAGCTCGAGTTCGTAAAGCTTGGCCTTGAGCTGCTTCATTGCCTGCGCTTTGTTCTTGTGCTGCGATCGATCATTCTGACACTGCACAACAGTATTCGTCGGCAAGTGCGTGATGCGCACAGCCGACTCCGTTCGGTTAACGTGCTGTCCACCTGCACCACTGGCACGATAAACATCAATACGCAGGTCAGATGGGTCTATCTCTATGTCGATGTTGTCGTCGACCTCCGGTGAAATGAATACCGAAGCAAACGACGTATGTCGTCGATTACCGGAATCGAACGGCGATTTTCGCACCAGCCTGTGCACGCCGGTTTCGGTACGAAGCCAGCCATAAACGTATTCGCCGATGACATGAACTGTCGCGCTTTTTATCCCGGCAACCTCACCCGCAGATGCTTCAATAACCTCGGCCTTGAAGCCGTGTGATTCAGCCCAGCGCAAATACATCCGCAGAATCATCTCGGCCCAATCCTGGGCTTCCGTGCCGCCAGCGCCTGATTGAATATCAAGATACGCGTTATTCGTATCCATTTCGCCGGAGAACATGCGGCGAAACTCCAGCCCGGCGAGTTGTTTTTCGAATTTGCCGAGGTCGCTTTCAACTTCGGCAACCGTGTCAGCATCGTCTTCTTCCTCAGCGAGTTGCAAGAGCTCTGCGGTTTCACTGAGTCCCGACGTCAGATCGTCGAGCAAATGCACCACTTGCTCGAGTTGCGCACGTTCCTGCCCGAGCGCCTGCGCGCGCTCAGGCTCGTTCCATATGTCAGGTTGTTCGAGTTCGCGCTGTACTTCAGTCAGGCGCTCTGACCTGGCATCGTAGTCAAAGATACCTCCTCAACGCAGAAGTGCGTTCAGCAAGATCACTTATTGTCTGTTTGATCTGACTCGTTTCCATCATGAACTCAAGGTGTTAGGCGGCGCGATCTTAACATGCAGCGCCTGACTATAACGCTTCAATTTGCTCGACAATCAGCTGCGGCGTTTGTGCGCCGCGATACTCGTTAACGTCGAGACGGTAGGCAAGCTGCACGACGCCGCGATAGGCTGCGCCCGCCTGGTTGAATGCTATCGCATCAATCACATCGCCACCGCTCGCCGAGCGGACTCGCATCTTGAGGTGATTTTCGCCGACAGTCCGCTGTTCAATGACCTTGAAATCGCCATTCCACACGGGCTCGGGAAACGCCGAACCCCATGGACCCGCTTCTCGCAACGCCCCCGCAGTCTGCAGGAGCCCGCCCCAGCGGGCGATCGCCGCGCTATCCAGCACGCCGTCAGAAACGATGGCGCCGGAGAAATCAGCGTTTGGGTACAGTCTGTCGAGCTGCGTTTCAACAGCCTTTTTGAATTTCGCGTAGTCGGATTCGGCGATCGACAGCCCGGCCGCCATGGCATGCCCGCCGAACTTGGTGACGAGGCCCGGGTGCGTGCTTGAAACTGCCTCCAGGAGATCACGCATGTGCACGCCTGCAACAGATCGACCGGACCCTTTCAGATAACCCACCGATTCTCGCGCAAATGCGATTACAGGACGGTGGCATCGTTCCTTTACACGCGCCGCAATCAGACCCACCACACCCTGATGCCAGGACTTCTCGTAAACGCAAACACAAGATGGCCATTTGCGTGAATCGAGCGACTTGACGTAGGCAAACGCCTGCTCACGCATTGTTGATTCGATCTCGCGCCGATCTTTGTTGATTCGATCCAACACAACCGCATGCTGCCCGGCAACAGACTGATCGTCGCTTAGCAGGCATTCGATACCCACCGACATATCTTCGAGCCGGCCGGCTGCGTTGATGCGAGGGCCAACGACAAATCCAAGATCGGTACTTACTGTGCGCGCGAGCTGCTTGCCCGATTGCTCAAGCAATGCGCGAATGCCGGCTACGGTCTTACCGGCACGTATTCGGCTCAAGCCCTGCTGCACCAGGATTCGGTTGTTGTGGTCAAGCGGCACGACGTCGGCCACCGTACCCAAGGCTACAAGATCGAGATACTGCGCCGGCACTTTCGCGGCACCCGCCTGGCCTTGCTTTTCAAGCTCGCGACCAAGTGCTGCCATCAAGTAAAACGCGACGCCGACACCTGCGAGATTGCGGCTCGAGAATTCGCTGCCCGTGAGGTTGGGATTAACGATTACATCGGCATCCGGCAGTTCGTCGGCCGGCAAATGATGATCAGTAACAAGCACCGCGATGCCGGCTGCTTTGGCAGCGGCAACGCCCGCAATACTCGATACACCGTTGTCGACTGTGACGAGTAGCGCAGGGAATCGTTCGGCTGCGACTTGAACGATTTCCGGGCTCAGCCCGTAACCAAACTCGAATCGATTGGGCACGAGATAATCGATTTCTGCAAAACCGAATGCGCGCAGGCAGCGGAGTACGAGCGCCGTACTGGTTGCGCCATCGACATCAAAATCACCAACAACGGTTATGCGCTGGTCGCGCTTCTCACACAGTAAAGCCACGGCGGCGTCGATGTTGTCGAGTGAACTGACTGGCGCGAGTGCAGCGAGCCCGTAGTCAAGTTGCATTGCCGCCGTTACACCGCGCGTCGCATACAGACGCGCGAACAACGGATCGATACCCGTCAGCCCTTCGATGACACCGGCAGCCGGTTCGCTTCTCGAAACAATTGGGCGTGCGGGCCTGGACGTGGTCAATTGAGAAACACCGACGTTCGACGCCACACTCGCAGAGCGTTCGCGCGACGCACCTCAGCACGAATACCGTCCCGAAATATCAGCGTCAGTCGACTCAAACGACCCGAGCGCAGCGCGGCACGCGCCTCATGCAGGCACGCTTCAAGCAATTCGCTGTCGCTGTCCTCACTCGCTACGGCAACAAAGCCGGCGCCTGACAATTCAATACAGCTCGCAATTGTGCCGGGCCATGAGTCGACAACCCCGGTCTTGCAAAACCAATACCCTTTTATTAACGGGTCGTCCGCATACAACGGTGGTAGCGAAATCGTCTCTTGCTCGGGAGCGTAACCGCCACCCCACAGCCACAATGAATTGACGGCCAGCTCGCCTTGCTCCTCGCGGCGACGATTGACCTCGTGATCGTGGAGCGCCATCTCAATCTCGCTTCTCAAATTACGGTAACTGGCGGCGCCATCACCCGATGGCATGTACTCCGTCGGTATTTGGAGGTTTAGCACGTAGGCCGGCTCTGACGCCGTCGCTATCGGTTCGTCAGCGCGCAAATAGCCGCAGGATCCTACCCGGGCGAAGCCGAAACTTGCGTCATCTTCGAGCTTGCTCTGCAGATGGTCGAATAGCGGCCGCAGATCCGACGCGGACGCCCGAGCCGCTCCGAGAGCATGCAGGAAAACACGATCCAGCCTCGGCTCAAGATTCACGGGATCTGCCGCAGCAATCCACACTGTTGGCCGATCACCGGTTTGCCCCCACATTCGCAGAGCACCCTGCCCTTGCGTAGGGCACGGCAGCTTTAGATACGCGAGAATGTCACAAAGCAGTTCCGTCGGCTCGTCGTTCTTGGTCAGCGTGGCCCGCGACAACCAGCGCTTGAGACCGCCGTCCCGCAACCGTCCACCACCGACTGCCGGCAAGACAATGATTGCAGCCGAATTTTCGTTTGCGGTGGTCAAGAGTTGCTCAATATTGGGGGCTTTGTATGATGACGCTTCTCAGTGTCAGATAGTAACGGAAACGCCCATTGAAGTTCACACGCGAAACATCCTCATCCCTCACGATACGCAGTGTCTCTGATGGCAGAATTTGTATTGGCGAAAATAGCTACGAGCATTCGATCGCACTAACTGCCACTACGATCATCGGTGAATGGTCGAAGACGGCGGTGCATGAGTTGAACGAAAGCGATTTCGACGAGCTGCTGGATGCCAATCCCGAGGTCATCATAGTCGGCACCGGTGCAACAAACATTTTCCCGCCTCGAGAATTGGTATTCGCTATGGCGCGCCGCGGTATAGGCCTGGAAGTTATGGATACCACAGCCGCTGCCCGTACATTCAACGTTCTTGTGGGTGAAGATCGCCAGGTTGCTGCAGTTTTGTTTTTGTAACTGCCTAGTCAAGAATGACGTCGCCCGAAAGACCGTGGCTTTCGATCATCGTTCGCAAGTTTCGCAAAGCATTGAGTTGGATCTGACGGACGCGCTCGCGTGTTACGCCTATTTCGTCGCCAATCTTTTCGAGTGTGCAACGACGATGGCCGTGCAAACCAAAGCGCCGCTCCACCACCGCTCTCTGTATGTCATCAAGGTCATTGACCCAGCTATCTACAAGAGCGTTAACACGGTCTTTATGCGCACACCGCGATGGTTCAGCATCGCGCTTCGCCCTCAGCCTTCTGACGGGACCGCCCTCGTCATCAGCGTCGCCGGCACGAATTGTCACTCGATTGTGCAAGGACAGTAGCCGCTCAACGTCGGCGACGTCACGATCAAGGTGCGCTGCTATTTCGGCCGCTGTCGGTTCGCCTTTCTGCTGTTGGCGAATTGTCCTCGCGGCGCGCAGACAGGAGTTGATGTCCTTGATGATATGCACCGGCAAACGCACCGTGCCGGCCTGGTTCATGATGGCGCGTTCAATATTCTGCCGAATCCACCAGGTGGCGTAGGTCGAAAATCGGAAGCCGCGCTCGGGGTCGAATTTCTTGACAGCATGAATCAGTCCCAGATTGCCTTCCTCTATGATGTCCAACAACGGTAGTCCGCGGTTGATGTACCGACGCGCGATCTTGACGACAAGGCGGAGATTGCTTTCGATCATGCGCTGGCGTGCGGCTTCATCGCCGCGCAAGGCCCGCCTCGCGAAGGACTTTTCCTCCTCAGCGGTTAGCAAAGGCGAAGCACCAATTTCGCTCAGGTACTGCCCGGTTTGATCCCGTAACTGGCCCACAAAGACTCCTCATCTCGCAAGGGTCGACCCGTGATCTCGGGGGATAAGTCGTGTTATCGCGCAGGCAGATATTGTCGCGGA
>JAOTUU010000173.1 GCA_029863705.1 Gammaproteobacteria bacterium
ACAAAAAACTAGCGCACGCATCGCACTCTAGTCATGGGCGCTTAGAGCGCCCTGGAGAATAAGTAATTACACCTATCTGGACTGAGATTTGTGAAAGTAGCTAAGATCCAAGTTGGCTGGCCAATGCTTCCCAGCTTGTCACCGGCAGTTCACAGTGGGTTCCTACACATCGGTAAGCGACCGTCTCGCCAGTTACTGCCTTGCGCTCCGCCAGCAATCCAGGCAGATTCTCCTCGTTCGCCCCGACCGCAAAAATGAGTCGCGAAGGTGCGTACAGTCTCGAGGCGGAGTCGCGCCAACGATTGATCTCGTCGCTTGCGCCGCGAATCACGATGATTTCGGGTGGAGTCAGGTACTCCTCGAGCGCTGTTAGCAATGTGACATGGCCGTGCGGATACTCGTCCATCGCTTTCCAGGCGCATCGCAGTGTTCGTTCAGCGGCCTTAATGTACTTCGCTTCGCCAAGCAGATGACCCAAGCGCTGTAATGCAAATGCGGCGATCCCGTTGCCGGATGGCATCGCGTCATCGGCAAGTGGTTTGGGCCGATGCATCAACGTCTCGTGATCGTCGGCGGTGAAGTAAAAGCCGCCGTCTTGCTTGTCCTCAAAGTGCTTGAGCAACAGGTCGGCCAGTTGCACGGCGAATTCAAGGTCGTCGCTGTCCCAACGAGACTGCAATTGTTCCAGCAACGCCTCGAGCAGAAACGCGTGATCATCGAGGTAGGCCGGGAAGCGCGCCTTGCCATCCTTGTAACTGGCGAGCAGTCGGCCGGTTCGAAAAACATTTTGGCGGAGTGCCTTGATCGCCGACTCTGCAGCATCAATCAAATCAACTCGTTCGAGCACGCGCCCGGCTATCGTGAGGCCACGAATTGCCAATGCGTTCCAGGAAGTCAGTTGTTTTTCGTCTCTGCCGGGTTCAATACGACCACTGCGGACATCGAGGAGCTTTAGTCTTGCCTCGTCAATGACGTTGTCAGGATCGTCGACATCCTCGTGCACGGTGAGGTGCCACGCGCCTTCGAAGTTAGCCTGCTTGTCGAGCCCGTATTTTCGGGCGAACAGCCCATAGACATTCGGTTCAAGCAGTTCGGCGACCTCATCGGGCGTCCACACGTAGTATTTTCCTTCGTGACCTTCGGAGTCTGCATCGCGTGACGAGTAAAAACCGCCCTCGGGCGAGCGCATGTCGGCGAGCATCCAGTCGGCAGTCTGATTGGCCACTTTCTTGAACAAGGTCTCGCCAGTGGCCAAAAACGCCTGGGCGTAGACAGCCAGCAACGGGCCGTTGTCATAGAGCATTTTCTCGAAATGCGGGATCTGCCAGTAACGATCGACCGAGTAGCGACAAAAACCACCACCTATGTGATCGTAGATTCCACCGTCGGCCATACGCGTGAGCGTCAACGTCGCCATAAACAACGTATCAAGATCTGGCTCATCCTCGCTGGCCGAACGCCGCCAGGCTCGCAGCAGCCACTCCATAGTGCCCGGATGAGGGAACTTGGGTGCGCTACCGTGACCACCAAACTCTTTGTCAAATGTACCTGCCAGCTGCTCGCGGACTTTTTCCATTGGCTCTGCAGTTAGCGTGTCACCTGCAGATGCAGGTGGCGGCTCAAGACGTCCGAGCACATCGCTGAGTTTTTGGCCCTGTTCGCGCACTTCGTCCTGGCGTTCGCTGAAGTAGGACGCAACCTTTTCAAGGAGTTCGGAAAAAGCCGGCATTCCGTAGCGCGCTTCGTTCGGAAAATAGGTGCCGCCGAAGAACGGACGTTGGTCTTCGGCATTCAAAAACATGGTCAGTGGCCAGCCGCCACTACGTTGTGTGATGAGCTGGTGTGCAGTCTGGTATATCTTGTCCACATCCGGCCGCTCTTCTCTGTCGACCTTGATGTTGACGAATAAATCGTTCATGAGCTCTGCTGTTGCCGGGTCTTCAAACGACTCGTGAGCCATGACATGGCACCAGTGACAGGCGGAATATCCCACGGAGAGCAGTACCGGTTTTCCCGATTTACGGGCGAGCGCAAAGGCCTCTTCGCCCCAGGGGTACCAGTCGACCGGGTTGTCGGCGTGCTGCAGCAAATAGGGGCTGGTTTCGTTACTAAGTTGGTTGCTCATGGTTTGATATGATACAGCCCAACTTACGACACTGAAGATATTCATGCTGGTTTTCCCCGAGATAGATCCGGTCATTTTTGGGATCGGACCCCTCAAAGTTCGCTGGTACGGCTTGATGTATGTCATCGCGTTCCTGCTTGCCTGGTGGCTTGCGCGCAGGCGCTGCACAACAGCGCACTCGCCTGTTAACGCCAAAGAGGTTGATGACTTACTTTTCAACGGCATGCTTGGCGTCATCATCGGTGGTCGCGTCGGTTATTGCCTGTTCTACGGTTGGGACCAGTTGATTTCAGACCCGCTGTACCTGTTCAAGATCACCGAAGGTGGCATGTCGTTTCACGGCGGTCTCGCCGGCGTGATGATTGCGATGTGGCTGTTTGGCCGCAGTCGCGGCAAGACCATGTGGCAAATTCTCGATTTCGTGGCGCCAATCGTGCCGCTCGGTCTCGGTTTTGGCCGAATCGGCAACTTCATCAATGGTGAACTGTGGGGTAAGGCTACCGATGTGCCCTGGGGCGTGATCTACCGCGGCGAACGGCTGCACGCTTCCCAATTGTACGAAGCGGCTCTCGAAGGGTTTATCCTGTTCGCGATTCTGTGGTGGTTCTCGGCAAAGCCGAGGCCGTATATGGCCGTGTCGGCGTTGTTCCTGATGCTTTACGGCATATTCCGGTTTTTCGTTGAGTTCTATCGGGTGCCCGATGCGCACCTCGATTATCTTGCGCTGGGCTGGGTGACGATGGGTCAGGTGCTGAGTACACCGATGATTCTAGTCGGCGGTCTCATGCTCGTTATGGCGTACCGTTCAAAAGACAACAAGGAGGCGGCGGCCTGATATGCAGCAATACTTATCGCTGATGCGCGAAGTTCGCGAACACGGTACCCGCAAGGAAGACAGGACCGGTACCGGAACGCTGAGTAAGTTCGGGCACCAGATGCGCTTCGATCTGAGCGAGGGGTTCCCGCTGGTCACAACCAAGAAATTGCATCTTCGCTCGATCATTCACGAACTCCTTTGGTTTTTGAGCGGTGATAGCAACATTCGTTACCTCAAAGAGAACGGCGTCTCGATCTGGGACGACTGGGCCGACGAGAATGGTGACCTGGGTCCGGTGTACGGCGTGCAATGGCGTAGTTGGCCAACACCTGATGGCGGCAAGGTCGATCAGATTGCACAGATCATGCAGCAGTTGCGAGAGGATCCTGATTCGCGCCGCATCATGCTTAGTGCCTGGAACGTTGGAGAAATTGTGAACATGGCTTTGCCTCCTTGCCACTGCCTGTTCCAGTTCTATGTTGCCGATGGAAAACTGTCGTGCCAGCTCTACCAACGTAGTTGTGACATCTTCCTCGGTGTTCCTTTCAATATTGCTTCATACGCATTGCTAACTCACATGCTCGCGCAACAGGCTGATCTTGCGGTTGGTGATTTCATCTGGACGGGCGGTGACTGCCACCTGTACAGCAATCATCTCGAACAGGCAGATGAGCAGCTACAGCGTGAGACGCTGCCATTGCCAACGTTGGCAATAAAACGGCGTCCACCGAGCATTTTCGACTACAAGTTTGACGATTTCGAGATTCTCAACTATGAATCACACCCGCATATTCGCGCCGCGGTTGCAGTGTGATTTCACTGATTGTCGCAGTCTCCACGAATAACGTTATCGGCGCTGACGGCGACCTGCCGTGGCGTCTATCCGACGACCTGAAGCGATTCAAAGCTGTGACCATGGGGAAACCTATCGTGATGGGTCGCAAAACCTACGAATCGATTGGTCGGCCATTACCAGGTCGGCAGAATATCGTGATAACGCGACAAAACAAGTTCACGGCAGATGGTTGCGACGTCGTGCAGTCAATAGAAGAAGCAGTCGAAGTGGCCGGTGGCGCCGATGAGATAATGGTGATCGGCGGCAGCCAGATCTACTCCGCTTTTCTTCCGCTAGCTGACCGTATTTATCTAACCCGTGTTCACACCGAGGTCGATGGGGATGCGTTTTTTCCAGCCGTTGATGAGGCGGAGTGGCGAGAGTTGGCCAGCGAAAGTCACGAGGCGGATGATTCGAACGATCACGCGTGCACTGTAACTACGCTGAAATCATCTCGCGAAGCCACTTCGTCAGGGTAAGCGGCGAAGCGCCTCTTGTACAAGGCTTGTCTTATGTCGGCGGTTCTTTGTCGGAGGGCATGAGCAACGCGACCAATGCTGAACAGCCGCCCAGCAGCACTATCGCCGCCACTACTTTGAGCAGGCTGGACACGGAGTCCTCGAAACTCAATATATCGAAAATATACAGGCATCCCACCGTGGCAGCGGCGAAAACGGATAGCACAACTGTAATGGTGAGAATTTTCTTCATGGTGAACGTCCCGGCTGACAGCGCGATAGCAGTGTAACCTATTACGACACACGATCTAATATCAATTTGCCTGCTAAACTGTTGTAGATCACGGCGCTACTGCCGGGAAATTTTTCGCCGCTTCAGCGTGATCTGCTGTACCGTAATAGATAGTTCCACTGGCCGAGGAATTGTCATGCCACATACCGAAATGATTGAAGAACGCCTTCGATTCCTGGAGATCGATCAGGACGTCACAAAAGAGTTGCGCAATGTAAAGCAAATTCTTGAGCCCGAGATGGATCGGATGCTTGATGAATTTTACTCGCACATTTTAGACGAACCGCAAGTGAAGGCGGTTTTTGCCGATGACAAAGCCGTTGAACGGGCGCGACAGGCCCAAAAGAATCACTGGCTCAAAACACTCTTTGGTGGCAAGTTCGAGGGCGCTTATTTTGACCAGGCAGAACGAATCGGACGGGCTCATGCCCGAGTGGGCCTGACGCCCAATTGGTACATTGGTGGCTACTGCAACATGCTGGTCAAGTTCATTCGGCATATCTTGGCTGAGGAGCCAAAAGAGGGTCGCGATGTAAGTCCGACTATCGAAGCATTAAGCAAGGCGGTCTTGCTGGATCTGGATCTCGTAATACATTGTTACCTGGAGGCCAAGGATCGAGTAATGCTTGATTTACTCATGCGCGCAACAAGATTCACTGACGAGTTGGCAGAACTGAACAGTGAGCTTGGTATTGCCGCGGCGCAGGTTAAAGAATCAACTGAGGCCCTGTCAAAAAACGAGAGCGAAAACGACCGGCAAGCGGGACAATTGGCAGCGTTACTAGCTAAGACTGACGCTGTGGCGGATAAAGTGAAGCAAATAGACGAGCGCATCAGCAAACTAAAGTTCGACGATCGATTGTATCTTCATCGAGGTAGTGGGCAAACTGGGACGTTTGCCAAATTAAAAGCACTAGTACTGGGTAAATGATGGCTATCTTAAACTCAATCTCTGAGTGGCTGCTTTACGCCCGAAAGCTGACATTGGGCTAAACTGGTACTTAAGGGCCGCTACTGACCCAAAGCGGTCATTGGTAAATTTGCGGGCCTTTTTTGGTCGGTCGCCGAGAGGGATGATTAATGCGGCAAAAAGCTAATGATTTGATGCTTCAAAATAGAGTCTTTATCTGGATAGCGCTTGCTACCGGTGCGATATTGCTGATTCCTTTTATTGCAATGCAGTTCACAACTGAAGTTAAGTGGGACGAGACAGATTTCATCGTTATGGGATCTCTCTTGTTTGGCACTGCCAGCTTGTTTGTGCTGGCGGCGAGGATAGCGCCGCGCAAACACCGATTGCTTATCGGGGGAATGTTTATTGCAGCTTTCTTGTATTCGTGGGCGGAACTCGCCGTTGGAGTATTTACGAATTTGGGAAGCTGATCGTTCCGGCACGCTGGCGACTACCATCAAAGCGGCTGGATAAGTCGCGCCCGCTTTCAAGCCCGCGACTAAATCGAAGCGTCCGCTGTTGGTTGTGACATCAATCGGTCAATGCAACATCTAGACTCTCACTATAGAGAGGAGGATGTTGAAAATGAAGTATCCGACGAGGATCTATTACACCGAGACAGCCAAGGCGGAGATGTGGGACCGGTGGCAAATGTGAGTCGCAAAATACGATAGCACGCCAGTTCGGAACCAGCCACTCCACGATACAAGGTGTTTTTGCACCGACTGGTGGGATACGACCACCGCCACGTTGCCGCTCACGGCAAGCACTGAGTTTAGCTGAGCGCGAAGAGATCTCACGCGGCGTGGCTGCTGGTCGGTCATTGCGGTGGATCGCAACTTTGTTGGGCCGAGCACCATCAACCGTCAGTCGTGAGATCAAGCGTAACGGTGGCCGGCGATGCTATCGGGCGAACAAGGCCGAGCAAGCGGCCTGGGATCGAGCCCACCGGCCCAAGACCTGTAAACTAGCCGAGACCCCTGCATTAGCCTTGATCGTGGCAGAGAAGCTCCAGCTCGAGTGGTCGCCCGATCAGATCGCAGGTTGGTTGAAAAGCACGTATCCGGACGATGAGAGTTTCCAGGTGTCACACGAGACGATCTATAAAACGCTGTTTATCCAGGCCCGAGGCCGTCCTTAAAATGGAGCTAATACAGTACCTTAGGAAGCCGCGGGCGATGCGTCGATCACGTCATCACACGCAGAAGACAAAGGACCACGGCAGGATCAGCAACACGGTCTCGATCCGGGAACGTCCGGCCGAGGTTGGGGATCGTGCCGTGCCCGGCCACTGGGAAGGTGATCTCTTGTGCGGCAGCAACAACAGCCAGATCGCGACCTTGGTGGAACGTAACA
>JAOTUU010000023.1 GCA_029863705.1 Gammaproteobacteria bacterium
TCGAGTAACGCGACAGGCCAGTAGCTCAATTGGCAGAGCGGCGGTCTCCAAAACCGCAGGTTGGGGGTTCGATTCCCTCCTGGCCTGCCATTGCAGGCAGCAACACCGGCCCAAAGACATACAGAAAATGACCACACATACAGAAACAAGTCAGAGCGGCGTGCTCGACATTATCAAGCTGCTAGTTGCAGCGGCGATGATCGTTGGCGGCCTTTATGCGTATTACTTTTACGAGTTTGAGCTTGCGCTGGCTATCAGGGTGCTGATTGTCCTGGTTGGAACCGGTGCGGCCATCGCGGTTGCGATGTTGAGCGCCCAGGGTCAAAAGCTATGGCACTTCATTCAGGGCTCGCGCGTTGAAATTCGCAAGGTAGTCTGGCCGACGAAGCAAGAGACAACGCAGACGGCAATTGCCGTGTTTGTGTTTACGTTGATCATGGCTGTGTTTTTCTGGTTATTGGACTCGGGTCTGCTCTGGCTAACTCGCAGACTGGTCGGTTAGACCAGCAACCTGGCAATTTAAAGGAAATACATCCGTGTCCTTACGTTGGTACATCGTGCATGCCTACTCGAATTTCGAGCACCGCGTAAAAAGTGGTCTCGAAGAGCGAATTGAGCGCCTCGGAATGCAGGATAAGTTTGGCGAGATCCTGGTTCCGACGGAGGAAGTGGTCGAAATGAAGGAAGGGCAAAAGCGCCGCAGTGAGCGCAAGTTCTTCCCGGGATACGTTCTCGTGCAAATGGAGATGGACGACGAAACCTGGCATCTCGTTAAAGAAGTGCCGAAGGTGCTCGGTTTTATTGGCGGTTCGAGTGATCGTCCGGCGCCAATTACCGACAAGGAAGCAAACCGGATTCTGGATCGCGTCCGGGAAGGCGTCGACAAGCCACGGCCGAAAGTACTGTTTGAGCCGGGTGAGGTTGTTCGCGTTATTGATGGGCCGTTTAACGACTTCAGTGGAGTTGTTGAAACAGTTAATTATGAGAAGAGTCGCCTGCAGGTGGCTGTTCAGATTTTGGGTAGATCAACACCGGTCGAATTGGATTTCGGTCAAGTTGAGAAGTCGTAGGGGACATTCTGCTTTTATTTCCTGAGGCGATAGCCCCGGGAAATAAAAGCAGAATGTCCCCATTTACGCATCAACAATTTACGAGGAGCTATGGGTAAGCCATAGCGCTTGAACTCGGGAGAAAGAAGATGGCTAAAAAGGTAGCTAGTTACATCAAGCTGCAGGTTCCTGCCGGCCAGGCAAATCCGTCACCACCTGTCGGACCAGCATTGGGTCAGCATGGCGTCAACATCATGGAATTTTGCAAGGCATTTAATGCAGAAACCCAGGGTACAGAGCCGGGCCTGCCTATCCCCGTGATTATCACGGTCTACAGTGACCGTAGTTTCACATTCATTTCGAAAACTCCTCCTGCGGCAGTTTTGCTGCGTAAGGCGGCGGGTCTCAAGAAAGGCTCGGGTACGCCAAATACAGAAAAAGTGGGCAAGGTCAATCGTCAGCAACTCGAAGATATTGCAACGACGAAGATGCCGGATCTGACGGCGGCTGATATGGATGCTGCCGTTCGCACGATTGCAGGCACAGCACGCAGCATGGGCATCGAAGTTGAGGGAGCGAAGTAATGGCCGTTAGCAAACGCAAAAAGGTCGCTCGCGAAAAGGTCAATTCCGAAAAGGCATACCTTATCGACGAAGCGCTGGGCCTTGTGAAGGACCTCGCAACGGCGAAGTTTCCTGAGAGTATCGACGTGTCGGTGAATCTCGGCGTGGATCCGCGTAAGTCGGACCAGGTCGTTCGCGGCTCCACCGTCCTTCCGAATGGCACTGGCAAAACGGTTCGCGTTGCAGTTTTTGCGCAAGGCGAAAATGCCGACAAGGCAACCGCGGCCGGTGCAGACATAGTTGGGTTTGAAGATCTTGCGGAGCAGGTTAAAGCAGGTGAGCTGAATTTTGACGTCGTTATTGCGACGCCGGATGCGATGCGTGTTGTTGGCCAACTCGGCCAGATTCTCGGTCCGCGCGGGCTGATGCCAAACCCCAAGGTTGGCACGGTAACCGCCGACGTTGAGACGGCCGTTAGCAATGCCAAAGCAGGTCAGGTTCGCTATCGTACTGATAAGGCAGGAATTATTCACTGTCCTATCGGTAGGGCGGACTTCGAAGTGCCAGCATTGAAAGAGAACCTCGAGGTGCTGCTCGCCGATCTCAAGAAGGCTAAGCCGGCTTCGGCCAAGGGTTCGTACGTTAAAAAACTGACTGTCTCGTCCACGATGGGTCCGGGCGTGTCGGTCGATCGGGCTTCAATAGGCGCCTGATCAAGAGAATTTGCCGAGTTGCCCCTGGGGCGGCGAGGCAGGTAGCCGCAAGGATGCGGCGATCGTCGAAGACCGTAGGTGATTAGTGTGATTGCTGATCTTAATAACTACCTACGCAGATGGTGATACCTGAGTCAGATTATCTGGCGACGGTTGCCATCCGACAAGGGGACGGATGTCCCCGAAAGGGTAGGTGAAAGTTTAGGTCACTTTGAATGGGACAGGTGTTCCAAACAGGGTGCCTGAAGGGAATTTCACCTTTTTGTGTAACCGTAGGCCAGGAGATATTTATGGCACTTAGACTCGAAGACAAGAAAGCTCTTGTCAAAGAGGTGAATGCGGTTGCAGGCGAATCTGTAACGGCTGTTGCGGCCGAATACAGAGGTCTGTCTGTTGCAGACATGACGGAGTTACGCAAACAAGCGCGTAATGCCGGCGTGTACATGCGTGTTGTCAAAAACACGTTGGCTCGTCGTGCCGTCGTAGGCACCGAATTTGAGTGTATGCAAGACACACTCAAAGGGCCGTTACTGCTCGCGTTTGCAAAAGATGATCCAGGTGCCGCTGCCAGGGTAATTAAGGATTTCGCCAAGGGGCACGATGCTCTGCAGGCGGTATCGCTTTCAGCCGGTGGGCAATTGTTGCCGGGCTCCGATCTAGCGAAGTTGGCGAGTTTGCCAACGTTGGATCAGGCGCGCGCAATGATGCTTGGCGTTCTGTTAGCACCGATGACCAAACTGGTAGGCACATTGGCCGAAGCTCCTGCGATGCTCGTGCGCACTTTAAATGCTCGCGGCGAACAGGAAGCGGCTTAGGATCAAATCGTATTACCTGACTCAGGTTTTAAAGATTAGAGGAATAGAGAAATGGCATTGTCCAAAGAAGATATTGTTGAAGGGCTCGACGCACTACCGATCATGGATATCGTCGATATCGTAAAGACGCTCGAAGAAAAGTGGGGCGTTTCTGCAGCCGCACCGGTTGCCGTTGCTGCAGGTCCTGCTGCCGGTGATGCTGGTGAAGCAGCAGAAGAGAAGACTGAGTTCGATGTCGTATTGACGAGCTTCGGTGGCAACAAAGTTGCTGTCATTAAGGCTGTTCGTTCAATTACCGGTCTTGGGTTGAAAGAGGCCAAGGACACAGTCGAAGGCGTACCTTCAGCTATTAAAGAAAGTGCATCGAAAGACGACGCAGAAGAAGTCAAGAAGCAGCTTGAAGAGGCCGGCGCAACTGTCGAGCTTAAGTAAGCACTTGTTGCATCTGTGTTTGATGCACGACCCGATGGGTCAAAAGTCGGGCAAGCAGCCAGTCGAGTTTCGGCTGGCTGCTTGCGCGCGTCCGTAATTTTAGAATTAGGTTAACGAGGATTTCTCGAATGGCATACTCATTCACTGAGAAAAAACGTATCCGCAAGAACTTTGGCAAGCGTCCAACAATTTTGGACGTGCCTTACCTGTTGTCAATCCAGGTGGCATCGTATGCCAAGTTTCTGCAGACGGATAAGGCAATCGACGAGCGTGTTGACAGAGGTCTGCATGCGGCGTTCAAGTCTGTATTTCCAATTGTCAGCTATTCAGGCAATGCGGCGCTCGAATATGTGAGCTACAGGCTTGGCGAGCCAGTATTTGACGTCAAAGAATGTCAGATGCGTGGTCTGACTTATGCCGCACCGATTCGAGTCAAGGTTCGCCTGGTCATTTATGACAAGGAAGCCAGCGGCACGCCGAAGCCCGTTAAGGATATTCGCGAGCAGGAAGTTTATCTCGGTGAGATGCCTCTGATGACCGATCACGGTACCTTTGTGATCAACGGTACCGAGCGGGTCATTGTGTCCCAGTTACATCGTTCGCCCGGCGTCTTCTTCGATCACGATAAAGGCAAGACCCACAGCTCGGGCAAATTGCTTTTCTCGGCGAGAATTATTCCGTACCGTGGCTCCTGGCTCGACTTCGAGTTTGACCCGAAAGATGCTGTTTTCGCGCGCATCGATCGTCGGCGTAAATTGCCGGTAACGATTATTCTTCGTGCTCTGGACATGACCAACGAAGAAATGCTGGAGCTCTTCTTCGATACCAACGAATTCTATCTCTCCGAAAAAGAGATCCGGATGGCTCTCGTTCCCGAACGCCTGCGTGGCGATACGGCGACTTTCGATATCAAGCTTGGCCGCAAGCTGATTGTTGAAGAAGGCCGCCGTATTACTGCGAAACACGTTCGCGACATGGAAAAATCGAGCGTCGACAAGATGATCGTGCCGAGCGAGTACCTCGAGGGAAAAATACTGGCTCATGACATTATCGACACGGAAACGGGCGAATTGCTCGCCGCTGCCAATGCCGAGCTGACACCTGAGCTCGTTGAAGCGCTTATTGCCGCTGGTATCGAAAGCATCCGAACGCTGTTTGTAAACGATCTTGATCGCGGTCCGTTCATCTCGAATACGTTGAACATCGACCCGTCGACGACCCGTCTTGAGGCGCTTGTCGAAATCTATCGCATGATGCGTCCCGGTGAGCCGCCCACAAAAGAAGCGGCTGAGAACCTGTTCCAGAACCTGTTCTTCAACCCGGATCGCTATGACCTTTCCGGTGTCGGCCGCATGAAGTTTAATCGCCGCGTTGGTCGGGATACATCGGAAGGCGGCGGCGTACTCGACAGGGATGACATCCTTGCCGTGTTGTCGACGCTCATAGATATCCGCAACGGCTATGGCACGGTCGACGACATTGACCACCTTGGTAACCGCCGCGTTCGTAGTGTCGGCGAAATGGCTGAAAACGCATTCCGCGTTGGCCTCGTTCGTGTCGAGCGCGCAGTTAAAGAGCGCCTGACACAGGCCGAGACCGAAGGCCTGATGCCGCAAGAGATGATCAATGCGAAGCCGGTTGCTGCTGCTGTCAAAGAGTTCTTCGGCTCGAGCCAGCTGTCGCAGTTCATGGATCAGAATAATCCGCTTTCAGAAGTTACCCATAAGCGTCGGGTTTCGGCGCTTGGGCCTGGCGGCCTGACAAGAGAGCGTGCCGGTTTTGAGGTTCGCGACGTTCATCCGACGCACTACGGTCGTGTGTGCCCGATTGAGACCCCTGAGGGGCCGAACATCGGCCTGATCAATTCGCTAGCCGTGTATGCGCGTACTAACGAGTATGGTTTCCTCGAGACGCCGTATCGAAAAGTTGCGAACGGCAAGGCAACGTCGGACATTGAGTACCTGTCGGCAATCGAAGAGAGCCAGTACATCATTGCACAGGCTAACTCCGAGCTTGATAAGAACGGCAAGTTTACTGAAGAGCTCGTAGCCGTTCGCCACAAGAACGAATTTACTTTATCGGCGCCGGCGGATGTCAATTACATGGATGTCTCGCCCCGCCAGATCGTATCGGTTGCTGCCTCGCTAATTCCATTCCTTGAGCACGACGACGCCAACCGCGCGCTCATGGGCTCGAACATGCAGCGCCAGGCTGTACCGACGTTGCGTGCGGAAGCACCCTTGGTCGGTACTGGCATGGAGCGAGCTGTAGCCATCGATTCCGGCGTTACGGTTGTCTCTCGCCGCGGCGGCACGGTCGACTCGGTTGACGCATCGCGTATTGTTGTTAGGGTAAATGATGACGAAACAAGCGCCACCGAAGCCGGTGTCGATATTTACAATCTGACGAAATACACGCGCTCAAACCAGAACACCTGCATCAACCAGAAGCCGCTTGTAAAGGCAGGCGATACGATCTCCCTGGGTGATGTATTGGCAGACGGCCCGTCGACGGACATGGGCGAGCTCGCGCTTGGCCAGAACCTGCTCGTCGCGTTCATGCCCTGGAACGGCTACAACTTTGAGGATTCCATTCTCATCTCAGAGCGTGTTGTCAAAGAGGATCGTTTTACGACGATTCATATCGAGGAACTGCAGTGTGTCGCTCGCGACACGAAGCTTGGGTCTGAAGACATTACGTCTGACATTCCGAACGTCGGCGACGCCGCGCTCGCGAAGCTCGACGAATCCGGTATCGCGTTTATCGGTGCCGAGGTCAAGGCAGGCGACATTCTCGTCGGCAAAGTGACGCCGAAAGGTGAAACGCAGTTGACGCCGGAGGAAAAACTCTTGCGTGCAATTTTTGGCGAGAAAGCCTCCGACGTGAAGGACACGTCGCTGCGCGTACCGCCAGGCATGGACGGCACGGTTATCGATGTTCGCGTATTTACGCGTGACGGCGTCGAAAAAGACCTGCGCGCTCTGTCGATCGAAAAATCAGAGCTTGAGAGCGTCCGCAAGGACCTCGACGATACGCTTCGGATCCTGGAAGAGGATATTTACGAGCGTGTCGAGCGCATGCTGACCAACAAGGTGGCTCAGGGTGGGCCGAACAAACTCAAATCAGGCTCGAAAATCACTCGGGCGTACCTGGATGAAGTGCCGCGCGAACAGTGGTTTGAAATCCGTTTGAAGAACGATGATGCCAATGAGCAATTGCAAAAGGCATTCGAGCGTTTGAATTCTCAGCGTGAAGAATTTGACCGTCGCTTCGAAGAGAAGAAGTTGAAGATTACGGCGGGCGATGATCTCGCACCGGGTGTCCTCAAGATGGTCAAGGTTTACCTCGCCGTTAAGCGCCGCATCCAACCGGGCGACAAGATGGCTGGGCGTCATGGCAACAAGGGCGTGATCTCGATGATTGTACCCGTTGAAGATATGCCGTACCTCGACGACGGTAATCCTGTCGACATCGTTCTGAACCCGCTCGGCGTTCCATCACGCATGAACGTCGGCCAGGTGCTGGAGACGCATCTCGGCTGGGCCGCGAAGGGCCTTGGCAAGAAGATAGACAAGATGCTCAAGGCGCAGGAATCGATCACCAAGGTTCGTCAGTTCCTGGAACAGATCTACAACAAGACCGGCGGTCGGATCGAAGACATCAAGTCGTTCAGCGATGCCGAAGTCATTGAGTTGGCCGGAAATCTCACCTCGGGTGTACCTACGGCGACGCCGGTGTTTGATGGTGCAACAGAAGCTGAGATCAAGGGATTGCTGCAGCTGGCTGATCTTGCTGATACCGGGCAATCGCGACTCAGCGATGGCCGAACTGGCGAAACCTTCGATCGTGAGGTGACCGTTGGTTACATGTACATGTTGAAGCTTAACCATCTTGTTGACGACAAGATGCACGCCCGTTCAACAGGGCCATACAGCCTCGTTACTCAGCAACCGCTGGGTGGTAAGGCGCAGTTCGGCGGCCAGCGATTCGGCGAGATGGAGGTCTGGGCGCTTGAGGCTTACGGTGCGGCCTACACCTTGCAGGAAATGCTGACGGTTAAGTCGGATGACGTACAAGGTCGAACCAAGATGTACAAAAACATCGTCGATGGTGAACACGAAATGGATGCCGGCATGCCGGAGTCGTTCAATGTGCTAGTCAAGGAAATTAGATCCCTGGGCATCAACATTGAGCTGGAGGCTGACTAATGAAAGACCTATTAAATCTTTTCAAGTACCAGAACCCTGTTGATGACTTCGAGGCTATCCGCATTGGGCTGGCGTCGCCGGACATGGTGCGCTCGTGGTCGTTCGGTGAAGTAAAGAAGCCGGAAACGATCAACTACCGCACGTTCAAGCCGGAACGCGATGGTCTGTTTTGCGCGAAGATCTTCGGGCCGGTCAAAGACTACGAGTGCCTCTGTGGCAAGTACAAGCGCCTGAAGCATCGTGGTGTTGTCTGCGAGAAGTGTGGCGTTGAAGTTACACAGACTAAAGTACGCCGCGAGCGTATGGCGCACATCGAGCTTGCCAGCCCGGTCGCACACATCTGGTTCCTGAAGTCGTTGCCGTCACGCATCGGGCTCATGCTCGACATGACCCTGCGCGAGATTGAGCGCGTTCTGTATTTCGAGGCATTTGTCGTCGTAGAACCCGGCATGACAGAACTCGAGCGCGGCCAGCTCATGACCGACGAGATGTATCTCGACGCGCTTGAGCAATACGGCGATGAATTCGACGCCCGTATGGGTGCAGAAGCCGTTCGCGAAATGCTTATGACCATCGATCTGCAAAGCGAAATCTTGCAGGTTCGTGAAGACATGGGTGCGACCCGTTCAGAGACCAAACTGAAACGACTTTCCAAGCGATTGAAGCTGATCGAATCGTTCGTCCTGTCCGGCAACAAGCCGGAGTGGATGGTGTTGACTGTGTTGCCGGTTCTGCCGCCTGACTTACGGCCGCTGGTGCCGCTCGATGGTGGCCGTTTTGCGACGTCGGACCTGAATGATCTGTACCGCCGCGTGATCAATCGCAATAACCGTCTTCGCCGTTTGCTGGAGCTCAACGCGCCAGACATTATCGTGCGCAATGAAAAACGCATGCTGCAGGAGTCCGTTGATGCACTTCTCGACAACGGTCGTCGTGGTCGTGCAATCACCGGTACTAACAAGCGTCCGTTAAAGTCGCTCGCCGATATGATTAAGGGCAAGCAAGGCCGTTTCCGTCAGAACCTGCTCGGCAAACGTGTCGACTACTCGGGTCGTTCAGTCATCGTGGTTGGTCCGACGCTGAAGCTGCATCAGTGTGGTCTGCCAAAGAAGATGGCGCTGGAACTCTTCAAGCCTTTTATTTTCTCGAAGCTGCAGTTGCGCGGAGAAGCGACAACTATTAAAGCGGCCAAGCGATTGGTCGAGCGCGAAGGTGCGGAAGTCTGGGACATTCTCGAAGAAGTCATCCGCGAGCACCCTGTAATGCTCAACCGTGCGCCGACTCTGCATCGACTGGGTATCCAGGCGTTCGAGCCGGTATTGATTGAAGGCAAGGCAATCCAGCTGCATCCGCTCGTATGTACAGCGTTTAATGCTGACTTCGACGGTGACCAGATGGCGGTGCACGTGCCGCTTTCTATTGAGGCACAGCTCGAGGCGCGTGCTTTGATGATGTCGTCAAACAACATTTTGTCTCCGGCAAATGGCGATCCGATCATCGTGCCATCGCAGGACGTTGTACTTGGGCTATATTACATGACCCGCTCTCGCATCAATGCGAAGGGCGAAGGCATGATCCTGACTGATACTGACGAAGCGCGTCGTGCGTTCGAAAGCGGGTCGGTGGCACTACAGGCCATGGTCAATATTCGGGTGCGGGTTTCCGAGACGAATGAAAATGGCGAGACCGAAACGGTCGTTCGCCGGTTGGAGACCACTGTCGGGCGGGCACTGTTGTCCGAAATCCTGCCGGAGGGTCTTAGCTTCGATCTCATCAACCAGTCGATGTCCAAGAAAGCTATTTCCAATGTGATAAACGCCTGTTATCGGCAACTGGGGCTCAAAAAGACGGTCGTATTTGCTGACCGCCTGATGTACACGGGTTTCCGCTTTGCGACGATGGCCGGTATTTCTATTGGCGTAAACGACATGGTCGTCCCGGAGAGTAAAGAAGATATCCTGGCGGTCGCAGAAGCCGAGGTTAAAGAGATTCAGGACCAGTACGCGTCGGGTCTCGTAACCGACGGTGAGCGTTACAATAAAGTCGTCGATATCTGGTCACGCACAAACGACCAGGTGGCCAAGGCCATGATGGACAAGCTTGGTACCGAAGTGGTCAAGGACGCGTCTGGCAAGAATGTCGATCAGGAGTCCTTCAACTCCATCTATATGATGGCAGACTCCGGCGCTCGTGGTTCGGCGGCGCAGATCAGACAGTTGGCTGGTATGCGTGGCCTGATGGCCAAGCCGGACGGCTCGATCATCGAGACGCCAATTACGGCGAACTTCCGCGAGGGCCTCGATGTACTGCAGTACTTTATCTCCACTCACGGTGCCCGTAAGGGTCTTGCCGATACGGCACTGAAAACCGCTAACTCCGGTTACCTGACACGTCGACTCGTCGACGTCGCGCAGGATCTCGTTGTTACCGAGGTCGATTGCGAGACCAAGAACGGTGTTGAGATGGTGCCGCTGGTCGAAGGCGGAGATATTGTTGAGCCACTAACAGAGCGAGTGCTGGGCCGAGTTCTGGCTGAGGCTGTGCTAATTCCCGGTACGGACAGGGTTGCATTCGATGCGGGCACGATGCTTGACGAGGCGGGGGTTGAGCGGCTTGAAGAGCTGTCGATAGACCGTGTTCTGGTTCGCTCACCCATTACCTGTGAAATTCGTTATGGCGTTTGTGCACAGTGTTACGGTCGTGACCTTGCACGCGGTCGCCGTATCGCTATCGGCGAAGCTGTTGGTGTTATCGCAGCGCAGTCAATTGGCGAGCCTGGCACGCAGTTGACAATGCGCACCTTCCATATTGGTGGTGCGGCCTCAAGGTCTGCTGCAATCAACAGTATTGAGATCAAATCGAACGGTATTGCCAAGCTCAATAACATCAAGACCGTGTCTCACCACAAGGGATACCTTGTAGCTGTGTCGCGTTCCGGTGAAGTTTCCGTGAGCAACGATCAGGGCCGCGAACGTGAGCGCTATAAAGTGCCTTACGGAGCAACCATTACGATCGAAGATGGTGCAGAGGTCAAGCAGGGGCAGGTTGTTGCCACTTGGGATCCGCACACCCACCCGGTTGTTACGGAAGTGGCGGGTAACATCAAGTTTGAAGACTTCCTCGATGGCATCACAGTTACCGAGCAGATTGACGAATTTACTGGCCTGACAAGTATCGTTGTTCTTGATCCGAAGAGTCGCGGCGGGTCTGGTAAGGATCTACGTCCGGTTGCACGGTTGGTTGACAAGGACGGTGCCAACATTTGCTTTGCGAATACCGATATTCCGGCTGTTTACGCACTGCCGGCGGGCGCCATTATCAATATGGGCGACGGAGCGAAAGTTTCCGTAGGCGATATCATCGCTCGTATTCCGCAGGAGTCGTCCAAGACTCGCGATATCACGGGTGGCCTGCCGCGCATTGCCGACCTGTTCGAAGCCAGGAAGCCGAAAGAGCCGGCGATTATGGCTGAGCACACGGGTACGGTTAGCTTCGGCAAGGAAACAAAGGGCAAACGTCGTCTTGTTATTACCGAGGAGTCGGGCGAGAGTCACGAGGAGCTGATTCCGAAGTGGCGCCACCTCAACGTGTTCGAGGGCGAGCAGGTTGTCAAAGGCGAGACCATTGCTGATGGCGAACCGAACCCCCATGACATCCTGCGTCTGCAGGGCGTAGAGAACCTGGCTGATTACCTGGTTCGCGAGATCCAGGACGTGTATCGATTGCAGGGCGTGAAAATCAATGACAAGCACATCGAGGTGATCATTCGCCAGATGTTGCGCAAGGTAATCGTTGCGACACCCGGTGAGAGCTCTTACCTCAGAGGTGAGCAAATCGACAAGGCTCGCTTCCACGAGGAGGTTGAGCAGCTCGAGGTACAGGACAAGGAATTGCTCACTATCGATCCGGTGCTCCTGGGTATCACGAAAGCATCGCTTGCTACGGAGTCGTTTATTTCAGCTGCATCGTTCCAGGAGACCACGCGTGTCCTGACCGAGGCAGCGGTTCGTGGTCTTCGCGATGATCTTCGTGGTCTCAAAGAGAACGTCATAGTGGGTCGCCTGATTCCTGCGGGTACCGGGTTCGCGCATCACGCCGAACGCCGTCGTACTCGTGAACAAGATCTGTCGGATCAGCTGCAAGAGCTCGAGCTGGCACAACAACAGGCGCAAACCACAGCCGAGCTTGAAGGATCTGAGGAAAGCGCAGAAGCAACTCCAGAGGCCGCGACAGCAGAAGATTCCAGCGCTGAGCTCGAGGCAGCGCTGACAGCTGAGGTCGCTGCAGAGGGCGAAAAGGAAGCTGCCTCGGACGCATAGAAAAAAAGGGTTTGTGGGGTGTGCTGCAGCCTGCTTGACAGCTTGATGCACGCATCTCTACAATGCCCGGCCTTAACCCCGGGGACCGCCTGAAAGCGGGCCTCGATTTTTCGGGGCAAATGTTGGATGGTCTCTTGGCCTGAAAGCAAAAAGCGCAAGCAATTCAATTGCTTGCGCGATTGCCCAAACACCCGATGTCTGAGCCGTACGAGGTTCAGTGGTCGGGTGCGCGCGTTTTTTAGCGCAATACGATATTTGGATTAACAGAAACAGATGAGGGCCCCATGGCCACAGTTAACCAGTTAGTTAGGAAGCCGCGCGCTACAAAGCCAGTGAAGAGTACGGTGCCGGCGCTTGAAGCCAGCCCGCAAAAGCGGGGTGTTTGTACGCGCGTCTATACGACGACACCGAAAAAGCCGAACTCGGCCATGCGCAAGGTCGCCCGTGTGCGCCTGACCAATGGCTTTGAAGTCACGTCATATATCGGTGGCGAAGGTCATAACCTTCAAGAGCACTCGGTTGTGCTGATTCGCGGCGGACGTGTAAAGGATTTGCCAGGTGTGCGTTATCACACTATTCGCGGCACGCTCGATTGCTCAGGCGTAGCAGACCGCAGACAGGGCCGCTCCAAGTACGGCACCAAGCGCCCTAAATCATAAATCAAACGCAAAGGCATCGTAGGAGCGCCCCGTGGGCGCGACAGATGAACCCAGAGAGAACAAATGTCCAGAAGATCACAGGCTCCGAAACGCACGATTCTGCCAGACCCCAAGTACAGCAGTGACCTGCTTGCCAAGTTCATGAACATGATCATGAATGACGGTAAAAAGTCAGTTGCTGAGCGCATCATTTATGGTGCTCTTGACCGCATTGCTGAGAGGGAGACGCAGACGGGCGACAAAGCGCTTGAGTTGTTGGAAACGGCGCTTGAGAACGTAAAGCCTGTGGTCGAGGTAAAGTCTCGCCGCGTTGGTGGTGCTACCTACCAGGTACCCGTTGAAGTTCGGCCCGCTCGTCGCCAGACCCTGGCAATGCGCTGGGTTATCGACGCCGCCCGCAAGCGCAGTGAAAAATCGATGGCTTATCGCCTCGCTCACGAGCTGCTGGATGCTGCCGAGAATCGTGGCACTGCGGTTAAGAAGAAAGAAGACACACATCGCATGGCCGAAGCCAACAAGGCGTTCTCACACTACCGTTGGTAGTTTCGAGAAAACGACCGAGCATCCCAGGATAATCAGGATCTTGATGTGGCCCGCACAACTCCTATCGAGCGCTATCGCAATATTGGCATCATGGCCCATATTGACGCGGGCAAGACAACCACGACGGAGCGTGTGCTTTTCTACACAGGTGTCTCGCACAAGATAGGTGAGGTACATGACGGCGCGGCCGTGATGGACTGGATGGAGCAGGAGCAGGAGCGTGGTATTACGATCACGTCGGCAGCAACAACCTGTTTCTGGCATGGCATGGATAAACAGTTCGATGAGCACCGAATCAATATCATTGATACTCCCGGGCACGTCGATTTCACGATTGAGGTAGAACGAAGCCTGCGCGTACTCGACGGGGCCGTAACGGTGCTGTGTTCCGTTGGCGGCGTTGAGCCACAGACAGAAACGGTATGGCGCCAGGGCGACAAGTACCGGGTGCCACGTATGGTCTTCGTCAACAAGATGGATCGTGCCGGTGCGGACTTTCTGCGCGTGGTAGAGCAGTTGAGAGAGCGGCTGGGCGCGAATCCAGTGCCAGTGCAGCTACCCATCGGGGCGGAAGACAAATTTGAAGGCGTTGTCGATCTGATTGGTATGCGCGCTATCTATTGGGACGAGGACAACATGGGTACAAGCTATGAGGCACGTGATATCCCGGCAGATATGCAGGCTGAGGCGGAATTTTGGCGCGCGAAAATGATTGAGGCCGCTGCCGAAGGCGATGAAACATTGCTCGACAAGTTTCTCGAAGAAGGCATTCTCGACGAACAGGAAATTCGCAAAGGCCTGCGCGCGCGCACTCTGTCAAACGAAGTTGTTGTCGCCATGTGTGGTTCGGCGTTCAAGAACAAGGGCGTCCAGGCAATGCTGGACGCGGTAATCGATTTCATGCCCTCGCCGCTCGATGTTCCCGCAATTAAGGGTATTGACAGTGACGATTCGGAAGCCGAGCGGCATCCGAATGATGACGATCCATTTGCCGCGCTCGCGTTCAAGATTGCGACTGACCCGTTTGTTGGCAACCTGACGTTTTTCAGGGTTTATTCTGGCGTACTGAACTCGGGCGATACTATTCTGAACCCGGTCAAGCACAAGAAAGAACGTATTGGCCGGATCTTGCAGATGCATTCAAATGACCGCAAAGAGATCAAGGAAGTGCGAGCCGGCGATATCGCTGCGGCAGTGGGTCTCAAGGACGTTACTACGGGTGACACGCTCTGCGACGTCAAACAAGCCATTACGCTGGAGCGCATGGAGTTTCCTGATCCGGTCATTTCGGTAGCTGTCGAGCCGCGAACGAAGCCCGACCAGGAAAAAATGGGTATAGCGCTGCAGAAGCTCGCCAAAGAGGATCCGTCGTTTCGGGTGCATACCGACGAAGAGTCGGGCCAGACGATTATCTCGGGTATGGGCGAATTGCACCTCGATATCATTGTTGACCGCATGAAGCGTGAATTTAGCGTTGCAGCCAATGTCGGCAAGCCACAGGTAGCCTACCGGGAGACGATCCGCAAAACCGTCGAGCAGGAAGGCAAGTTCGTCCGGCAATCGGGCGGACGTGGGCAATATGGCCACGTGTTTCTGCGCATCGAGCCGCGGGCTCACGGTGAAGGATACGAATTCGTTAACGCAATCGTCGGCGGCGTTGTGCCACGCGAGTATATTGGCGCAGTCGACAAGGGCGTCAAGGAACAGATGGAAAATGGCGTTGTAGCAGGTTATCCGGTGGTCGATTGCAGGGTTACGCTGTACGACGGCTCTTATCACGATGTTGATTCGAGCGAAATGGCATTCAAGATTGCGGGTTCGATGGGCTTCCGGGAGGGCGCTGCCAAGGCTAGCCCGGTGCTGCTTGAGCCAATCATGAAGGTCGAGGTGGTGACACCGGAAGACTATATGGGCGACGTGATGGGCGATTTGAATCGCCGTCGCGGATTACCGCAGGGGATGGATGACTCACCTTCAGGTAAGATCATCCGCGCAGAAGTACCGCTGGCCGAGATGTTCGGCTATGCGACAGATCTACGATCGATGAGCCAGGGCAGGGCGGTGTACTCGATGGAATTTGAGAAGTATTCGGAAGTGCCACAAAGTGTGGCCGACGTCGTATTAAGAAAAGCGAGCTAAGAAAATGTCTAAAGAGAAATTTGAGAGAACGAAACCGCACGTAAACGTAGGCACGATTGGACACGTTGATCACGGCAAGACGACGTTGACAGCGGCGCTGACGAAGGTCATGGCAGAGAAGCACGGTGGCGAGGTATCGGCCTACGACCAGATCGATAATGCCCCGGAAGAGCGCGAGCGTGGTATCACGATTGCGACGGCACACGTTGAGTACGAGACGGACAACCGTCACTACGCGCACGTTGATTGCCCGGGACACGCGGACTACGTGAAGAACATGATCACGGGTGCAGCACAGATGGACGGTGCGATCCTGGTGGTAAGTGCGGCGGATGGGCCGATGCCGCAGACCCGCGAGCACATCCTGCTGGCTCGCCAGGTTGGTGTACCTTATATCGTGGTTTACATGAACAAGGCTGACCAGGTCGACGACGAAGAGTTGTTGGAGCTGGTCGAGATGGAAGTGCGCGATCTCTTGTCGACGTACGAGTTTCCGGGCGACGACACGCCGATTATTACGGGATCGGCGTTGAAGGCGTTTGAGGGTGACGAGTCTGAGATAGGTGTTCCGTCGATTCACAAGCTGGTGGAAGAGATGGACAGCTACATTCCGATGCCAGAGCGTGCCATCGATGGTGATTACCTGATGCCGGTTGAGGACGTGTTCTCGATATCTGGACGAGGCACTGTTGTAACAGGGCGTATTGAACGTGGCGTGGTTAATGTCGGTGACGAGATCGAGATCGTGGGTATCAAGGAGACCGCGAAGACGGTGTGCACCGGTGTTGAGATGTTCCGGAAGCTGCTGGACCGTGGTGAGGCGGGTGACAACGTAGGCGTACTGCTGCGTGGCACCAAGCGTGAAGAGGTTGAGCGAGGCCAGGTACTGGCCAAGCCCGGATCGATTACGCCGCACACCAAGTTTGAGGCAGAGGTTTACATTCTGACCAAGGATGAAGGTGGTCGTCATACGCCGTTCTTCAAGGGCTATCGTCCGCAGTTTTACTTCCGCACGACGGACGTAACGGGAGCGGTTGAGTTGCCGGAGGGCACCGAGATGGTGATGCCGGGCGACAACGTGCAGATGGTTGTAGACCTGATTGCACCGATCGCTATGGAAGAAGGCTTGCGGTTTGCTATCCGAGAGGGTGGCCGTACCGTCGGTGCCGGCGTCGTAGCTAAAGTTATCGAGTAGAAGCGGCCTGTGGCCGCGATCGCGTCCGTGGGACGCACCTACGATCGCAGTATTCAAAGGAAAAAATATGTCAACAAACCAAAATATTAGAATTCGCCTGAAGGCTTTCGATCATCGTTTGATCGACAATTCAGCGCGCGAGATCGTAGAAACCGCCAAGCGTACAGGTGCCGGGGTCAAGGGCCCGATACCGCTGCCCATGAAAAAGGAGCGCTTTACGATCCTGATATCGCCGCATGTCAATAAGAACGCACGTGACCAGTACGAAATCCGTACGCACAAGCGCCTTATGGATATCGTCGATCCAACGGATAAGACGGTAGATGCGCTGATGAAGCTCGAGCTGCCGGCTGGCGTGGACGTTTCGATCAAACTGAACTAGCGCAAGCTAATAGACCCGAAATTATCACTCGAAACCGCTTGCGTTAAGGGGTTTCAGCGGTATAATTGCGGGCTCGCTGGGTTTGGCCGGGCCGGGAGTCGGCCAGATTCAGAAAAGATGCCACAAGATGTTGTGTGGCACTTAAAGAAGGAAAGGTCGCCGGGAAATCGAAGGCGACACGGCAAATCCCGGAACAGCCGGTTCGAATGGAAATTCGGGTCGGAAGCAGGGTCAGCCCCAGAGCACAAAGAACATGGAGTTCTTGGCGATGGCTGGCCCTTTCGCGTGTCTGAGAGAAGCGCGAATGACACAACAGCCAATCGAAGCTGGGGTGGAGACAGAGATTATAAGTATTAGGCGCTGGCCAATCGAAGCCAGTGCGAGGTTTTGAAGATGACGATGGGTATTGTTGGCCGCAAATGCGGCATGACACGTGTCTTTACGGAGGACGGGGAATCTATCCCGGTTACCGTTATTGAGGCACAACCAAACCGTATCACTCAGGTGAAAACCGCTGAGACTGATGGCTATCGGGCGCTGCAGGTAACTGCTGGCGCCAAGAAGCCGTCTCGCGTGTCGAAACCTCTAGCCGGCCACTTTGCGAGCGCAAAGGTTGAAGCCGGCGACCTACTGTCTGAACTCCGCCTCGGTGAAGCCGACGAGGGGGATTATCAGCTTGGTTCGACGATACAGGTCGATTCGTTCACCGAAGGCCAAAAGGTGGACGTCGTAGGTACATCGATCGGCAAAGGATTTGCAGGCGGCGTTAAGCGCCATAACTTCTCGATGCAAGACGCGACGCACGGCAACTCGCTGGCACACAGAGCCCCGGGTTCCATTGGTCAAAACCAGACGCCTGGCCGCGTTTTCAAAGGCAAGAAGATGGCTGGTCACATGGGCAACGTTCGCCGCACCGCACAAAACCTCGTCGTCGTACGGGTGGATGCGGAACGAAACCTCCTTCTGATTAAGGGCGCAGTCCCGGGCCACGCTGGCGGCAAAGTAATTGTCCGTCCGGCAGTCAAGGCCAGGAACTGAGGGGCGCTGCGATGAAATTGAAGATGCAAGGCAGTGGTTCGGTTGATGTAGCAGAAGCTGCATTCGGCGCCGAATTCAACGAGGCTCTGATCCACCAGGTTGTGACCGCGTACCTCGCCGGTGGCCGGGCTGGAACAAAAGCCCAGAAAAATCGTTCATCGGCTCGCGGCGGTGGTGCGAAGCCATGGCGGCAGAAAGGCACCGGCCGTGCCCGTGCTGGTACGATTCGTAGCCCGATCTGGGTTGGTGGCGGTCGCACGTTTGCTGCGGCACCGCGTGACCACTCACAGAAGGTCAACAAGAAAATGTATCGTGCTGCACTGCGTTCAGTTTTGTCTGAGCTCGTGCGGCAGGATCGTCTGGTCGTCATCAATGAGCTCGCGCTTGAGGCACCAAAGACCAAGCTGCTGGCAAGCAAACTTAAAGAACTCGACCTGGATAGCGTGCTTATCCTGAACGAGGCGTTCGATGAGAAGGTTTTTCTGGCGGCACGCAATTTGCCGAATGTCGGTGTTTGCGACGTTGGCTCGATTGATCCGGTCGTGTTGATTCGATTCGAGAAGGTTCTGGTTACTCTGCCGGCGCTGAAGCTGCTAGAGGGGCGTCTGTCATGAGTGTTGCAGCTCGCCAGGAACGTTTGATGACGGTTATTCGTGGCCCACACGTGTCTGAAAAGACGCACTTGGCGGCTGAGAGCAATCAGGTTGTTCTTAAAGTTCGCACTGATGCGAGCAAGTCAGAAATTCGTCAGGCTGTCGAGCTTATGTTCGACGTCAAGGTCGAGGGTGTCTCCGTCGTCAACGTCAAAGGCAAAACCAAGCGTTTTGGCCAGACACGTGGTCGTCGTAACGACTGGAAGAAGGCGTACGTGCGGCTCGCAGAAGGCAGCCAGATCGAAACGCTGCTTGGCACGGAATAGGGTAGAGAATCATGTCACTGCATAAAGCAAAACCGACATCAGCTGGACGTCGTTTCGTCGTATCGGTGAAGACGCCTGGTTTGCACAAAGGCAAACCGTACGAGGCGCTGATCGAGAAGAAGACGTCGAAAGGCGGGCGCAATAACAATGGCCGCATTACGGTTCGCCACAAGGGCGGTGGCCACAAGCAACGCTACCGCGTCGTCGATTTCAAACGCGATAAGGACGGTATTCCTGGTGTTGTAGAACGCCTTGAGTACGATCCGAATCGCAGTGCCCATCTCGCGCTGGTCAAGTATGCAGATGGCGAGCGTCGCTACATTCTGGCTCCGAAAGGGGTCGCGGCCGGTACGCCGATCATCAGTGGTGAAGAAGCGCCGATCAAGCCCGGTAATTCATTGCCGTTGCGTGTGATTCCGGTTGGTACCGTTATCCACAACATCGAAATGAAGCCAGGCAAAGGCGGCCAGATGGTTCGCTCAGCCGGTGGCTATGCGCAGCTCGCAGCTCGCGAAGGTGCCTACGTGACCATTCGATTGCGGTCGACTGAGGTGCGTAAGATCCACGTCGATTGTCGCGCAACGATTGGCGAGGTTGGTCACAGCGAACACAACCTGCGCAAGCTCGGCAAAGCCGGTGCGAAGCGCTGGAGAGGCGTTCGTCCGACAGTTCGTGGTGTCGCAATGAACCCGGTTGATCATCCGCACGGTGGTGGTGAAGGCCGCACATCTGGTGGTCGACACCCGGTAAGCCCTTGGGGTACGCCAACTAAAGGTTACAAGACGCGTACGAATAAACGTACAGACGGCATGATTGTGCGTCGTCGCAAGCGTAAATAGACAAGAGTAGAAAGCGGCCAATGGCCGCGATTTGAGGAAGAAATTAGATGCCGCGTAGTGTTAGAAAAGGCCCATTCGTCGATACGCATTTGGCGAAAAAGGTTACCGAAGCCGCAGCCAAGAACGATCGTCGTCCGATCAAGACGTGGTCACGTCGTTCTATGGTATTGCCGGACATGGTCGGATTGACGATTGCTATTCACAACGGTCGCCAGCACGTACCGGTTCTGGTTTCTGAAAATATGGTTGGTCACAAACTGGGCGAGTTTGCGGTTACCAGGACGTTTCGAGGTCACTCCGGTGATCGCAAGACGAAATAAGGGAGCTGGGTGATGCAAGTTGCAGCAACACTTCGTTACGCACGTATCTCGCCGCAGAAATGCCGTTTGGTTGCTGATGCAATCCGCGGTAAGTCTGTAGACGATGCACTGCGTACTTTGACTTTTACGCCAAAGAAAAGCGCACGCATCGTTAAGAAAGTGCTGGAGTCGGCCATTGCCAACGCTGAGCACAACCACGGTGCGGATATCGATGAATTGAAAATTTCGACTATCGAAGTGAACGAAGCGCCGACGTTTCGTCGTTTTCGTGCTCGGGCCAAAGGCCGGGGCGCACGCATTATCAAGCGCAATAGTCATATTACCGTGCAGGTAGCAGACGAATGATGAACACGAGATATAACTTTGTCGCAGCCAATCGGCTAGGGGACGAGTAAAGAGTATGGGCCAAAAAGTACATCCAATAGGCATTCGCCTCGGCATCGTCAAGGACTGGACGTCCAAGTGGTATGCCGATACGAAAACGTTCCCCGAGTACGTGCGGCAGGATCATCTGCTGAGAACCTTCATTAAGAAGAAGCTCAAAGATGCATCAGTTAGCAAAATCGCGATTGAGCGGCCTTCGAAAAAGGTCAACATCACGATTCACACGGCGCGGCCGGGCATTGTTATTGGCAAGAAGGGTGAAGACATCGAAAAGCTTCGCGCCGAGGCCGCGCACATTGTAGGCATGCGAGTGAGTGATGTGCGCATCAACATCGCAGAAGTGCGTAAGCCAGAGTTGGATGCACAACTTGTAGCTGAGGGTATTGCCCAACAGCTGGAGCGTCGCGTGATGTTTCGGCGTGCAATGAAGCGCGCGGTAACAAACACGATGCGAGTAGGTGCTGGTGGCATCAAGGTTAAGGTCGGTGGCCGCTTGAACGGTGCTGAAATCGCGCGTTCAGAGTGGTATCGGGAGGGTCGTGTGCCGCTGCACACATTTCGTGCGGATATCGACTATGGGTTCGCCGAGGCAAATACAACGTATGGCGTCATCGGTGTAAAAGTTTGGATTTTCAAGGGCGAGATTTTCGACAAGCCCGAAGCAGCAGCGGCAGAACCCGCTGAAGCAGCAGCAGGCGCGCGTTCTTAAGGAATCGCGTTTTCTGGGGATAAGAGATGTTACAGCCTAAACGAACAAAATTTCGCAAACAGCATAAAGGGCGCAACCGTGGCCTGGCGCATCGCGGCAGCTCGGTGTCTTTCGGCACTTACGGCCTCAAATCAACGGGCCGTGGTCGGATGACGGCACGCCAGATTGAGGCAGCTCGTCGTGCGATGACGCGTCATATCAAGCGTGGCGGAAAGATCTGGATTCGTGTTTTTCCGGACAAGCCGATCACAAAAAAGCCTTTGGAAGTACGCCAGGGCAAGGGTAAGGGTAACGTTGAATACTGGGTTTGCCAGATTCAACCCGGCCGCATGCTCTATGAGATGGAAGGTGTGACAGAAGAGGTTGCGCGTGAAGCATTTGCCCTCGCCGCAGCCAAGCTGCCATTCCCGACCGCATTTGTAACTCGGCAGGTGATGTGATGGAAGCTCAGGACCTACGCAAAAAGTCGGTAGAGGAGCTCAACGAGGAGCTCGTCGAGTTGCGACGGGAGCAATTCAACCTGCGCATGCAGCAAGCGACGGGCGAGCTCAACCAACACACGCAGCATCGCCGTGTGAGAAAGGATATTGCACGCGTGAAAACAGTGATAAACGAACTGCAGCGCGTTGTGGGTGATAGCTAATGACTGAAGAAAACAAAACAGAGCATCGTACGATCGTTGGTCGTGTGGTCAGTGACAAGATGGATAAGACCGTTTCGGTTGCCATCGAGCGACTGATCAAGCACCCCATGTATGGAAAGTACATCCGCCGTACGACAAAGGTGCTTGCGCATGACGCAAGTAATGAGTGCAAGCCGGGCGATCGCGTTGCGATTACCGAGTGCAAGCCGATTTCGAAGAACAAATCCTGGGCTGTCGTCAACGTTGTTGAACGCGCTGCAGATCGCTAAAGATTTAGGAACCTAGCCATGATTCAGATGCAGACAGTTCTAGATGCGGCCGATAACTCTGGTGCTCGCCGTGTGCAGTGCATCAAGGTGCTCGGCGGCTCGAAGCGTCGCTATGCGGGCGTTGGTGATGTCATCAAAGTGAGTGTTAAGGATGCTATACCGCGCGGCAAGGTGAAGAAGGGTGAGGTCTACAACGCAGTTGTTGTCCGTACGCGCAAAGGTGTACGTCGTAAGGATGGGTCACTGATTCGCTTTGATGGCAATGCGGCAGTTCTGCTGAATGCTCGCCTCGAGCCGATCGGTACTCGTATTTTTGGCCCGGTCACGCGCGAACTGCGTACCAGCCGGTTTATGAAGATTATTTCGTTGGCACCCGAGGTTCTGTAGGAGCGCGCTATGCGCGCGATCGCGGCCGCGGGCCGCTCCTACTTTAGGAATAGAGAAATGAACAAGATTAGAAAAGGCGACGAAGTCATCGTAAGGGCCGGCAAAGACAAGGGCCGACACGGCACTGTCTTGCAGGTATTTGATGATGGCCGCGTATTGGTCGAGGGCGTGAACCTCGCCAAGAAGCATACAAAGCCGAACCCAAACATCGGCGAGCAGGGTGGCATTGTCGATAAGGCAATGCCGCTCGATATTTCGAACATACTCGTGTTCAACCCGAAGACGAAAAAAGGCGAGCGCGTCGGTTTTCGTGTTGGAGACGACGGCAACAAGGTTCGCGTTTTTCGAAACGGCGACGTTGTCGACATCTAGGCTGGATTAAGAAATGTCACGATTACAGGAAAAATATCAGAACGAGCTGGCTGGTGAAATCCAACAGAAGCTCGGACTGAAGAACACGATGGAAGTACCGCGCATCACCAAGATCACGCTGAATATGGGCGTTGGTGAAGCCGTTGCTGACAAGAAGGTTCTTGAGAATGCACGTGGAGACATGGAAAAGATCTCCGGTCAGCGGCCAGTGATTCGCCTTTCTCGCAAATCAGTGGCGGGCTTCAAGATTCGTGATGGCATGCCGATTGGATGCAAAGTCACGCTGCGTCGTGAACGTATGTATGAGTTTCTCGATCGACTCGTCAATATCGCGATCCCACGTATTCGGGACTTCCGGGGATTAAACCCGAAATCGTTCGATCGCCAGGGAAATTACAGCCTGGGCGTCTCCGAGCAGATTATTTTCCCGGAGATTAACTACGACGAGATTGATGCAATTCGCGGCATGGATATCACCATTACCACGACTGCGCGTAATGCAGAGGAAGGTAAGGCGCTTCTAGAAGCGTTTAACTTCCCATTTAAGAAATTAGGATAGGAAAGCATCGTAAGAGCGGCTCATGGCCGCAACAAACGAAAACAGGAATTATAGGAAAGACATGGCCAAGAAATCGATGATTGAACGCGAACGCAAGCGCACCAAGTTGGTCGCGCGCCAAGCCGAAAAGCGTGCTGCGCTTAAGGCGATCGTTCGTAACATCAACAGTTCGGATGACGAGCGCCAGCAAGCGCAGACGAAGCTGAATGCATTGCCGCGCGATGGCAGCCCGACGCGTCAGCGTAATCGTTGTGCTATCACCGGGCGCCCGCATGGTGTGTATCGAAAATTTGGCCTGGGCCGCAACAAGCTTAGAGAAGCTGCGATGAATGGCGAAATCCCAGGGCTCACCAAGGCCAGTTGGTAGGCGGAGACAGAACATGAGTATGACAGACCCAATCGCAGACATGCTGACCCGCATTCGTAACGGACAGAAAGCTCGCATGGTGAGCGTTTCGATGCCGGCATCGAAGGCGAAGGAAGCAGTTGCGCAGGTACTGAAAGATGAAGGCTACATCACGGGTTATTCGAACGATGGTGAGGGCGCAACCAAGTCCCTGAGCATTGAGCTGAAGTATTTCGAAGGGGCTCCGGTTATCGAGCGGATTCAGCGAGCCAGTCGCCCGGGCCTTCGTATTTACCGCGGCAAGGAAGATTTGCCAAAAGTCCTCGGTGGCCTCGGCGTCGCGATCGTTTCGACTTCCGCGGGTGTTATGAGTGACCGTAAGGCACGAGAAAAAGGTATTGGTGGTGAGGTTCTTTGCGTCGTTTCCTGATGCTTCAGACCTTTCCCGCTTGAGACAAGACTATGTCCAGAATTGCAAAAGAACCTGTTGAGCTGCCTAAAGGCGTCGAGTTTAAACAAGACGGCAATGTTGTCACCGTGAAGGGCGGCAAAGGTTCGCTGACGCTTGAACTTAACAGCGAAGTGCAGCTCAGCCAGGAAGAAAATACGCTCTTGGTTGCGGCGCGTTCCGGTTCACGATTCGCAGCGGCGATGTCGGGGACAACTCGCTCATTGTTGGCAAACATGGTGCATGGCGTTAGCGAAGGATTTGTACGCAAGCTTGAGCTTGTGGGTGTTGGTTATCGTGCACAGGCGCAGGGAAATAAATTGAACCTGACGCTCGGTTTCTCCCATCCGGTGGTCTACGACGTACCGGAGGGCGTAACTGTTGAAACGCCGAGCCAGACAGAAGTTCTCGTTGCGGGATCTGACAAACAGAAGGTTGGTCAGGTAGCGTCCGAGATCCGTCGTTTCCGTCCGCCAGAGCCCTACAAGGGCAAGGGTGTTCGGTACTCAGATGAGCGTGTAGTGCGCAAAGAAGCGAAGAAGAAGTAGTTTAGCGAGAAGATTATGAAGCTCGACAAGAAACAAAATCGTCTGCGCCGTGCCCGCAAGGTCCGCGCAAAAATATCGGAACTCGAAGTGAACCGCTTGAGCGTCCATCGTACGCCGCGCCATATTTATGCGCAGGTCATTGCTCCGGATGGCGGAACGATACTGGTATCGGCGTCTACGCTTGAGGCCGAGGTTCGCAAGGGCGTTAAGTCGGGTGGCAACGTTGAGGCTGCTTCGATCGTTGGTGCACGAATCGCCGAGAAGGCGAAGGCTGCAGGCATCGATACCGTCGCATTTGACCGATCAGGTTTTCGCTATCACGGACGCGTCAAGGCATTAGCCGATGCGGCACGTGAAGCTGGATTGAAGTTTTAAGGACCAATAATGGCAAGAAACGAACAGACACAGTCGGGCGACGACTTCATCGAGAAACTGGTTACGGTTAATCGAGTCGCGAAGGTTGTAAAAGGTGGTCGCCAGTTTGGCTTCACGGCGCTGACAGTAGTTGGTGACGGGCAGGGTCAGGTTGGGTTCGGTTACGGCAAGGCGCGCGAAGTACCCATCGCTATTCAAAAGGCGATGCAGAACGCGCGGAAGAGCATGATTGCCGTCAACCTGAATAACGACACGCTGCAGTATGCGAAGAAGGGCCGTCATGGCGCGACTAACGTTTACATGCAGCCCGCATCAGAAGGTACTGGCGTTATTGCCGGTGGTGCGATGCGTGCCGTATTTGAGTGTGCCGGTGTTCGCAATGTTCTGGCCAAGAGCTACGGCTCTCGCAACCCGATAAATGTTGTTCGTGCGACGATCAAAGCACTGTCCGAGATTCACTCTCCGCAGTCGATTGCAGCGAAGCGCGGCAAGAAAGTTAAGGAGATCGTGGCTTAGCCGCGATCGTAACAAAGAGATATCAGAGACTTAGATCATGGCTAAGGCAAAAGAAATAAAAGTCACGCTGGTCAAGAGCAGGTTTGGTCGACTTAAGAGTCACCGCGCCTGCGTTGCCGGACTCGGTCTGCGGAAGATCCATCAGACTGTGACTGTGATAGATACGCCTGAGAATCGAGGCATGATCAATCGCATCTCGTATCTGGTATCGGTAGAGGAAGCCTGACATGCGTCTTAATGATCTGTCACCCGGCAAGGGTGCGAAAAAAATTGGTAAGCGCCGCGGGCGAGGCCACTCTGCAGGCCAGGGCAAGACCAGTGGGCGCGGCCAGAAGGGCCAGCACGCTCGCTCCGGTGGATACCACAAGGTTGGTTTCGAGGGCGGCCAGATGCCGCTGCAACGTCGTTTGCCAAAAGTCGGATTTAACTCCCGAATGGCGCGCCTGACGGCAGAGCTGCGTTTGCACGAACTGACCATTCCGACAGCAGACGTTGTTGATATCGAGGTTTTGAAGGCGGCCAATCTGGTTCCAGCCTTCGTCACCAAGGTGAAAGTCATCAAGTCTGGAAAAATTGAAAAAGCAGTGAAGCTCAAGGGCCTCGCTGTAACGAAGGGTGCCCGCGAAGCCATTGAAAAGGCTGGCGGCAGCATCGAAGACTAAGGTTTTTAACGAGAACTAACGTGGCAAAGAAGCCCCAACAAAGTCCGGCGGATATCGCGAAAGCGGCAAGCAAAATGGGCGAACTGAAAGTTCGTATCCTGTTTCTTGTTGGCGCGTTGATCGTGTTTCGTGCGGGTACCTATATCCCGGTACCAGGTGTCGATCCTGTGGCGCTTGCGGACTTCTTCGAGCAACAGGCGGGCGGTCTGCTGGGAATGGTAAATCTGTTCTCGGGTGGTGCGCTGTCACGATTCGGCATCTTTGCGATGGGCATCATGCCGTACATTTCTTCGTCAATTATTATGCAGATGGCGAGCCATATTCTGCCGAGCCTGCAGCAGCTTCGAAAAGAAGGCGAGCAGGGCCGGCGCCAGATCGTGAAGTACACGCGTTATGGCACGGTCGCGCTGGCGAGTTTCCAGTCTGTCGCGGCTGCCTCCTGGTTACAGGGGCAGACGGGCCTGGTTGTTAACCCGGGTCCAGCGTTCCTCGTAACGGCGTGTATTACGCTTGTTACTGGCACGGTCTTCCTGATGTGGCTTGGCGAGCAGATCACTGAGCGTGGTATTGGCAACGGTATCTCGATGATCATTCTGGCAGGTATTGTTGCAGGAATGCCTGCGGCCATTGCCGGCACCGCAGCCCTGGTGCGAAATGGTGAAATGTCGCCCGCAACGGCAATACTGATGCTGGTTGGTGCAATTGCAGCGATCGTCTTTGTCGTCTACATGGAGCGTGCGCAGAGGCGCATTACCGTGAATTACGCGAGGCGGCAACAGGGTCGCAAGATGTATCAGGCACAAAGCACTCATCTGCCGTTCAAGATCAATATGTCAGGTGTTATTCCGCCGATTTTCGCGTCAAGTATCCTGATGTTCCCGGCTACGATCGCACAGTTCTTTGGGCAGGCAGCTGAGCCGAATGCAGTGCAAAGCGCACTTCAGACTATCGGTGCGAACCTCGGCCCCGGCCAGCCCATTTACGTATTGCTGTATGCGGCTATGATCATATTCTTCTG
>JAOTUU010000174.1 GCA_029863705.1 Gammaproteobacteria bacterium
TGGTATCCACGAGTGACACTGGCGGCGGTGCGGGCGTACTGCATCACCTTCTTCAGCCCCTCGCCGAGTACAATATTGTCATGACCTTTATTGAGTCGCGACCATCAAGGCGCAAGAACTGGGATTACGTGTTCTTTATCGACATAGACGGCCACGCAAATGAATCGCCGGTGTCCGACGCGCTTGCGAAGCTCGAGAAACAATGTTCCCTGTTCCGAGTCTTAGGTGCATACCCGAAGGCTGTCGGATAAGCGACAAGCTACGGATTCAAACATGCAGTTTCAGGTCACCCCATCAGCGCTCAACGACGCGACAGTCACTGTACCCGGCGATAAATCGGTATCTCATCGTGCCTTGATGCTCGGCAGTATTGCCGAAGGTCGTACAAATGTAAGCGGCTTTCTTGCCGGTGAGGATTGCCTCGCCACGCTCGCTGCGATGCAATCTATGGGTGTCAGTATTGAACAGGATGATGCGACAGATATCACGATCGACGGCGTGGGTTTACAGGGTCTCGGGATGCCTGATGGCCCACTGGATCTTGGTAATTCAGGAACCGCGATGCGGTTGATGGCCGGGATGCTCTGCGGCCAGGCTTTTGACAGCGTGCTAACAGGCGACGAATCACTGATCAGCCGACCCATGCGGCGAATCATTTCACCGCTAGGCACTATGGGGGCGCGCATCGATAGCCGGAACGGGTTGCCGCCGCTGACCATTCACGGTGGCTCTGCGCTGCAAGGTATAGACTACAATTTGCCTATAGCCAGCGCGCAAGTTAAGTCTGCGGTATTGCTTGCCGGGCTCTATGCAGCGGGCGAGACCAGCGTCGTCGAACCAGCGGTAACACGCGACCACACCGAACGTATGCTCGGTTCAATGGGCGTCGCAGTAAATAAGTCCGGAAACAGGATTTCTGTTGAGGGTCGTCAGACCTTGAAGGGATGCGCCGTGCAGGTACCTGCCGATTTATCCTCAGCTGCCTTCGTCATACTCGCAGCGCTTATTGCGGACAAGGCTGACGTGCTGATAGAGAACGTCGGGGTCAATCCAACGCGAACCGGCATTATCGATATCCTGCAGGCGATGGGTGCGGACATCAGCCTCGAGCAACCTCGCTTGCTGGGACAGGAGCCTGTGGCCGATATTCGGGTGAGGTCATCGGTACTGCATGGCGGCCCGGTGGCTCCGGCGCTCGTCTCCCTGGCAATCGACGAGTTTCCCGTTCTGTTCGTTGCTGCCGCCGCGGCGAAAGGAAAAACAACTTTTTCGGGCATTGGCGAACTGCGCGTAAAGGAAAGCGATCGAATTGCGGCGATGGCCTCAGGACTCCGTACGCTCGGTATCAATGTCGAGGAGTCACCCGATGGCGCAGTTGTTCACGGTGGGCGTTTTAGCGGCGGCGTTGTGGAGAGCCATGGCGATCACAGAATCGCGATGTCTCTCGCCGTGGCCGGCGCAAACGCACAGGAACCGGTCACGGTCAGGAATGTCGCGGTAGTCGATACGTCATTTCCGGGATTTTGCGATTGCCTCGCGGCCTTGAATATAGACATCCAGGTACTTGCGGAATGAGCGGGGCGTCTGACGTACCGGTCATCGCAATCGACGGGCCAAGCGGATCCGGCAAGGGCACTATCGCCCGGCGTGTAGCGCATAAAATGGGCTGGGCATTGCTCGATAGTGGTGCTCTGTATCGCCTCGTTGCCCTGGCAGCGCAGCAACAGGGTATCGCTCTGGACGATGCGGGAGCTCTCGCGCAGCTGGCGGCCAGGCTCGACGTACGGTTTGGCAGCGATGCTCTTGGAAACGAGCAAATCTGGCTGGCGGAGGAGGATGTTACGGCGTCTATCCGCACTGAGGAGTGCGGTGCTGGCGCCTCGGCGGTGGCGGCGCTGAAGCCCGTAAGAAGGGCTCTTTTGGAGCTACAGCGAGGCTTTCGCCGTGCCCCGGGACTGGTTGCCGACGGCCGCGACATGGGAACCCACGTATTCAAGGATGCGGGCTTGAAAGTATTTCTGACAGCCAGCCCACGGGAACGCGCCAAGAGGCGCCATAAGCAGTTGAAGGAAAAGGGTATTGATGTTAGTCTCGCCGCCCTTTCGAGGGACATAGAAGAGCGTGACAGGCGGGATTCCGAGCGATCGGTGGCTCCGCTAAGACCCGCAGAGGACGCCAGGATTCTGGATTCCTCGGGTAAGTCGATCGAGGACGTCACTCAGACGGTCCTGGATTGGATGTCAGAACTCTAGATTTCCGGGGAAAGATTTTTCGTAGGGATTGGACAGGGAGTCCGGTTCATTTTTGTCATAGCCGTCTGCCGAAGGAATCGGCCTGGCGTTTGGGTGAGGACGTAAAGTTCTCTTGGTTAATCACATGTCTGAAAGTTTTGCAGAGTTATTTGAAGAAAGTTTTGCCAGTCAACAAATAAAGCCGGGATCCATCATTACCGGTACCGTTGTCGCGGTAAATGACGATGTAGTCATCGTCAGTGCCGGTCTCAAGTCAGAGGCCGTCATCCCCATCGAACAGTTCAAGAATGACAAGATCGAAGGCGGAGTTTCCGTCGGCGATGAGGTCGAAGTCGCACTGGATGCCGTAGAAGATGGTTTCGGTGAGACAAAGCTGTCACGTGAAAAAGCGATTCGTGCCCGCACCTGGATCGACCTTGAAGAAGCGTTCGAGGCAGGCAAGGTTGTAGAAGGCATCATCAATGGTCGCGTCAAAGGCGGCTTTACGGTCGAAATCGACAATGTCCGTGCATTCCTGCCGGGCTCGCTTGTTGACGTCCGGCCGGTACGTGATCCTGCTTACCTCGAAGGCAAAAGTCTTGAATTCAAGGTCATCAAGCTGGACAAGCGTCGCAACAACGTGGTCGTTTCACGCCGTGCGGTTGTTGAGCAGGAATACTCGGCAGAGCGCGAAGCGTTGCTCGAGGGTCTACAGGAAGGCAATACCGTCAAAGGTATCGTCAAGAATCTCACGGATTATGGCGCATTCGTCGATCTCGGCGGAATAGATGGTCTTTTGCACATCACCGACATGGCCTGGAAGCGCGTTAAGCATCCATCAGAGGTCGTTGAAGTGGGTCAGGAGATCGACGTCAAGATCCTCAAGTTTGACCGCGAACGGCAGCGTGTCTCCCTCGGCATGAAACAGTTGGGTGATGATCCCTGGAAGGATCTCGCACGTCGCTATCCGCAGCACACTCGCATCTTCGGCAAGATCACCAATATCGCCGATTACGGCTGCTTCGTCGAAATCGAAGATGGTGTCGAAGGCCTCGTGCACGTCTCGGAAATGGACTGGACGAACAAGAATGTCAATCCGGCTCGAGTAGTGCAGGTTGGAGAAGAAGTCGAAGTCATGGTCATTGAAATCGACGAAGAACGTCGTCGTATTTCTTTGGGTATCAAGCAGTGCAAGTCCAATCCATGGGCCGAGTTCTCAGTTACCTTCAATCGTAACGACAAGGTAACCGGCCAGATCAAATCCATTACCGACTTTGGCATATTCATTGGCCTGGAAGGTGGAATTGATGGGCTCGTTCACCTCTCGGATATCTCGTGGGAAATGCCCGGTGAAGAAGCCGTGCATAACTACAAGAAGGGCCAGGAAATAGAGGCGGCTGTCCTTGCTATTGACTCGGAGCGCGAGCGCATTTCACTGGGTATCAAGCAACTTGACAAAGATCCGTTCTCGGCCTGGCTCGCCGAGCATCCGAAGAACACGATCGTCAAGGGCACAGTGACTGAAGTCGATGCTCGTGGCGCAACGGTTGATCTTGGTGAGGGTGTTATCGGTTCTTTGCGTTCGTCTGAGATGGCGCGTGGACGAGTCGAGGATGCGCGCATGCTGATCAAGGTTGGTGAAGAGGTTGAGGCCAAATTCATCAATGTAGATCGTAAGAACCGCTCTATCGCTCTGTCGATCAAGGCCAAAGAAGCGCACGACGAAGAAGAGGCTATCAGCAGTTACAAGAGTGATGCCGGCGCCGCTCCTGCTGGAACGACTCTGGGAGAGCTTCTGAAGGAAAAAATGTCCGGCGGAGGCAAGTAATACGTAAAAACAGTAGCCCAGACCACTTGGTCTGGGCTATATTGTCTGTATTATCCGTAAGTTACGAGCCCCAGACGCATAAGCGAAGCGCAAGATGACCAAATCAGAACTCATAGAAGTTATCGCCCGCAAGCAGAAACACCTTCCTGCGAAGGATGTTGAATTGGCGGTCAAGCATTTGCTGGACCTGATGAGCGATTCCCTGGCATTGGGACAACGCATCGAAATTCGAGGCTTCGGCAGTTTTTCCCTGCATTTTCGGCCACCTCGTATAGGGCGCAATCCCAAGACAGGCGAGGCTGTTGCTTTGTCAGGCAAGTACGTTCCACACTTCAAACCCGGCAAAGATCTTCGCGAGCGCGTGGACGAGTCCCGGCATTTCCCGATCAAGAGCTAAGCGTTCTGAATTGACCAGGGTCTTTCGCGCAGTTACCAAATCTGCGGTAAAGCAATACACTTGTTAATGTGGCAAATACCGCCATCGCTATTCGTTCTCTTGGCTTCGGAGTGAGAGCATGCTGAAACGTGCTGGTCTGATAATTCTAATTCTCGTGGTTTTTGTCGTGATGTTTACATTCACGGCATTGAATACGGGCGACGTTGAGCTCGACCTGGGCTTCATCAAGGGCTCATATCCTATTTCTGTGACATTTGCGGCGACATTCTTCGGCGGAGTTCTCTTCGGCATGTCGTGCCTGACAGTTTTCGTTTTTCGACTGATCAATGAGCGACGATCTTTGCGACGTGCCTTGCACAGCTCCGAGTCGGAGGTCAGCAGTCTCAGGAGTTTGCCTCTTTCAGATGCCGACTGAGTCCACATTCTTACTGGCGGGACTATTCCTGCTGCTTGCGGCAGCTGGATGGGCGATGGGTCGATTCGGCGAGCGCGATGAGGAAGACGCGCCAGCGCCACTGAATATCGATTACCTGAAGGGTCTGAACTTCCTGCTTAACGAACAGACTGACCAGGCTCTCGAACATTTCCTCGAGATGGTGCGCGTCGACGACAAAACGATTGAGACTCACTTTGCCCTCGGTAGCCTGTTCCGACGCAGGGGAGAGGTCGACCGCGCAATTCGTATCCACCAAAACATAATCGCACGTCCGGATCTTGCTGCTGAGGCAAGAGATCAGGCACTGTTTGCACTTGCGAAGGACTATCTGCATGCGGGCCTGCTGGACCGTGCCGAAAAGTTGTTTGCGCGATTGGCGCAAGGGTCGAGATACCAGGTGCAGGCGCTCGAAAATTTGTGCCGAATTTACGAGCAGGAAAAAGAGTGGGGTAAGGCCATTGAGTCGGGGCAGGCGCTGGAAGCCCTGAGTGGCCAGTCATTGGCGCTGCAGATAGCTCATTACTATTGCGAACTGGCCGAGGCTGCGGCCGCCGCGAAGGACTACAGCTCGGCGCGGCAGTACGTGAAGAAAGCACAGTCGGGTAGACCAAGAACCATGCGTGGCGCATTAACGCGTGCGCATATCGCGCGGGAGACGAACGATTTCAAAACGGCCATTCGACTGTATCACCGGATAATCGAAGAGCACACTTATCTGATATCCGAGGCATTGCCTGAAATTGTCGCAACATATACGAGCGAAGGCTCAATGGATGGGTTGGATAAGGCGCTGGAATCCATGCTCGCCAAGAACCCGGAAATGAGTCCGCTCGTTGCATATACGGCAATCGTTAACAATATAGGCGGTACACCGGTCATCGATGAGTGCGTGGAAGACTACATACTCAAAGAGCCGACACTCGCCGAATTTGTAGACTTGCATCAGCTCGACAAAGAATCTGAGGATTCGCACGACGCTGCGATCGAAAAAGTTCGCAATGCGCTGTCGAAGCTTGCGAGTGCCACGCCACGCTATCAATGTCAGGAATGCGGTTTTTCCAGTCAGCGTTTGCTCTGGCAGTGCCCGAGCTGTCGGAATTGGGAAACCCAACGACCAGCATCTCGCGTTCAATTTGACACGGTTCTGCAACACTCGATTACGAACCACTGAGCGAAATCATATCCTGTTAAACCGCGGAGTTTTGTCTGCGGTCTTACTACACTTCTTCCTCTAGGCTTCTTTTGTTGCTGCATGCCAGCGGCATTCCACTCATGTCAAAAGGAGTTTGAAATGAAAAAAACAAGACTGCTACTGCTAGTTTTGCTTGCGTCCGCACCGCTGTATGCGTTCGCAGGGCCTGTCGATATCAATAGCGCCGACGCGGAGACCATTTCAGCGGAACTCAAGGGAATTGGGCTATCCAAGGCGAAGGCGATTGTTGAATACCGCAGCAAACACGGCCCGTTCAAGAGCCCGGAGGATCTTACGCTGGTCAAGGGTATCGGCGACGCGACCGTTGCACGGATCAAAGCGGACGTTCGAGTGGCACCTGTCACCAAAAAGTAGTCAGCCCATAACGCCTTGTGTCGTTCAGGTGGCGAATGTGCGACACAAGGCGCGACTCACTCCGTGACGATCGTCATAACGCTGAGGGCTTGAATTGGCTATGATTCGTCCCTGGACGATAGCAGGAGCAGAGCATTGGGAAATAAAATCAGGGCCGCCGTATTCCCGGTTGCTGGTCGTGGCACGCGTTTCTTGCCCGCAACGAAGGCCAGCCCAAAAGAAATGCTGCCGATCGTTGATAAGCCGCTCATCCAATATGCGGTGGAAGAAGCTCTCGATGCTGGTGCAACCAAGCTCGTATTTATAACCGGCAGCTCAAAGCGT
>JAOTUU010000175.1 GCA_029863705.1 Gammaproteobacteria bacterium
GGGCCCGTTCCGCGAAATAGGCTGCGAGGCGCTCGTGCTTATTGCCGTCTTCGAGTCCCGTGTGCATGGAACCCATGAGCACACGGTTCTTGAGCGTAGTGAAGCCGAGATCCAGTGGTGCGAGGAGGTGGGGGTAAGCCGTCTCAGTCAATTTAAGTCGTTCCTCACGTATCCCAGACAAGATTGTGGCAGTAATAACTCGCGCCGTCATGCGGTCTTCACCGTGACCGAAAAAAGTGCAGCCAAACGGCAGCATGAACCAGTTTGGTGCTGAACCTTCGACAAACCTTATTCAAACGGCAATGAGTGAGCAATAAATCGCCACAAGATGTATGAGGCTGCGTAACGGCTGCGTTGGCACGTTTCGTGCAACATCAGCGGTATGAAGATTAGCAATAGAAATATTTCTCTACGCGGGCTGCGCATGTTTTGCGTCGCGGCTGATCAGCAGAGTTTTCGTTACGCCGCCGAAAGACTCTTTATCACAGCTTCCGCAGTAAGCCACCAGATAAAAAATCTGGAGCAGGAGATCGGTCACAAACTATTCGACCGCGACGGCGGTTCTTTAAGGCTAACCGATGCCGGCGCGGCGCTTTATAAAGATGTGAATCCTTTGATCACAAAGCTGGACGAAGCCGCGTCCCGCCACAAGAATGCGGTTCCTCGCCGGACTTTGCGAATCTCAGTGCAGCCGTTTTTTGCGAGCGAGTTATTCGTGCCCCGCCTAAGGGAGTTCACAGCGGCACACCCGGAGATCGACATAAAGGTCGACACCAGCGATGAGTCGGTTGAGAAACACCCTGGCCATGTCGACGCCTCAATTCGGGTGTTCAAGTCAGCGCCCACGAATCTCGAATCAAATCTCTTGTTCCCCTTGCGCCTGGTTCCAGCGGCATCAGCGGAGTTTCGCGACAGCCTGAAGGTTAAAGCGAAAAAAGTCGTTAGCAATTTTCCCCGAATCGTTCACGAGAGCCGGCCGAAAGCATGGAATCAATGGCAGCGCTCGGCTGGGATCGAATTACCTGAAGAGACAACATCCGTGCGGCTCGATTCGATGATCGCTGTTGTACGGGCGGCACAGCGCGGACTTGGCGCAGCGCTGGTCCCCGTGCGGCTCAGCGGCACAATGCTCAACTCGGGAACACTTGTACCACTGTTCAAGCACGAGCTCGAAATCAGCGACTCGTTTTATTTTGTGTGCGGAAATGAAGACGCGAAAAACGAAAACGTGCAAGTGCTGCGTGACTGGGTCGTGCAAACATTTGCCGAGCGGTGTTGAATATTTTTCACTTGCCAGAAGATTTTTTTTCGTTTGAAAGTCGAATCATGCAGCCCTATCGTTTGTCGCGACGAAATCAAATATGCGCATTGTCAACGCAGCTGATTGGAATCGCCTGGAGGCAACAACATGAAACACTCACGAAATATCTTTGCAAACATGGCATCGCCGCGATCGATCGCAACGTTGATCATGGCGCTCTTCTGTATGTCCACGATAGCGGCCGCAGATGAGCCGGTCTATACGATGATTACGATGATAGATATGGCTAATGGCGCAGAAGTCGTGGCAGGCAAATATGAACAGGCAGTAGAAAAGATCACGGCAAAAAAGGGCGCTGTTGATGCATTCTCGTACAACACTAATCTCTGTGTTGCCTACACGAAGCTGGGTGACATCGAAAATGCTTCACTGGCATGCGAAGCCGCTATTGAAGAGGCGAGCAGCATACGCGTCGTACGTCAGTCCGAGTTTTCCAGGTCTTTTCAGAGACACACGAAAAAGAAATACCTGGCATTTGCTCTGTCCAACCGTGGCGTGCTGCGCGCGGCAATGGGTGACGTCGAGCTCGCCCGGCAGGACTTTGTTGAAGCACTGACAGTAGACACGCGTATATCTGCAGCGAAGATAAACCTCGCGCGGCTCGGTAGGTCCGAGGCGTAGTAATACCTGTACCTGCAAGACGATCGTCGATGCCCCCCGGACCATAAACGATGATCATTTGGCGGCTCGCCCCCCCCCCCGGCGGGCCGCTTTTTTTGACGTATCGCGCCCTACGAACTTACCAGTCTTTCAGCGGGAAGCTCATCGGCGATGGCGGCGGCCAGGGCACATTGCCTTCCTTTATCTTGGCAGCGAAGTTAGGCGTCGCTTCCAAATCCCAGGGCGCGCCGCAGGCACACCAATGAACCTGTTGCCACAAGGCCGGCGGGCCGAAATGATGCTTATCGAATTCCGCGGCACTTCGGTTAGCCGCGTCTCTTTGGCCGCCCCAGGCAGAGACCATCACCTTCCAGAAAGGATCGAAGTCCGGATTGTCGGTGTACTGTTTATCGACCTGCGCAAAACGTTGCTTGTCGCCTTGGTGCGCCAAGACCAGCGCCTTCAGGGCCATCGCCATGTTGTCGTCCTGCACTGAATTTTCGATCTCTCGGCTGGCTTCCTCATACAGGCCGTTCGCAACCAGTGTCCGGATCAGAACCATTCCAAGCCAACCGCCGGGGGCGGTTTGTGTGCCTTCCCGGGCCAACCTGAGTGCTTCAACCTTGTCGCCTGCCCATAATTCCGCTCTGGCGGCATTGAACCACGACAGTGATCGCAGAGGATCGCAGGCAAGTTCGGTCTTCGCACGGTCACGATACTGCTCAGCGTAGCCAATGAGTGGAGCTATCGTCGGCGTCCAGTTAGACCCCACACAGCTCGGCTCAGCCAGTACTCGCTCAACCCGCCCGCTCAAGCCCCGCCAATTACCGCTGAGAAACGCGAGGTCGAGTTCAACCATCATGCGCATTTGCTCGGTGCGCGCATAGCGCCTTGCAGCTTCGTAGTCTGCAATTGCAGCTGGATAGGCGTTTGCCAGATCTTCTTCTGTCACACCAGCGTCAGTCCGGCCGACGGCGGCATTATTGAGCATGTGGATGAACAGGTCGGAACGATCGGCATAAACCGGCGCGAAGTCCGGAACTCGTGCCGCCACCTGTTCGAAATAGACGTTCGCCTGCCTCAACCCTGTGATCTGGTCCATATCGCCGTGTGCGCGGTTGTAGAGGTCCAGCCCTTTCTGGTAAAGCGTAAATGCTTCTACGTCACGAAGCCCGGCCTGCCGCATCGCTTCGCGTTTACTTTCGTCCAGAATGACATCCATGGCGACCGCAATTTTCTCGGCAATATTTTCCTGCACGGCAATCGTGTCCGCCGATGTGCTGTCGTAGGTTTCTGACCATAGGTGAAAACCGTCATTGGCGCGTATCAGCTGGGCGGTGACTCGTAGCCGTTCGCCAGACTTGCGCACCGAGCCCTCGACGATATGGCGCACTCCCAATGCGGTGGCGATTTCTTGCACCGGAATGTCCTGGCCCTTGAATGAAAACGCCGACGTGCGGGCGGTTACCAGCAGCTCGGGAAGCTGTGCCAGCGAGTTGAGAATTTCCTCGGTCAGTCCGTCGGCGAAGTATTCGTCATCGGGTCCGCTGCTCATTGCGACAAATGGCAAAACGGCAACTGATTTTGCTGACAAAGCACCGAGCGTGTTGCCCTGTGATTCATCGCTGGTCGTCGTTTGTACGGTCGGATCGGAAGAAATTTCGTCGTCCGCAACGAAAAACTTGTCCCAGGCGAACCAGCCCAAAGCGACGACAAGAATGCCAATAATCGCCCGGTCGAGTTTGCGGCCGGTCTGAGGCGTGATTGACTCGCTGCGGTCGACATCTTTTTCGCGCTTGAGGCCTTCCGGAGTCATTTCAAAGGCCCAGGCAAAAAACAGAGCGAGCGGCAGCCCGAGCAATAGAATGACAACAACCGATTTCAGAACCCAATCCGGCGCACCGAAATTCTCGAACGCAAATTCGGCAATTTGGGCAATAACCCAACCTACGAGGGCATAGGCGGTGCCCACGCGGACTACGTTTCGTCGTTTTAGCTCAGCGAATAATGACATTTCTTATTATTGTTCCTTTCGTCAGGCCGGCATTATAGAGCGGCATATGCAACTATTCGAATTAAGTGGGTAGAATTCGGGTCTCGACCACGAATAAAGAACCAACATGGCAGACAAATCAGACAATAATTCCGGCGGCCTGACCGCCGTCGGCTTCTTGTGGCGCTTTATCGCCGCGCTGGTGCTTGTACTCCTGACTTACAATCCAAGTGGCCAATCGGCTTATCACTGGATTTCTTCTGCGGTCGCAGAAAGCGCTTTCGGTCCGCTGCATCTGCTGCTGGTTGCCGCGCTGCTTATTGGCTGGGTTATTTACTGGATCGCGACCTGGCGTGCGCTAGGCACGCTCGGCGTAGCACTAGCCGGCCTGGTAGTGGGTGCGATTATCTGGCTTCTTATTGATATCGGCCTGTTGAAGCTCGAGTCGGTTTCAGCAATAACCTGGGTTTCCCTCGTTGGCATGTCCATCGTACTGGCTGTTGGTGTCTCGTGGTCGCATGTGTGGCGCAGACTCACCGGGCAGATCAACGTGGAAGACGTCGACGACTGATTAGTCGCGTCCAAATCGTCCGCTACCAGCGGTCGGTCTGGTGCCAGCGTAAGCGGTTCTTTTCCCTTCATTGGGAAGCCGGAATTGTTATGATTAAAGGAAAAGGGGTGTTTCATTGTCGATTTACACAGAACTCAGTCGTCGTAACGTATTTCGCGTAGGCATCGCCTATGCCGTTGCATCGTGGGTGCTGCTGCAGATTGTCGACGTCATTTCCCCTATCTTCGAGTTGCCGGCGTGGGCGCCAAAACTCATTTTCGTTATTCTGGCGATCGGTCTCGTGCCAGCTTTGATATTTGCCTGGGCTTTCGAGATGACTCCGGAGGGCCTCAAGAAGGAATCCGAAGTAGATCGGTCGGCGTCTATTGTTGGCACAACCGGGCGTAAGTTAAATTTCGTGATCACCGGCTTTCTTGTCGCTGCGGTCGCGCTGCTACTGGTGGAACGCCAGCTTAAGCCCGTTGTTGTTGCAGAGCCTGGATCAGACGTAGCAAGTGAAGAAATTCAGGCGGGCAAGTCAATTGCCGTGCTGCCGTTCGTGAACATGAGTTCGGACGCAGAGCAGGAGTTCTTTTCCGACGGCATTACTGAAGAAATTCTTAACTCGCTCGCGTCAGTTAATAATCTCAAGGTAGCGGGACGAACATCGTCTTTTGCATTCAAGGGGCAAAACGACGACCTGCGACGAATTGGTGATGCGCTCGGCGTCAATCACATCCTCGAAGGTTCGGTGCGCAAGGCAGGTGCACAGGTTCGAATCACTGCTCAGCTCATCCAGGTCGATAACGGTTTTCACCTTTGGTCCGAGACTTACGATCGCGAACTCACCGACGTCTTCGCAATTCAGGATGAAATAGCGAACGAGATCCTTAAACAGTTGAAAAGCAAGCTGCTTACAGACGACGTCGTGGTTGCCCAGGCGAAACGCACCAGCCCGGAAGTCTATGAGCTTTACCTGCAAGCCAAACAGCGTATTTACACACGCATTCGCCCGGAGATCGAAACGGCGGTCGACGAACTGGATCTGGCGATTCAAATAGATGAAAAATACGCGCCGGTGTTCGCACAGCGCGGCATAGCCATGCTGCTGCTATCCGACCAGCAATACGGCTCAATCCCAAACGACGAATCAGCCAGGCGTGCCAAGCGGTATTTTGATCAGGCCCTGCAGCTGGATTCCAATCTCGCCGAGGGCTGGGCCGGGGTCGGCCTGTACTACATCAACAATGGGTCTAATGACACGGAAGCGGCGATAGATGCCCTGGCGAAAGCGCTGGCAATAAATCCCAACCTGATCGACGCCAGCAACTGGTTGCAAATTGCTTTGCGCAATAACGGTGATTTGGTCGGCTCGATGGAAATCATCGAGGAGATGGTTGAGCGAGATCCGCTGTATCGGCCGGCGTTTAGCAATGCTATGGCAATGTTTAACAATTTTGGTCGGCAAGACAAAGCCGAGGCGCTTCTCAAGCGCATCGAGGCGTTTGACCCGGACAATCCGGATTTGCTGTTGGCTCGAGCTACAAATCTCATGTACTCCGGCCGCTACGGGGAAGGGCTGCAAGTCATGGAAGAGCGCCGCGAGCTCGGCAACATGAGCGGCGTGGCCAAAATTTTTCTGAGTATCGGCTTGATAGGCACAGGTCAGTTTGAACGGGCGACAACCGAGGGCTCACCTTATTGGCGGCCCGGGGCTCTCTATGAAACGGGAAAGATCGAAGAGGCCTTCGAGCTCGCACATGATCAAGCCAGGGGCGGTGACCCCGAAAACCTGTTTTACCTGTTGCTAAGAGCGAATCGCGACCAGGAGCTAGTCGATTACCTTGAAGAGCGTTGGCCGAGCCTGTCTACATTCGCGAGCGAAAATCCGGGCGGCGACATCGGTTATGGGATTATGGAGGCGGTTGCGATCGCGTACTCGAACACCGGAAATGTTGCGAGGTTCGACGAAGCAATGCAATTCGTTGACCGTCGCCTTGGCAGCCTGGCGGAACAGGGCATCAGTAACGCTTTCTTTTCACAGAGTCTCGCGAGGCACGCAGCCCTCTCGGGCGATATCGAAACCGCTTTCGCTCACCTTGAGGCCGCCGTTGATGGTGGTTGGGTAGCCGTTGGTGATCCGGCAGAGATAGAACCAGCGCTTCGCGCGTTGGTTGATGACCCTCGTTACGCCACGATCAAGACCAAGATGTTGGCCAACGTCAATGCAGATCGTGAGTTACTCGGCCTGGCACTGTTCGACGAGAACTACGAAGTTCAGCTGTAGCGGTTCAGTCTCTTAC
>JAOTUU010000176.1 GCA_029863705.1 Gammaproteobacteria bacterium
ACGAACAGGTCGGTCGACTGCTGGACGCGCTGCAGGGTCGCGACCTCATGGGTGAAACCCTGATTGTGTACACGTCGGATCACGGCCTGCTCGTCGGCCAGTACGGGCTTTATGGCAAGACGAATGCCACGAATCCACCGAATTTCTACGAAGAGACAATCCGCATTCCGTTGATCGTGTACGCGCCCGACAATGGTTTTCGCAAGGCCCAGTCGCGCGCCGAACTGGTCGATTTGCTGGACCTGCACGCAACGATCATGGACGTCGCGACACAGGGACTCGGTTCTACCACGGACTACGGGCCGGGAAGATCTATGCGAACTCTGTTGCAGGGGGAGCGAGATACCGATTGGCGAACACTGCAATTCGCCGAGCGCGGCAACGTCAGGATGGTGACCGACGGCCGCTGGAAACTCGTTCGCCGATACCGGCGCGATGCTGATCAGGCGCCCTCGGATACCTGGTACGACCTGGCGCATCCCTTTGGCGAGAGACATGCTGCCGATCTGCCATCACCGTCAGTGCGCGGCCGTCTAATATCCGAGCTGGAGCGATTCTTCAGTCGCTACGAAACGGCTGAGCATACCGGGCGCCGAATTTGGGAGCAGCCGCTACCGAACGCCAGGATGCGTGATGACTTGATTGCGAACTAGATTCACGTTTACTGCGATACCGCCACGTCGCGTTGCCGGCCCGATGCGGGCATCTCGATATCACCGTGCTTCCTGAAGTAGGCAATCGTCAACTCGCCCAGCGGTTCGGTTGCGCGAAGCAACTTCGTCTCGAGAAATTCGTCGAAATGGTCTCCGCCTTCGGCAATGATTGCCGGAACGGCCACTTTGAACAGATCGTCATCGCCGACGTCGGATCCAGCGTATTTGAGTGACACCAGGCGTTCGCGCTCCGGTTTCGATGTGTCGTAGACAACTTCAAGGCCGGATACCTGTAGCAGTCCGCGCAGCAGAGTGAACGATTGTTCCATTATCTGCTTCAACTGCATGCCTGTAACTTCCATGATGACGATAGGGTCGACGAACGGATTTGTGTCCAGGATATCGGCGATCTCTACTGGACCCTGTGGGATGTCCTTGCGAATCGTGCCCGGGTGTATCAGCCCGATATCGGCTCCCGTCATTTCGACGGCAATGTCGGCCAGCAGGTTGCCAAGGTCCGCCTCGTCAAAGTAGCGTCGGTTCAAACGTGCTGCCGTGTGCCCGACAACCTCGGTAATTTCCGGAAACTCGGCGCGATAGGCGGCCATCTTCTGCTCGATATCCTCGTCGGGCTCAAGCCGATCGGAATCGACCGGTAACAACTTGCCATCATAGGACTTGATCGTCCGCGTATTCGCGTCGAGAGTTAGTTGCAGGTAACCGAGATAGGTCGCCTGCCCAAAAGTTTGCATGATCAGCGTGCCGGTGTCGGGGTTAACCACTGGCTCCCAGGTCCCGGCGTCCGCATGCCCGCCAAACAACACATCGATGCCTTGCACGGCGCCTGCCAGGGCAATGTCTTTGTCAATGTCGCGCGTAAGTCGGGGGTCTGCCTCGGCGTCGGTCTGCATCGGTGCTGTATGGCCCTGGTGCGTCAATGCGACGATGAGGTCGACTTCGTCGCGCAATTCATCCATCGATGCCTGAATAGCCTCGGCCGGATCGGATACGTCCAGCTCATCAATGTGCGGCGGTGCTATAGCAGAACTGGCCGCATCCTGCCCAAGCGTTCCGATGACACCAATGCGGACACCGTTGCGTTCAATAATCGTGTGCCGCTGCGAAAATGGGTGGTCCGTGTCCTTGTAATTCAGGTTGGCGCCCAACACTGGAAACGGTGCCCGGTTCTTCTGCCATTCCAGGATCGCTTCACCATAGTCGAATTCATGATTGCCGATGGCCATGGCGTCATATCCCATAGTAATCATGAACTCGAACATCAGCGCGCCATCAGTGAGCCGGGAGAGCGCGCCAGTAAAAATATCTCCGGAATCAAATAGAAATACATTGGGTTCGTCGCGGCGAATATTCTTGATTAGAGTTGTCAGCTCGGCGATGCCACCGATGTGGTCCATATCGTCTCGCCACCAGGCAGGTACCGGCGCATAAGCGCTTTCCATGTCATTGGTGAAAATCAGCGTCACGATGATATCGTCGTTGCTCTCCTGCACGCTTGCGCAGGCGGCGAGCGACGACAGAAGCAGTGCGGCAACACCAAGTCTGCCAAGAATGATCCGCATGTTTTATCTCCCTTTGTTCCGGCCACGCTATAATAAACTGTGTTTGTCCGGATATTCGATCATGTGGCGCTATATTTTGTCGTCGTTACTTTCCTTTGGCCTCGTATTGCTGTCAGCGTGTTCGCAAAATCCGGTGTTACGGCCTGACAACCGCGAGTTTCGTTCTACCGACACCACGATAATGTCTCGTGGCGTTTCGATACCGGCGACGTTCGTTACGCCGACTGGGGCTGAAGGTGACAATTTTCCGCTGGTTGTGATGGCGCATGGTCATGGTGGATCGCGTCACGAGGGCGGTGGATATCGCCTAACCGCGGAGGCGTTTGCGCGCAACGGCATCGCTTCGATTCGCGTGGATTTCCCGGGCTGTGGAGACAGTACCGAGTCGTTCACGGAAAACAACCTAAGCAACATGCTGCTGGATTTGCAGGCGGCCCGTGAGTTTGCAGAGGCACAACCAGGAGTCGATGACAACAGAGTCGGACTCCTTGGATACAGCATGGGCGGCCGGCTCGTCGTCCTGCTCGCAGAAATTGACCCGAGTTACAAGGCAATGGTGGCCTGGACGCCGGCCGTTGCTGACGGCTCCAAAAGGGAACTGAATTCCCTCGGTGGGCCTGAGTTCTATTATTCACTGAAGCAAAAGGCGCAGGAAACCGGAGTGGCCGAATACACCACCCGATGGGGGACGACGTTGCAACTCGGTTACCGTTATTTCATTGATCTGGAACAAACAAGACCGCTCGAGTCGATTGCCGGTTTCAAGGGACCGTTGCTGGTGTTGTACGGTGACCAGGATGATGTCGTGCCACCGGAAACTTCAGAGGCAATGATAGCTGCTGCGAAAAATAGCAGTGAGGTGGTTCGTCATGTTGTAGTGAGCGCGAATCACGCACTCGGCTTTTACACCGACCGACCGGAGATCGCCGCAGAGGTTGTCGACAAGACGGTCGAGTTTCTACGGCAGCGCCTGTGATTGCATCGCGTCAGGTGTTCAGGATGTTGTAGCAAACCTGACGTAGCCAACGATTCGTAGAATCTTTGTCGTATCGCTTGTGCCAAAACAGATAATAGCTAATCGGCGGAACATCCAGTGGTAACTCGGCGATGGCCAAAGGATGGTTCCTCATCAATTCCATGCAGGCTCGTCTCTGCAGCGTGACGATGAGGTCCGAGCACATCAGCGCATCTGAAACCTGCATAAAGTAAGGCACGGCCAGGCTCACGAACCGTTTGTGTCCGTATGAAGTCAGGATTTCATCGATCGGCCCGAATACGTTTCCCAGCGGCGAGACCATCATGTGCGAGGCGGACAAGTATCGTTTCAGTGACAGCTTCTTGCCCTGCAACGGGTGGTCTGCACGAAACATTACGACAAATTCATCGCTGAACAGGCGTTTCTGCTTGAGATGCTCAGGTACGTGCCAGTTCAACGTAATGGCCAGGTCAACGCTGCCGGACTCAAGTTGCTTTGCCGCATAGTCCCTTTCGAGTGTTTTGAAAATGATCCTGGATTTTGGCGACTCAGCGGCTATTTGCGGCAGGATTTGCGGCAGCAGAATGTGCTGGATTTCATCGGAAGTCGAGATGACGAAGTCGCGCTGAATTTCACCCGGATCAAATTTGATCTCCCCGTTCAGCGATTCAAATGAGGTGATCAGGTTCGATATTTGCGGCGCAATGGACAGTGCCTTACTGGTTGCCGCCATACCCCGTCCGCTGCGAACGAATAACTCATCCCCAAAGTACTGGCGAAGGTTCTTCAGCTGCTTGCTGACGCTCGATTGGGTGATGCCAAGCGCTTGTGCCGCCGACGTGATGCTGCCATTGGAAAGGATGGCGTGGAACACCATCAGCTCCTGAAGTCGAAGGCTCGATGTATTCAGATTGGTCATAAACTATATTCAGTTTCTGCCATTGTAGAATAGTTTGCAAGGCTCTAAATTGGGAGTGTGGAGGAGATTTTATGAATATGACTCGCAGCAATGTACCCGTCGTTGCGACAACGGACATCGTTGTGGTCGGCGGTGGCCCGGCTGGCGTGTCCGCCGCGGTGTCTGCGGCACGAAACGGATGCTCGGTCACCTTGCTTGAGCGTTATCACCATCTTGGCGGCATGGCTTCTGGTGGCATGGTTCTGGTTCTCGACGACATGGTCAACGGCCAGGAGATTACGATTTCGGGCATTGTCGACGAATTCGTGCAGCGCATGGAGAAAGAGGGAATGGCGGTCACGCCGCCACTCGAAGATCGCTACGCCAGCGAAGAGATGTATCGAAAATGGGCTCGCTGGGGCGTGCATGATTTCCACCAGGCGAAAAAACCGCAGCCGATTGTCTATGCAACGGCGTTCGATCCCGATGCCTGGAAAAGGACGTCGCTGGACCTCATTCGGGAAAACAACATCAACTTGCGACTGCACAGCTGGTTCAGCGAGGCCATCGTCGAGGATGGTGTTATCAAGGGAGTTGTCTGTCAGACCAAACTGGGTCGGCAAGCCATCATGGGGAATATCGTCATCGATACCAGCGGCGATCTCGATGTGGCCTGCAGCGCTGGTGCTGATTTCACTCAAGGGCAATACATCGTTACGACCGTGTTCAGGCTTGCTAACGTCGACACGGTCGAGGCAGAAAGATTTGAGTATGAAGAGCCCGAAGCGTTCGCCAAGATCAATCGCGCGGCACGACGCATCATTGGCGGCGCGTGGGAAATGTGGTGGCTGAAAACGCCGATTCCCGGCATCGTCTGGTGTAATTGTCCGCACATGCCCGGATATGACGGCATTTCAGTCGAGGATCTGACTGCCGCTGAATATGAGGGACGCAAGCGGATGATGGGCCTTTTCCACTATGTCCGCGAGCACATGCCTGGATTCGAGAACGCCGACATGCTCGGCGCCGCTGAACAGGTCGGGGTGCGGACAACGCGGATGCTCAAAGGAGAATATGTCGTTACTAAAGACGACATTGTCAAGCGCCGCTATTTTGCCGACACAGTCTGCCGCGGGCGCGACTACTACACACCGTACCGCGCGCTTCTGCCGACGAAGGTAGAGCAACTGATCGTCGCCGGCCGGCACTACTCGGCCGAACCCGATGCCCAAAAAAGGTCGCGTGAAATTCCTCCATGCATGGTGCAAGGCGAAGTCGCGGGCGTTGCCGCATCGTTGGCACTGCAGGAAAACATCCATATTCGGAATGTCGACTATCGATCAATTCAAAAGGCGATGCGGGCGCAAGGCGCAGACCCGGGCGATGTACCGTCGGAGAATGCAACCGGAGTTGATGATCTCGCCGAGAACGCGTGAGACAAGAGGAGTAGAAAGCAATATGAGTAACACGAACAATTTACCGCTGGATGGGGTTCGAGTTATCGATTTCACCCAGGTGATGATGGGCCCGTCTGCGACGCAGATGCTGGCAGACTTTGGCGCGGACGTAATCAAGATCGAAAACCCCAGAGGCGGTGATTTGTCGCGAACTGCGTTTGGCGCGACCGACGAGGCCGGCCTCAACAACCCGGTTTTTTGCAGCCTCAACCGCAACAAGCGTTCGCTCGCGCTGGATCTGCGTCAGCAAGAAAACAAGGATATCGTCTATGAGTTAGTTCGTGAGGCCGATGTCGTTGTCAGCAACTTCCGGGCCGGCGTGATGGATCGCATCGGTTTCGGCTACGACAAGCTGCGCGACTTGAACCCCCGGATAATCAGTGCAAGTGGCAGCGGCTATGGGCCGAACGGTCCGTACGCACATAAAGGCGGGCAGGACATTCTCGCGCAAGCGATGAGCGGCGTCATGATGCGTCGTGCTGATGCGTCGGTACCGATGTCGGTCTACCCGACGGCGTTGTGCGATTACACGGCCGGCATGCACCTCGTTCAGGCGATTCTCGTCGCACTCATAGGCGTCTCGAAAACCGGTAAAGGTCAGCATATTGAGGTGTCGCTGTACGATTCGATGATCGCCATGCAAATGCAGGAAGCGACCTGCCATCTGCACAACGGCAAAGAGATTAATTGGGCGGAAATGCCGCTGACGGGCGTATTTCCCACTTCCGACGGCGCGCTGGTGCTGGTCGGCGCGTTCAAGGAGAACCCGCTACAGGACATTTGCAACGTACTCGGGATCGAGGATTTGTCAGGCGAATACCCGGACCTGGAATCGCAGCGCGCGGCGAAGGCCTACCTGCAGCAACGATTCCGCGATGAGTTTGCGAAACATTCGACGGCTGAGTGGATTCAAAAGCTGGAGGACGTCGACCTGTTATGCGCACCCGTGAAGGAATTGTCGGAGGTGCTGGACGACGAGCAGACCAAAGCGAATGAAATGATTATCGAGTTTGAACACCCGGTGAACGGACAAATGCAGACCATCGCGTGTCCTATTCATTTTTCGGCGATCGACTGCGGCATACGCCTCGCACCGCCACGACTCGGCGAACACAACGAAGAAATACTCGCCGAGCTGGGATCGGCTGCGGCAGCCCGAGCCAGTGCCTGATGGCCGTTAGCTATTCGTTGGACAATCATGT
>JAOTUU010000177.1 GCA_029863705.1 Gammaproteobacteria bacterium
AAAACGGCTGGCCGCTAGCGTCGCTGGCGGGTTGCCTCGTACAGGCAAATTCCGGTGGCTACAGAGACATTCAGGCTGGAAACCGCCCCGTGCATCGGCAGGCTGACCAGGGCGTCACAAAGGCCCTGAATGCGCCTGCCGAGCCCTGTCTCTTCGCGCCCCATAATAAGCGCCAGAGGGCGATTGAGGTCCGTATCGTAGAGGCTCACCTCGCCTTTGTCGCTGGTACCAACGATGAACACGCCGTATTCGGCCAGCCAGCCCATGACCCGAGCCAGGTTTCCGACCGGCACAAAGGGAATGTGCTCCGCGGCACCAGCAGCCACCTTGCTAACCGTTGGGCCCAGGCCAGCTGCACCATGGCGCGGCACGATAATGGCATCAACACCGGCCGCATCGGCTGTGCGCATGCAGGCACCCAGATTGTGTGGATCTTGCACGCCGTCCAGCAATAACAGCAATAGCTTGCGATCGCCCTCTTCCTGAAGGCGTGCCTCAACCAGCAAACGCAGACCGGCCTCGTCGAATAACGTACTGCGTCTGATCTCCGCCACAATGCCCTGGTGGCGTACTTCTCCGCTTATCTGCTTCAGCCGCGCACGATTGGCGGCCTGCACCTCTATGCCGCGACTGTGCGCCGCTGCGATAAGCGCCGTAACGCGCGGATTTGCGGCCTGGTACTCGGCATAGACGCGTCGCACGTCAGTATTGGCCGTTGCAAGCAACTGCTCAACGGCCCTGAGACCGGTAACGTATTGCGACTTACTCATTAAACTGGCCTGAAGTCGATTCGGCGCGTATCGAGATCGACGCGGTGGACTTTGACGCGCATGGTTTCACCCAGTTTGTATGTTTTCCCGGTTCGCTCGCCGACCAGATGCTGCGACCCTGACTCGTAGTGATAGTAGTCATTGGCCAGGCTTGTAACGTGAACGAGCCCGTCGATCAACAGCTCGTTGAGTTGCACGAACAGACCGAAGTTCGTCACGCCCGTAATGACTCCGTCAAACTCCTCGCCAACGTGGCCATCCATGTATTCACACTTGAGCCATGCCTCGACGTCTCGTGTCGCTTCCTCGGCGCGACGTTCGTGCGCAGATGTAATTGCGCCGAGGCGCTCCATCGAACTTGCGTCATAGTCATAGCGCCCGGGTTTGCCACCGCGCAGGATGTGGCGAATCGCGCGGTGCACCAGGAGGTCCGGGTAGCGACGAATTGGCGACGTAAAGTGCGCATAAGCGTCCAGTGACAAACCGAAATGCCCGATGTTTGCCGGTGTGTATTCTGCGTGCGTCAGCGAACGCAACATTGCCATCGAGATCGATGCGCTGTCCGGTCTGCCCTTGACCTGGCCGAGCAGCTGATTGAATTGTCGCGGTTCCACATGGTCCGGATGCGGCACCTTGAGACCCAAGGTCAATAAGTACTGTCGCAGCTCTTCAAAACGATCAGGGTCTGGCTTCGGGTGTACCCGGTACAGACCAGGTATACGATGGCGGCGCAAGAACTTGGCAGCCTGAACATTCGCCGCAATCATGCATTCTTCAATCAGGCGATGAGCGTCATTACGCTCGACCGTCCTGATACCGACTATCTCGCCGGACTTGCCCAGCTCGAATTTCGTACTCGGGATATCGAGCTCGATCGCGCCCCGGCGCTGGCGAGCTTTGGCGAAGGCTTTGTATAGTCCATGCAAGTTTCGGATAGCGTCGTGGAGTGGCTTCGGTACCTCGTTGGGAGACTCGCCAGCGAGAAATGCGCCGACCTGGGCGTACGTCAGTCTCGCTGACGAACGCATTACAGCTTCAACAAACGTCGACTTCGTAACTTTGCCATCGCTGTCGATACGCATGTCGCAAACCATGCACAATCGATCGACTTTCGGGTTCAGTGAACATAGCCCGTTCGAGAGCACCTCGGGGAGCATTGGAACAACCCGATCCGGAAAGTACACAGACGTACCTCGTATCGTCGCCTGATTGTCTAGAGCGGATCCGATCTGAACGTAGTGTGCGACGTCGGCGATAGCGACCAGAAGCCGCCAACCTTTGCCCGAGGGTTCGCAAAAGACTGCGTCGTCAAAATCGCGCGCATCCGCACCATCAATAGTGAGTAGATCCAAATCGCGAAGATCAACTCGCCCCTTCTTCGCTTCTGACGGAACTGACTTGCCATAGGCTTTGATTTCCTCGCGAACTGCCTTCGGCCATTCGTTGGGAATACTGTGAGAGTGAATGGCAATGTCGGTGGCAATGCCCTTTTGATTCGGATCCCCGATGACGCGCGTAACCCGCCCTGTCGCCTGCTCAACCTGTGACGGATAATCCAGAATCTGAACGACAACGTGCTGCCCGGGTTTCGCCGCACCCGATTCGCCTTTCGCTATTAGAATTCTGTGCGAGATTCTGGCGTTCTCTGGAATAACGAGGCCAATGCCACGCTCACGAATGAATTGTCCCGCGACCTCTTGAGTGCCGCGCTCAAGCACTTCGACTAGGTCACCCTCGGGTTTGCCCCGGCGATCGACGCCGATTATTTTGATCGCAACACGATCGCCATGGAATAGTGAGCGCATTTCGCGCGCCGACAGGTAGACGTCGTCGCCGCCATCGTCCCGAATAACAAAACCGAAACCGTCGCGATGTCCACTGACCTTACCGGTGATTAAATCCAATTTTTCGGTAAGGCAGAACTCACGGCGGCGATTCTCGATCAGCTGGCCCGCTCTGACCATCTTGTAGAGCCGATCCGACAGAACACCGCGCATTCGCTGCCCTTTGAGGCTGAAATTGCTGAGAATCTGCTCTACCTTCACCGGCTTGCCGGCTTCCTCCAGGAAAGCGAGCAATTCGCTACGGCTCGGAACAGGATGTTTGTAAGGTTTACTTTTGCGTTTGGTCATACTGGACAGACAGATTGCACCCGCTTTTAATGGAGTGCGCTCCCTTGCTTGAAACCGCGATTGTACGCGGTTCTGACATACCAAGGTGAGAATTGGGATCGGATCCAATTACGGCATGCCGTAATTGGATCCGATCCCATTTTTTCAGCCAGCAGCGATTGAATCGTCTAGCAAGACGCGGCGATCACCGCCAGATCTGCAAACTCTGAGATTCCCGTCGCGATGCGCACGGAACAACAAGGATGTTGCTTCTATGCCACGAAGTTCAAAATTCTCGCTCGTCGCCGCCTGAGATACGCCAAGCATGCCTGCCCACGCATTGCGTTGCTTCTTCGCCTCGTACATCAGGTTGTCGGCGAGATTAATGATTTGGTCAAGTGAGTCCTCATCTCGCGGCGAGCTGAAGATCGGATAAGCGGCGAAGCCAATTGAACAGGTCGTCCGGACAATTTGCCCGCCGTCCATCGAGAAAGTGTGCTCGGCGATCGTGCTGCGGATTCTTTCTGCCAGGGCTTCTACTTCACCGGGACTTGACTGCTTGGCGATCACTACAAATTCATCGCCACCCCAGCGAATTACAAAATCTGATTTCCGACACGTTCCGAGGAGCAGATCGCGAATTTCGAGCAATATCTGATCGCCGGCTGCATGTCCGTACGTGTCGTTGATCGGCTTGAAATTATCGAGATCGATCATCATGAACACCAGATCAGAAGCGTCTCTGGGATCCAGTCCACGCTGCGCTTCCTGATGCCTTCGCTGGACAATACCAAGTTCCTTCGATATCTCTTCAAACACGAAACGCCGATTTCTAAGCCCGGTAAGCGGATCGCTGAGGCTGCTCTCTTGCAACGATTTATTGAGGCTCTTGAGCTTCAGGTTGCGCTCTAAAACTTCCGCAGTCCGTTGCTCTACCTGCATCTCCAGTCGATTGCTGTACTCTTTTTCGCGGCGAATCTTGCGCTTGTGGCCTAACCATAGAAAGACGACAAATTGCACGACCATCGCCAGGTACCCCATATACGCCCACCACGTCTCCCAGGGCGCTGGAGTTACCCGAACCGGCATCGCGAATCCTGCCTCGTTCCAGACACCGCTGCTGTTTGCCGCTTTGACGCGCAACAGGTACTGCCCGTCATCGAGATCCGTATAGGTCACGCGCCGGCGATTGCCAAGGTCGATCCAGTCTTTATCGAAGCCTTCGAGTTTGTACATATACTGATTGTTCGTCGGCGCCGCGTAGTCAGTTGCCGCGAATTCGAAGCTAACGGAATTGTCACTATAACTAAGCTCGACACCTTCTTGTTCGTCGACCGGCACATCGGATTTGATCGGTTGCCCTACGGTAAAAAAACCGGTCAGCATAATTAAAGGTATCTGTTCATTCGCCAGCACGCTCTCGGGCCGAAACGCATTGAACCCGTTTGATCCGCCAAAGAACAACTCGCCGTCAGCATTTCTATAATGAGCGCCGAATGTGAATTCTTCCGACTGCAAGCCGTCACTGCGATGAATGTTGCGGATGTTGCCTGACTCGGGATCAAGACGGCTGATTCCGTAATTCGTGCTCAGCCAAAGTTCTCCGGAATCATCAATCTCTATCCCATAAATCACGTCATTCGCCAGGCCGTCTCGTTGCGAGAGATTAGAGAATCGAATGCCGGCTGGATCGTTTACATCACCTGTCACTTTGTCCAGACCACCACCGCGGGTGCCAACCCAAACAGTTCCGTCCGCGGCAACATTCAATGAGTAAACGGTATCTTCCGCCAACCCGGTGGGGTCGTCAGGGTTGTAGCGGAAGTGGTGAAAGTTTTCTGTTTTGGGGTCAAACAGGTTGAGCCCACCTGCATCGGTACCGATCCACATCTTGCCGCTGGCATCTTCGGCGATGGTCGTCACCCGGTTGCTGCTTAGTGCATTGGGATCTTCCGGATCAGCCTGAAAACGAGTGAACTGCCGGGTCGTGGGGTCGAAGCGACTGATGCCGCCACCAAACGTGCCGACCCAGACCAGACTATTGCTGTCCTGATACATGGTCATGATGCCGTCGGCGCTCAAGCTCAGCGGATCGGCCGGATCATGCCGGAATTTTTCGTTGGTCCCTTTGTCGAGATCCAGGACGTTTATGCCGCCAGTCATCGTGCCAACCCAGAGCAGTCCTTGCTCGTCAATCATCAGGCTCATGACTCTGTCGTCGCTTATGCTGTCAGCGCTCGACGGGTCATGCCGGAATTTGGTAACGCTGCCATCGTCGCGGTTCATGCCGTTCAGGCCATCGCCAAAGGTTCCCACCCATAAAATGCCGGCTTTGTCTTCGGCAAACGCGAGAACGGTCGGATGAGATTTTCCATTCGACGTTAGTGGCCGTGTATCTTCAAGCCCGTACGACCAGGTACGTGGGTTCCACTTGCTGACGCCCCGGGCCAATGTACCGATCCAGAGCATGCCGCCGCGGTCCTGGTACAAAGTGGTAATCGAATCGCCGCCGATGCTTCCTGAGTCTGACTGGTCGTGCGTGTGGTGGGTGAACGTGCCACGTTCGCGATCCATCAGGTTCAGCCCGCGCGACGTGCCGACCCAAAGGCGTTGGTCACTGTCTTCGTACAGGGCGGTTACCCGGTCGTTACTGATGCTTGACGAATCGTCCGCATCATTGCGGAAGTGATCGAACCCGCCGGTTTCCTTGTTGAATCGGTTCAGGCCGCCGCCGTAGGTTCCGACCCAAAGTTGCCCGCTGCTATCTTCCAGTATCGACCGGATCCTTTCGTCGCTTAACGTGGCTGCGTCGTCCGGATTATTCTTGTAGTAAACGAACTCTTGTGACTCCAAATCCAGGCGGCCCAGTCCCTGGTTGCTGCCGACCCATAAGGCATTGGATGAGTCCATGTATAACTTGTGTATGACGTTCGCACCCTGTTCCTGCTGATCGTCTGCGTTGAAACGGTAATGAGTAAACTGATTTTCCTGGGGATCGAAGCGATCCAAGCCCGCACCGCGGGTACCGAGCCAGATGATGCCTTCTGCATCAATCAGCAATGTACGAATGATGTTGTCGGATACGCTATTCGGATTCCCTGCGTCATGCCGGAATGACTCAAATTTTCGCGTCTTCCGATCCATCCTTGCAAGGCCGCCGCCGTTCGTCGCGATCCAGAGATTTCCGTCACTGTCCTCTTCGACGTCGTAGATGAAATCATTACTGAGCGCTTGCGGATTTCCGCGTTCGCGAAGGTACTGCTCGAACTCATAACCGTTGTAGCTGTTGAGCCCGTTTTCGGTTCCGAACCACATCAGCCCGCGCGAATCCTGCAAGATGCTGATTACTGTGCTTTGCGACAAGCCATCGTCGAGTGACAGACGATCAAATCGCATCGGGTGGCTTTGGCTGTCGTCGCTCGCCGCAGTCGCGGAAGTGCCAAGCATCACTGCGGCAATCGTTGCAATAAACCAATTCCGCGAGGCCACTCTCGCTCCGTTCTGTTGGTAGATAGTCATTGTCATCTATCCTTCGGTATGGCCTGGTTTATTCCTGGTCTACCCAGTTGCTCATCGATGCCATTTCGGTCAACGAGTCGGTCCACATGTAACCGTCCATCCACATGTAGGCATCGGTCCACATGTAGCCGTCCGTCCACATATAGCCATCGGTCCACATGTATCCGTCGGTCCACATGTAACCATCTGTCCACATGTAGCCATTTGCTCCGATGCTGCCGTCAGTCCACATGTAGCCATCCGTCCACATGTATCCGTCCGTCCACATGTAGCCGTCGGTCCACATGTAACCATCCGTCCACATGTATCCGTCGGT
>JAOTUU010000178.1 GCA_029863705.1 Gammaproteobacteria bacterium
CCGAGACTCCCGAGCGACTGAATGGTAATTCTCGTATCCGCGTGCCGGTAGCGGCAAAGATCGCGTTGGTAATCGCCGGCGTTGCTGCAGCGAATGGTGGTTCGCCAAGACCGGTGGGGGAATTATCACTCTGTATGAAATGGCATTCGACTTCGGGCGCCTGATCAATGCGCAACAGCATGTAGTCACTGAAGTTACTTTGCGCCGCCGCGCCATTCCCGAAAGTGATTTCCAGCTGAGCAGTACTAAGAGCGTCTGTGACGGCGCCCTCGACCTGGTTCCGGGCACCGCTCAAATTGATGATCGGACCCACATCGATTGCGGAGTGAACCTTTTCCACACTGATACTCGAACCATCGGCGACAACTTCGGCCACGTGCGAAACAAAACCGCCGTGATCGAAATGAAAAGCCATGCCCATACCACGATTCGCAGCCAGGGCGCGACGCCCCCAACCGGCCTTTTCAGCGGCCAGCGCCAGCGTGGCGCTGGTTCGCTCCAGGTCCAGAGGCGGTTTCCCGTAGGATCTTGAAAGCAGGTCAAGGCGAAACTCCAACTGGTCGCGCTCCGCAGCCAAAGCGACTTCGTCGAAAAAGCTTTGGTAAGCCCAGCAATATGCCGAGTGGCCCGGAGAACGCCATGGCCCGGTCGGAACGTTGGTTTCTAGGAGCGACTGCCGCAAACGGAAATTGGGCACGAGACCCGCCGGGTAGTGGTCGGGTGACAGGCCGGCTCCGGACACCGTCTCGCCGTTGTTGCTGAAGGTCACGAAATGGTGGTCAAAGGCGGTCAACTTGCCGTTTTTGTCGACGCCTGCCGTGAAATGATGCCATGCCGCAGGACGGTAGAAGTCGTGCCGCATATCATCTTCGCGCGACCACTGCAGTTGCACGGGCTGGCGTGTCTCGCGGGCAATCCACGCGGCTTCGACCATAAAATCGTGTCTCAACCGGCGACCGAATCCTCCGCCGATGCGGGTCAGATTGACGTGAATTCTGTCCTCGGGAATGTCCATGGTTGCGGAGATCAGCTGCCTGCCTCCCTTTGGGTTTTGCGAAGGCGCCCAAAGCTCAAGTTGCCCCGACTCGTGATACAGGGCGGTGCAATTTTGCGGTTCCATGTTCGCGTGTGAAACAAACGGATAGTAATAACTGGCTTTGACTACTTTAGAGGCAGAATCGAGCGCGCGTCCCAAATCGCCATCGCTTCGCAAGGTTTCGCCTGCTTCTTTTCTCAGTGCTGCTGCCTGACGATCGTAGTCTGGCGTCGAGTCGGAGTGACCGGTATCCCAATCGACCCGCAGCTGTTTGCGGGCGGACTGCGCCTCCCACCAGGTCTTCGCTACGACGGCGACACCGGGCAGAAGGCCCGTCAGGTCGCTACCGCCGTCCACTACGAACGCGTGTGTCACGCCGGGCAACTTGCGAAGCTGTTCTACATTCGCCTTGCGAACATTACCGCCGTAGGTCGGGCACTTTTCGTAGATTGCATACAGCATGCCTTCAAGACGGGTGTCACAGCCAAACAACGCTTGTCCTGTAACGATCTTCGGGTTATCCACGCCCGGAACGAATGTGCCAAGCAGTTCGAAATCTTCGGGGCGGCTCTTAAGCTTGAGCTCCGAAACATCCGGAACCGGCAAGGTAGCGGCGATCTCCAGGAGACTCTCATAGCGTCTGGACCTGCCGGAGGCCTGGTGAATGACAAAACCTTTCACGGCCGTGCAATCCGCAAGCGGCACGCCCCACTCGTTGGCGGCCGCAGCCGTCAACAGGTAGCGTGCACCTGTTCCCGCTATGCGCAGGTCATCCCAGCCATCGGGTGTGCCGCGGCTGCCGCCTACGGCCTGCCGGCCATAGCGATCGTCGAGGGGAGCCTGTTCGACCGACACGTTTTTCCAATCAACATTCAGGCATTCGGCAACCACCATCGGGAAAGCCGTCTTTACACCTTGTCCGGCCTCGGGATTCTTGCTGACGATCGTGACCGTGCCGTCCGTGTTGATTCGAACGTATAAATTGGGCTGCCAGGTGTCTTGCGCCATTGCATTGGCCGGCGACGGCCGTTCGCACCCAACGCCGACTACGAGTGCGCCGGAGGCAAGAAGGGACACTTTCAGGAAGGAGCGGCGGTTCATGCTTTTCTGATTCTCAGAAATTTTCATGACGTGCCTCCTTCTCGCGCCGCGTATTCTGCGGCGAGCTTGATGGCTTTGCGAATCCGAGAGTAGGTGCCGCAACGACAAAGGACGCCGGCCATCGCGGCATCGATGTCCTGATCGCTGGGATTCGGGGTTTGCTTGAGCAAGGCGCTGGCGGCGAGGATTTGTCCGCCCTGGCAATAACCGCATTGCGGAACGTCCTCGTCATTCCAGGCTTTCTGAACTGGATGATTACCGCTGGGATCCAGACCTTCAATTGTGGTTATCTCAGCGTCGACCACACTGATCGCCGGCATGACACAAGACCGCATGGGAGTGCCATTGATTAGCACGGTGCACGTGCCGCAGACGCCGATTCCGCAACTGTACTTAGTGCCCGTCAAATTCAACGTATCTCTAAGGGCCCACAGAAGCGGCATATCGGACGGCACGTCAACCGTATGGGCCTGTCCATTTATGTTTAAGGTTATCTGGCTCATGCTGATCCCCAAATTTGCAACGGAACGCCGTTAACAAACTACGCCTGTGCCGAGACTGATTGAATAGCGGATTGCCGAAATCAATCAGGAAGCCGCCATTGGGAGGGCAGACGCTGCGGACGATACGGATTGTGCCGGTTAGGCATCGTCGCAAGTATTCATGCATGGGACTGGTATCGGAACGCAGGCGTCACGATGGCTTTGCCAAGGCGGTGCTGTACTCATTGGCTGCGGCGCTCTTTTCTATCTCACCGTATGCTGCGGCGCAGGATGATCCTGAAGCAGGTCAGGCAGTTGCACCCCTGTTTGCCAGTCATTCGCCATTGCTGGTAACCATCGAGGCGCCGCTGACTACATTGATGGAAGACCGACCGAGAGAAGAATATCTCGACGGGACATTCAGCTTTTCCGGGGTCGATGGAACAAAGCACACCTTCGACCTGAAAATTCGTACCCGCGGGAAATTTCGTAACAAAAAGAAGCACTGCGATTTCGCACCGATTCGCTTGAACTTGCGCAAGAAACAGGTCGTCGACACGGAATTTGCCGGGCAGGACAAGCTCAAGCTGGTCACCCATTGCAGGAGCAGGAACTCCTATTATGAGCAACTCGTGTTACGCGAGTTCCTTGCCTATCGCTTCTTAAATGTGATGACGGATTCTAGTTTTGGCGTGCGACTTTTGCAGGTCAACTACGTTGATACCGAGGGCGCGGCTCCGATGACAAAACTGGGATTTATCATTGAAGACGACGACGATGTTGCCGAGCGTAATGGCATGCACTCTATAAGGACCGGTGATATATCGAGCGATGACATCGACCCTGTAGCGCAAAATTTCATCAATGTTTTCCAGTATCTCGTCGGCAATACCGAGTTCTCATTGGTCAGGGCCGAGCCTGGCGAGTTTTGCTGTCACAATGTCGACCTGATGTCGGCAACGAAGGGGGCTCCGTACACACCGGTCGCATACGACTTTGACTTTGCCGGTTTGGTCAACGCCCCCTACGCGGCACCGAATCCACGATTCAAGATCAAAAAGGTGCGGCAGCGACTGTTCAGGGGGTTGTGCGCGAACAATGAACTGCTGCCCGACACATTTCAGCGGTTCATTGAGAGCAGAGAAGCTATTTACGGCGTCGTTGACGACCTCCAATTGCTCAGTTCGAAAAGTAGGCGGGATGTCACCCGCTACCTGAACGAGTTTTACGAGCGCATCTCGCAGCCGGATTTGGTTAACGCCTCGTTTATCAAAACGTGCAACGACGTTCTATGAGTCCCTTTCAAACTTTAGATCATGCGCACATTCATACAAATTCATCATCAATTTTTCGATACTATTACTGGGTAAGGTGATGATATTCGGAGGGTCAAACATGGTTACGTGGCAGGACGAATTTATAAGGCTATCGGAATTGCACCGGCACGAGGTGGAAGGGTGGCTTGAAGGTAAGCGCAACACTGAATTAGTCATCGAAGCGGGCGAAGCAGAACGCGACTTCTTGCGTCAATGGATGTCTGCAGGTGAACCGGGGCGGAATCAGAAAATGCCGGACTGAATTTTGTGCGGTGTCTTATGTTAAGTGCTCTGCAAAACGAGCAGGCCGATGCGACTGTAAGAGGCTCACAACGATAGTATTGAAAGCGCCGAAAAATAAAACTCGATATACATCTTTGTTTATAATGACACGGTTCCGAAGTACGTAAGCGCTACTGTTTTTCTTCCATGAAAAATTCGGACCTACAATAATCAAAAGAGGCGCCGTCATGATTCGCAAACTGCACGTATCGCTCGCTCGCAAACTTACCGTCTTCCCGATCTTTTCTCTGCTGCTAATGGCGGCATCGCCTGCGGTTACGGCGTCGGATCTTGTGATCACCGGAGTCATCGACGGCCCGCTGAGCGGCGGGCTTCCGAAGGCGGTCGAGATCTACGTCGTCAACAACGTTGTCGACCTGAGCGACTACGGCCTCGGCTCCGCCAATAACGGTGGCGGTACTGATGGGCAAGAGTTCACCTTTCCTGGGGGCGGTGCAGTTGCGGGCAGCTTTATCTATGTGGCTACTGAATCGACCGGATTCGATTCATTCTTTGGATTCACTCCCGATTACACGTCCGGCGCGATGGCCATCAACGGCGACGACGCGGTCGAGTTGTTTCAAAACGGTGCGGTGGTTGATGTCTTTGGCGATATTAATACCGACGGCACCGGCCAGCCATGGGAGCACCTGGACGGCTGGGCCTACCGCATCAATGGTACCGGTCCCGACGGCACGGTTTTTATGATCGGCAACTGGTCCTTCAGCGGCATCAACGCGCTCGATGGCGAGACAAGCAACGCGACGGCTGCCACCCCGTTCCCAATCGGCAGCTATACCGGTGGCGTCATCCCTGAAAGCGCTCCATTCGTCGTCAGCACGACGCCAAGCAATGGCTCGGGCGGCGTCGCGGTGGATGCCAACATCGTCGTCAATTTCAGTGAGGACGTGAATTTGACCGGCAGCGCGCTCACGATCTCGTGCGCTGCAAGCGGGGCACACACCGTCGCGATTACCGGCGGACCCCAGGCATACACTTTCAACCCGGATACGGATTTCGACAACAGCGAGTCCTGCACGGTTTCGGTTGTAGCCAGCGAGGTTAGTGACGCCGATACCGATGACCCACCCGACACTATGGCAGCGGACTTCGTGTTCAGCTTCGATACTGCGAGCCCACCGATTGCCGATACCGTCGTCATCAACGAGATCATGCAAAACCCGGGTGCCGTCAGTGACGGCAATGGCGAGTGGTTCGAGTTGTTCAATACCACCGCCGAGGATATTGACATCGACTTATGGACAGTCAATGACAACGGCTCCAATGTGTTCGTGATAAACAATGGCGCGCCACTGATTGTCCCCGCGGGCGGGTTCTTGGTACTTGGCCGTAATGCCGACGAAAGCACCAACGGCGGCGTTAGCGTTGATTATGAGTACTCAAACTTTTTCCTGGGCAACGGCAGTGACGAAATTGTATTGCTGGACGGCGCGTTAGCCGAAGTCGACCGGGTGGAATGGGATAATGGCTCTACCTTTCCTGATCCAACTGGAGCGTCGATGGCCTTGATTGACACGGCGCTGGATAATAACGCTGGCGCCAACTGGTGTACCTCGGCAAGTCCGTTCGGTGTCGGCGATTTCGGAACGCCTGGTCAGGTCAATGATTGCGGCTTCAGGCCGGTCATTAACGAGATCGATTATGACCAACCCGGTAGCGATACCGCTGAATTTATCGAGATTAAGAATCGCGGCACGGAAGCTGGCGACTTGTCGAGCGTCACACTGTTATTAATTAACGGTAGAAATAACGGGGCTTCAACCTACGGTTCGTTTGTCTTACCGCCTGTCATTCTCGGTCCGGGTGAATACTTTGTAATGTGCAAGGACGCGTTGACCGTCGCGGTCTGCGATCTGGACGTGTTGTCATCAATTCAGAACGGCGCCCCGGATGCAGTCGCCCTCAGCGTTGGTGGCGTTGTCGTCGATGCCGTGAGCTATGAAGGCGATGCGGGTGCACCGTATACCGAGGGTTCTGGCAGTGGACTGTTCGATTCCGGTTCTTCCGGACAGGATTTCAAAGGCATATCGCGTTTGCCCGATGGGCGCGACAGCAACCAGAACAACGTCGACCTGGCGGCGTCCTGCGTCACGCCCGGCTTGGCGAATACGTCGATAGCGAACGGCTGTACGCTCAACGGGCCAGTACTGGAGATTTTCGAAATCCAGGGCAATGGCGACGCGTCTCCGTTTGCGGGCGAGACTCTGGGCAGCAATGACAATGTCGTTACGGCCGTCGGCCCTGACGGCTTCGTGATGCAGACACCCTCAAGTCGCAGCGACGGCGATGTCGATACATCAGATGGCATATTCGTATTCACCGGGATTGAGCCTGCGGTCGCGGTCGGAGATCTGGTGGATGTCAGGGGGCAGGTACAGGAATTCTTCGGCTTCACCGAATTCAGTTTCGGTAGCACAGTGACGGCGGATGGTTTTGAAACTCCGCCGCCAC
>JAOTUU010000179.1 GCA_029863705.1 Gammaproteobacteria bacterium
AACTGCGGCGCTTGTCAGTAGATGAGCTGCAGTACGCAGACTATCAGGCTCGACACAGCGGTCACACGCCACAGCAGGAGCAGCTGTCGTTCGTTCGTGTGGTCCACGATGGACGTCTGTCTTCCGATCTCCTCGTGTCGCGGCTGGATACCAAGGTGGGCGACGTCGTGAACACACAGCAGCTCGCAGATGATGCCCAGCGCCTGTTCGGCCTCGATCTCTACGAACAAGTGGATTACGCGCTGGTAAAGGACGAGTCTGGAACCGGCGTCGAATTCAATGCTCGCTCCAAGAGTTGGGGGCCCGATGTGCTGCAGTTCGCTGCGTCACTTGAGGACGATTTCGAGGGTTCGACAGAATTCAATCTGGCCGTACGTCTGACCAAGACGGAGCTCAATGCTCGCGGCGCGGAGTGGCGCACGGATCTGCAGCTTGGCACGGACCCGCTGCTCTTTTCGGAATTTCATCAGCCCTTTGGCTATGACTCGAGCCTGTTCATCGCTCCTCATATCGATATGCGACAGTCGAACATCAACGCTTACGTTCTTGATGAGGCGGTGGCTCGATTGCGTCTCTCTAACGTGGAAGCCGGTGTCGATCTTGGCGCTGAAATCGGATCGTGGAGCGAATTCCGAATTGGCGCTTTTAGCGGCGCAGGGACGGCCCGAGTCAAGGTTGGTGATCCGACTTTCCCCAACATCGCGTTCGATACTGGTGGCGTATTCGCACAATTTCGAATTGATTCTCTGGACAATGCACAATTTCCACGCAGTGGCGTTCGAGCTGATTTTCGCTGGAAAGAGTCGCTGACCGGGCTAGGTGCAGATGAATCATTCAGCACCGTCGAAGCGGACATCGCGTCAACCTGGAGCCGTGGCAAGAACAGCCTGCAGCTTGGTCTTGGCTATGCGACGACGATAGATTCCAATGATGCGATTCAGGATTTCTTTCCGTTGGGCGGTTTTTTGCGGCTCTCAGGGCTGGAGCGCGGGGAGTTCAGCGGCCCTCACGCGGCCTTGGCAAAGCTCGTCTACTATCGTCGCGTGGGAGAATCAGCCGGCAACCTGCTTGATGTGCCGGTCTACCTGGGTGCGTCGCTCGAGGCTGGCAATGTCTGGCAGTCTCGCTCAGACATGAGTTTTGACACGATGCAATTCAATGGCAGTTTGTTCGCCGGCCTGGATACTTACATTGGCCCCATCTATCTTGCGGCCGGCCTTGCCGAGGGTGGCAAGACAAATTTCTATCTGTTCATTGGTGCACCGCCGCGATAGAACGATCTCCCCGGCTTAGCGAACCAGTTTTTCGAGGATCTGTGATGGTGAGTCGGTGTCGCGATAGTAGCCGTGGCGCGCCGCCATCTTTTCGAAGGCCTGGTCACGCTCTGCCTCGCTCGGATACCAGTGCAGCTTTTCCCAGTCATTGCCGAGAATTTTTCGAATCGTGTCGTTGGGTGGCAGCGTAACGCGAATACCAAAACGCCGATCAGCGCCGGCTGTAGCGGGGTCGACGAGATTGTGTTGATGGCAGTAGTCCACGGCAGTCATCCTTATATAGCGCGGTCGGCAGTATACCGAAACTTCACGACTGGTCACCACGGTCTGATGCCCCTTCCCGGTCTGACCAGCGCAATATCCGGCGCGTGACAAACATGTAAATCGGTTTGACAGTGTGCATCCAGATACTCGATGGCAGCGACGGCCTGGATAGTATTGCCAGTTCACGGACCGTCAGGTCATCCGGACAATAGTAACGCTTGTGTTTCAGCAGGTGTCGAAGGTCATCGTAGGCCAGGACGCGAAACAGGCGCCCCCGGCGTGGTGCGAACCAGGCCAGTTGGAAATCAAGTATTCCGGCCGTGCCGTCTTCACCAACCAGTAAATTCGGTTCTTTCGCCAAATCGTTATGCACGACGTTAGCGCGGTGCAGTTGCCGCAGCAGCTTTGCCGCATTTTTGAAATACGATGAACTTGTTGGTCTTGCTATGTGCATGGGCGAGCCGGCAAGGTAACTTCGCGTCAAGCGGTCGGACTCAATCTCGACAAGCTTCGGCACCGCGTCCACATCGTCCATCACCGCCAGAATACGCGCTTCCCGTTGCAGCATGCGTCGCGCGAGCCAGCGTATCCAACCGCTTGCGGCGCTCGAGTCCCGCAGGATGTGCGTCTGGCCATCGGCCGTGACAAGCCGAATTTCGCCGAACAGGTCCTTCTTAAGCAGCTTATTTTCAGCCATCGTATCGTCAATAATTGAGCTGGGGCGCTGGCGGTGCTCCGCCAAATTACAGAGAATACAACAGCGTGCTGCTCTGGAATGATCGATGACTGACAATTCCGACGAAAAGACGCCTGGTACCGAGCGTATCAGGCTTGATACTACCGGCGAATTCTTCAGCGTCGGTGCACCGCTACACGCTGTACGCGCTGGATACGTGCGCCGCGCTGCGGATAACGTGCTTTTTGAAACGCTCGTTTCGGGTCGTTACGCGCACGTCATCGCTCCAGGGCGTAGTGGAAAATCGAGCTTGATCGCGGCGACCAGTGCGCGGCTGGAAAACAATGGCTTCAAAGTCGCAATTCTGGATCTTGAGCAGATCGGTGCACGTGATGCTGGAGCCGATGCAGGCCGGTGGTATTACAGCGTTGCTTATCGTCTGCTTCGCCAGTTGCGTATTCGAATTGATCTGCAGGCCTGGTGGCAGGATAAGTCGTTTCTAAGTAATCGCCAGAGGCTCGTCGAATTTTACTCGGAGGTCATTCTGCAAAATGTCTCAGAACGCATTGTCGTTTTCATCGACGAGATTCAATGTATAGCCGGGCTGCAATTCGCAGATCAATTGCTGGCGAGTGTTCGCGCGGCCCATAACGCCCGCGCCACGAATCCGGAATTCGGTCGGCTGACTTTCGTACTGCTGGGTGAAAGCGATCCGCTGAGCCTTATCGATGAACCGGAGCTGTCGCCGTTCAATGTGACTCAGCCGGTTTCACTGGGCGATTTTTCGCGCGCCGATCTGGATCTATTCGCAACGGAGCTGGGCCTGTCGACACAAGACGCCGTCGTCGCTCTGGATAGGGTCTATTATTGGACGGGCGGCCAGCCTTATCTTTCTCAGAAGTTGGCGCGGGCAATTTCAAGGGAGCAACTCACGACCGACATCGTGGATTGCGTCGACAAGCTCGCAACCCAGCAGCTGGCCGGCCGCGCTGCTCTGCATAATGAACCGCATATGAGCCATATTCACCGCGAGGTTGTCAGGGACACAAAGCGGTCTGAGGCTTTGTTGAATCTCTACGGCAGGATCAGTAAAGGCATCATTGTTGCCGCAGATCTGGGCTCGGCACTGCACCGTCGGCTGCTCGCAATTGGCCTGCTGAAGATTGATGAGGAAGGAAACCTCACGGTCCGCAACCGGCTCTACGCCGCAGTGTTTACGACGCGATGGGCGAATGAGAATCTGCCTAATCACTGGCGCACTCCGGCTATTGCAGCTGTTGTTCTGCTAATCATCGTTGCGATACCTTTTTGGTATACGCAGCTGTTGCCGCGAACCTATGTTGCCCTTCTAACATCTGACACGGTCGAGCTCAGTGAGGCGCAAGATGCGTACATAAATTTTCGATCGTTTCCCGGCCACGTCGCAGGCGCTGACAATCTCTACCGCAGCTTCGTAGAAGCAAGGGCCAGGAATGCTACGGACGAGCTGCAAATCGAAGAAATCGCGGAGATGGCGGCGATATTGCCCAATGCCGGTCGGATGCCCAACGAACTGCGAGCGAAGTTCTGGGATCGGAAAGTGAACGCGGCGACCAGGCACGAACGGCGTGATGACGCGCTGATCGCTGCATTGCAGTCGCTGGTCTCGTCAACACCGAAGCGCCGCAATCGTGCCGCGATGTTGGTCGCGGATGACTACCCACTGCTGCTCGCGAGTCTGGTCGGGAGCGAACGCGATAATGTCGTTTTCGACCCTGTAAACAAATTGCTAACCGAGACGCGCGCGGCCGAAGTATCACAATGGTCGCTGAAACAACAAAGACTGCAGCAGCGTGAGAGCTGGGCGATCACGGCGCTGGAAGTCAGTTCTCTGGTGCGACGCGTCATTGTTGACAGGGACGGTGAGCTTAATCGAGTCGGTTTGACACTTAACCTGAGCCACGCTCGGGCAAACGACCTGCGAATCAAGATCATCGCGCCGTCTGGACGGGCTGTCGAGGTCGATGCGGGGATCGATCGGGCGTCTTCAAACCAGGATATTCGCATCCCGGCCACCCAATTGGGTGACCTGAAAGGTGAGTCGCTAAATGGTACATGGAGCCTCAGTGTTCGTGATGAAGAAATAGGCGTTGCCGGTCAATTGGTCGGCTGGAACTTGCAGCTCAATTCGCAGGGTCTCGTTGAGGATTTTCAACGCGGCCTGAATATTTCCGATCCGGTTGAACGCGAAACCGATAACTTGTGGTTTAGCGAAGACGGGCGCTATGCCGTCGCTCGTGCCATGCAAAGCGATAGTGCTCGCGTATGGGATCTCGCATTCGCCAAACCGGTTCGTGCGGTTGCTGTGAATGAGTTAGAAAAATTGATTGGACTGAGCGCGGGCGCACGATTTTTGGTCACTGCCACACAGGACACGATCAATCTCTGGGATACAAACACGGGTAACCGGGTTGCGACGCTGCCCGTTGGTTCTGCAAGCGTAACGTCTCGGCTCACCTCGGATGGAACCCATTTGTTCGTGCAGAATAACCGCGACGGCGACTCGGTGTTTGAGCTGTGGTCGCTCGACGACGCGGCCATCTCGGCAGAATTGGATAATGCCGGGACACCGGCGCTGGTATCACTCGATGCAAGCGGCAATCGTATCGCGATCGCCGACTACGATCGTGCAGTGCGGGTTTGGGACTTGCGCGATGGAACGCTGATCGCCCAGGTGGATCTGTCCGAGCAACCGAGCGAAATACGCCTCGCTGCTGCTGGCGAGACGCTCGGAGTCGTATTTGGCGAATCGGGCGCATCACTCTGGCGTGTGGACCAACCACAGCATCCAGTCATTGAAGAATTTGGCCAGGGAAGCTGGCGGCTCGTTTTCTCGGCGTCCGGCTCGAAAGTCCTTATCGGCAGGGCCGATCACGGCTTTCAGATTTACGACAGCAGTAATGGATATTTGCTTGGTCCACCGCTGGGTTTTGATAGCGGTGCTACCGGTTCAACGCTCGCCTTTAGTTCTGATGAACAGCTTGTCGTTACAAACGGGTCGACTAGTCAGACACGCTTCTGGCGTGTTCCGGCAATGCCGCCGCCCAATGTGCTTGGGGGCGCCGAATTCAGTCAATCGATCTGGCCCGCCGCGGGCGATGCAGTGGCGACAGTCACGCCGGATGCGTCGACCTTGGTTATCGGAGACCGGCGCGGAAACGTGCATATTCTGCCTGCCACTATTGACCTGGACGCGCTGGCGGCAGCGGCCGGAGACGTGAGTTTCTTCGGCCACAATGACGAGGTTCGAGGTCTCGAGGTTAGTGCCGACGGTTCCCTTGTCGCAAGCGTCGCTGACGACAATACCGTGCGTGTCTGGAATGTTGCGGACGGGCTACCCAAATCGTTTATCGGCGTCATAGAGGGCGACCCGGTCAACAAGCTTGTGTTTGCTCCTGATGCCTCGCTGATAGGAATCCTTAATGGTGCCGGCGCACAATTGATGGACGCGGAAACCGGTGCGATACTCGCGCGCTTCGATTTGGGTGAGCACCATTCAGGGATAGCGTTCACCGACCTGAATCACCTGTATGTTGGCAGCCAAAGTGGGGCTTTGCGTGTTATCTCTCGTAGTTCCGGGGATAACTGGAGCGTGCGGACTCTGTGGCAGGGCGAATCGCCAATTCGTTGGCTTGAGGCGTCACCGCGATCGGAGTTCCTCGTACTGGTCGACGAGGAAAACCTGGTGCAACAATTCAATCTGCGGGAGGGTCGTATTGGCGAGTCCGTGTTGCAGTTGCCGAGTGCTGTCGAGGAGCTTGTGTTCGCGCCCGGCGGGTCGCGCGTCCTGTTCCGAACCGCACGCTGGATACACCGGGCAGGATCATCACCGACGGGGCTTATCTGGATCGATGCCATTCTTGGGCCGAAAGCAGTCAACGGGGGGCACATGGTCTTCGGTTCGGAATCCAATTCGGCGGCGGCAACAGGGAGTCGTCTGTACTTGCCCGTCGCCGGTGACGCTTTCGTTCGCCTGGTGCAACTGAATTTTGGAGGCGACCAGGGCCCGGGCCTGTTTGGCAAGAAGCGAAAATTGCTCGAGGAGTGGTACCGTCGGCTCGGTGTGCCGGTTGAAGATGAACTGTGAATTCGGCCGGCGGCTGGAATCAGCGCTGATCGCCACGCAAGGTTCGTACCAATAACTCCAATCGGGCAGCGGTCACCTCACGGGCCGGGACTGCCTGGCCAACTGTAATTGGTACTCGTGCAAATAGTCGCCCGGGAATTTTCCGAATGCCGCCACCTTTGCGACGACTGAACCAACTGCCCCAAAGGCGCCCGAGAGAAACAGGCACGACTGGCACGGCCCTCCGGGCGATGATCTTCTCGATGCCCGGGCGGAAGCGCTGAATTTCACCATCCCGTGTTATTCCTCCTTCCGGGAAGATGCAGACGATATTGCCGGCAGCAAGTTCTTCATC
>JAOTUU010000024.1 GCA_029863705.1 Gammaproteobacteria bacterium
GAATCCCCGGCCGGAGTGGCAATACTGATGCGGCGTTCTGCCGAGTCCAGGAATCTCGCGCTCCAGTCTGCACCATTTCCGGTGCCAAAAGTTTCAACCGGCGTCCAGCATCCCATGCCAATAAGCCTTGTCAGGTTTTCGTCGGCCTCGTTGACTATAACCCGACCCGTCCCGGGTACCGTTCGCAGTAACTGATGAAACTGCCAAAGGATCGCGTTCATATCGTCAAAAATATCGGCGTGGTCAAACTCCAGGTTATTGAGCACCAGCGTGCGGGGGCCGTAATGCACAAACTTCGAGCGTTTGTCGAAGAACGCCGTATCGTATTCGTCGGCCTCAACCACAAAGTACTTTGAGTCTCCGAAACTCGCGGAGACTCCAAAATTTAGAGGGATGCCACCAATAAGGAAGCCTGGTGCATGCCCTGCATCATGGAGTATCCACGCAAGCAGGCTTGCAGCCGTTGTTTTGCCATGAGTGCCCGCCACAGCGAGTACGTGCCGGTCGCGCAGGACGTTTTCTGCCAGCCAACGCGGACCTGACGTGTACGGAATGCCGCGATCGAGCATGGCCTCGACGATCTCCATGCCACGGCTCATGACATTGCCGACAACAACACAGTCTGGGGCCGGATCAAGCTGTGCGGCATCGAAACCTTCGTGGACCTCGATACCCAACTCTCTGAGCTGTGTACTCATTGGCGGATACACATTGCCGTCGCAACCTGTCACTTTGAAGCCGGCGGTTCGTGCCAGAGCAGCGACGCCACCCATGAAGGTTCCACAGATCCCGAGTATGTGTATGTGCATTCAGTATTACTTTGCGCTGAAGCATTATGCAGAAGCCGCAATCATCGCATGTTAATCTTCGAATTCGAAATCAGCCGCCCGGCGACGCAATGCCCGAATTCACATTTGTCGATCAACCCGACACCATCTGCGATGAACTGAGCAGGCACGATCGCCTCGGTGTCGATACCGAGTTCATGCGTGAGAAGACATTTTTCGCGGAACTGTGCCTGATACAAATCGCCAGCGGCGAGAGCATCCATTGTGTCGACCCGTTGGCCGGCAGTCCCATGCAGGCATTTTGGGAGTCCTTCATGCGACCGACCTGGATTTTGCATTCCGCGCGTCAAGATATTGAAGTCGTGTACCAGGCTGCCAAGTACATGCCAGAAAGTATATTCGACACACAGATCGCCGCGGGGCTGCTCGGCTATGCGCCACAGATGGGATATGCCAATCTCGTGAAGGAGCTATTCGATGTCGAGATTCCGAAAGCCCATACGCGCGCCGACTGGACGCGACGACCGCTGTCCGATGATTTTCTGCATTACGCCGTAGAGGATGTCGAGTACCTGCTGCCAGCCTGCGATATCTTAACCGAGCGCCTGGACAAGCAAGATCGCCTCACCTGGGCCACGGAGGACTCGGCTCTTCTACTCAGCCCGGCCTTGTATGACATTAATCCCGAGTTAGCCATTGCCCGATTGAAGGGCGCGCGAAATCTCAAAGGAGACCGCAGGGCGGCAGCGGCCCGTCTTGCTGCGTGGCGCGAAACCGAAGCGTTGCGTGCAAATCGACCGCGGCAGTGGATTGTGAAAGATACGGTTCTGACCGAACTGGCAAAGGCCATGCCAGCGACGATGGACGACCTTGAGAAAATCGACGGCCTGCAAGCCGGCCTGATCCGCCGCGTTGGCAGAGATATTCTGGCTGCGATCACCGCATCGGCCGCGGATGGTTCCGATTATCGGCCACCAGAACCGCCCGACGAAGAACAGAAGTCACTTCTGGTCTCTATGCAAAAGCAGGTTGCAGATTGCGCTGCTGACCTGGGGCTGGCCGCCGAAACTCTCGCCTCGAGACGGGATTTGTCTGCAGTCATTATCGATGGCAACCGCGAATCGCGCGTGCTGAGTGGTTGGCGACGAGAGTTGATCGGCGAGCAGCTCTTAACCTTCTTGTAGAGCCCCCAACAGTCGCTCATACACCTCATCGATGCTGCCGACTGCATCGATAACTTTCAGCTGTTCCCGGCTGCGGAAGAATTCGATCAAAGGCTCTGTTCGCGCATGATAAACATCCAGACGACTTGCGATCGTCTTTTCATTGTCGTCCTCGCGTTGAATCAGCTTGCCACCAGCGTTTGTGCACGCATCGAGTTCGTCCTGGGACGAGAAGTAAATATTCAGCAACTGCCCGGTTAACGAGCAAGTTCTTCGGCCGGTTAGCCGCTTCATCAGAATATCAAAATCGATGTCCAGCAGTACGGCAGCGTCAAGCGGCGTTCCCAGTTGATCAAGGAGTTCTTCGAGATCGACCGCCTGCTGTTCCGTCCGCGGAAAGCCGTCCAGTATGAATCCGTCCGCCGCGTCAGGCCGGCCCAGTCGTTCGCTGATAATTCCGAGAACAACCTCATCCGGAACCAGATTCCCGGAATCTATCGTCAGCTTGGCTTGCTGGCCAAATCTAGTGCCTTTGGCTACAGCCTCACGAAGCATATCGCCCGTAGAGATCTGCGGAATATTTCTATCCGCCATTAGTTTTTTGGCTTGCGTGCCTTTGCCGGAGCCAGGCGCGCCAAGCAGTACGATTCGCATGCTTTTGTCTCAATTGCGATACGGCGCGGGTACGCTACCGGCAATGAGGTTTCAGGTCAATCAATGATATCCTCGCAGCCTTTGAGCCAGGTACAACAGGGAATACTCAACATGTCAGCTAAGAACGCGTTTTATGCTCAGTCGGGTGGTGTAACCGCCGTAATCAACGCAAGCGCTTGTGGCGTAATAGAAACCGCCCGCAAACACCGTAACCAGATCAATAAGGTCTATGCCGGTCGCAACGGCATTATCGGCGCGCTGACGGAAGACCTGATCGATACCAGTCGCGAAAGCGCGCGCGCGATTGCGGCGCTAAGACACACGCCAGGTGGCGCGTTTGGATCGGCTCGGTACAAACTAAAGGGCATTGAGGAAAACAGAGCCGAGTATGAGCGACTTATCGACGTGTTTCGTGCCCATGATATTGGCTATTTCTTCTATAACGGCGGCAACGATTCCATGGATACCGCGCACAAGGTATCGCAGATCAGCAAGAGCATGGGCTACGCGGTAACTTGCCTCGGAATCCCGAAAACCGTCGACAACGACCTGCCGGTTACTGATACCTGCCCGGGATTCGGTTCCGTTGCCAAGTACGTCGCCGTATCAACGCGGGAGGCTGCGCTTGACGTCATATCGATGTCGAAGACGTCCACCAAGGTTTTTGTGCTCGAGGTTATGGGGCGTCACGCCGGCTGGATAGCCGCAGCCGGCGGCCTGGCAGGCAGCGAGCCCGGCGACGCGCCGCACATAATATTGTTCCCTGAGGTGCCATTCAGAAAGCGGGAGTTCCTGAAGCGCGTTCGCGAGAGTGTGAAAAAATACGACTTCTGCGTCATTGTCGTCAGTGAAGGCGCGCAATATGCCAACGGCAAGTTCCTGGCCGAAGCCGGCACGCGCGACGCGTTTGGGCACGCACAGCTCGGTGGCGTGGCGCCTGTTGTGGCCAAAATGGTCCGCGACAACCTCGGGGTCAAGTACCACTACGCTGTTGCCGACTACCTGCAACGATCGGCACGGCATATCGCATCCAAGACCGACGTTGATCAGGCCTACGCCGTGGGCAAGGCGGCCGTTCAGTTCGCGCTGCAGGGAAAAACAGCGGTCATGCCCGTTATCAAGCGAGTTTCGGACAAACCTTTCCGCTGGAAAATCGAATCTGCCCCGCTGTCTCGCATCGCAAACAAGGAAAAGATGCTGCCCAAGCGTTACATCACAAAAGACGGCTTCGGAATTACGGCGGCCGCGAGACGCTACCTGGAACCACTGATTCTCGGCGAGGATTATCCTCCATATATCAATGGTTTACCAGATTATGTCACGCTCAAAAACGTTGCCGTCAAGACACGGCTAAACACAAAATTTGTGGTATGATGCGCGCCCGGCGCAGCCGGTGAACAAACCTTTTTGGGAAATAAAAATAGGAGCGTAATCAGCATGTTGGCGATGCCGTCAGCAGCAGCGATGGCGTTCGATCTGTAAGCACTCAATCTGGAGATAGCAAATGACTAACGAGCTAGCCCTGTGGCTCTCGATCGGTTCTGGCGCCCTAGCCGTTCTGTTCGGAATAATCTCGACACAGTGGATTCTCAAGCAACCGGCCGGTAACGAACGGATGCAGGAAATCGCCGCGGCAATTCAGGAAGGCGCAAAAGCCTACATGGATCGTCAATACCTCACGATCGGCGCCGTTGGCGTCGTGTTGTTCGTTATCCTGGGCGTAGCCCTTGACTGGGCAACCGCAATTGGCTTCGCGATCGGCGCAATTTTCTCTGCGCTCGCCGGCTATATCGGCATGTATGTCTCGGTTCGAGCCAATGTCCGCACTGCTCAGGCAGCCACCAAGGGCGTCAACCCGGCTCTCAACGTCGCATTCCGCGGCGGTGCGATCACCGGACTGCTCGTCGTTGGACTCGGACTGCTGGGCGTTGCCGGTTATTTCCTGATTCTCCTGAGCTCGGGCTTCACGACGGAAGACGCGGTACACGCACTCATCGGTCTTGCTTTTGGCGGATCGCTGATTTCAATCTTCGCTCGTCTTGGCGGCGGTATCTTCACCAAGGGTGCTGACGTTGGCGCTGACCTGGTTGGTAAGGTCGAGGCCGGTATTCCGGAGGACGATCCGCGCAACCCCGGTGTCATCGCTGACAACGTCGGCGATAACGTAGGCGACTGTGCCGGCATGGCAGCTGACCTTTTCGAAACTTACGCAGTGACCATCATTGCGACCATGCTGCTCGGCGGTCTTGTCGCGGCAAGCTACGGTCCCGAAGCGATTGTATATCCGCTCGTTCTCGGCGCGGTTTCAATCGTTGCTTCGATTATCGGTACGTTTTTCGTCAAGACGTCGGACGGCGGCAAGATCATGGGAGCCTTGTACAAGGGAATGATCGTTGCCGGTGTTCTGGCCGCTATCGCGTTCTACTTCATCACCGACATGATGATGAGTGACAGCGGTGCATCGATGAGCATTTACTACTCCGCTTTGATCGGCCTGGCCCTCACTGCCGCGATGGTCGTTATTACCGAGTACTACACCGGTACGGACTTCAAACCGGTTAAGACAATCGCAGAAGCGTCACTGACAGGCGATGCCACCAACATCATCGCGGGTCTCGGTATCTCCATGAAAGCGACTGCTCTGCCTGTGCTTGCGGTTTGCGCGAGCATCTGGGGCGCATTCGCACTGGCACCTGACGGCGACAACCTGGCTGGTCTTTACAACATCGCCATCGCTGCCACGACAATGCTGTCAATGACGGGCGTGGTTGTAGCACTCGACGCATTCGGACCGATTACCGACAACGCCGGTGGCATTGCCGAGATGGCAGAACTGCCGCCAGAGGTTCGCAAGATTACCGATCAGCTCGACGCCGTGGGCAACACGACCAAAGCTGTCACAAAGGGCTATGCAATCGGCTCGGCCGGACTCGCCGCTCTCGTGTTGTTTGCTGACTACACAAACGCACTCGATAAGGCGGGCATCGACGCTGTGTTCCTGCTCAACGATCACATGGTCATCATTGGCTTGTTCATCGGCGGACTTGTGCCATTCCTGTTCGCCGCGATGGCGATGGAGGCTGTTGGCCGCGCTGCCGGCGCTGTCGTTCAGGAAGTTCGCCGCCAGTTCAGGGAGATCGAAGGCATCATGGAAGGCACCGGGAAGCCCGACTACAGTCGCGCGGTCGACCTGCTGACCAAGGCCGCAATCAAGGAAATGGTTATTCCTTCGTTGCTGCCGATTCTTGTGCCTCTCGCTGTTGGCCTGATTTTGGGGCCGAAAGCTCTCGGCGGTCTGCTACTGGGCACAATCGTAACCGGCCTGTTTGTCGCCATATCGATGACGGCAGGTGGCGGTGCGTGGGACAACGCCAAGAAGTACATAGAAGACGGCAATTTCGGCGGCAAAGGATCTGACGCCCACAAAGCTGCAATCACGGGCGACACCGTAGGCGATCCGTACAAAGATACGGCGGGCCCTGCTATTAACCCGTTGATCAAGATCATCAACATTGTTGCACTGCTGATGGTGCCGCTTCTTTAAGCGCCATTCTCAGGCACGGAAACGAAAACCGCCGGCTTCGTCCGGCGGTTTTTTTTGCCCTCCGTTTATCACACGACCTTCGTTCAGGTGAGTCAACGGTCTGCGTCCGCGACGTTTCTCACACGGCCGTCTAGCGTGGCATCATTTTTTTCCGGAATGGCTCGCTGCGCTGCGCTTTATTTCCGGAAAAAAAGATCCCACGCTCCCGGCCCTACGACCATCATAGTAGAGCCGGCGGGCGGGGCGTTTATCGAGGGAAGTAAAGCGCAGCATCGCGAGCCATGACCGAGAGAAATGCGCCGTCTGCCGGCTGTGTACATAACCGGGTCGGGGGAGCAGACCGTTGACTCACCTGAACGAAGGTCGTGTGACGAAACCGTTCGCGGACGCTACGGAGTGAGACCCCGGTAGGTGCCGGTCGTGGCTGTACCGAGCGGCATCGGTGCTTCGATGAAGCGCCCCTGTACGAAGTCGACCCCACTATTGCGTAGCCAGTCAAAGTCTTCCTGGTTCTCCACCTGCTCAGCGACGATGCGGAATTGCATCGTGCGTGCAAGCTTGATCATAGCGGCGACCATTTCCTGGTTTACTTCGTCAGTTGGCAAGTTACGCGTGTAAGTGCCATCGATCTTGAGGTAGTCGATCGGCAGATGTTTGAGGCTGGAAAAGGAGCCCAAACCGCTGCCGAAGTCGTCCAGAGAAAATTCGCAACCAATGCCGTGCAGAACCTCGATGAAGCGCTGGGCATGCTGCACGTTGGATAGAATCGCCGCCTCTGTCACTTCGAGGCATATAGACGATGGCGAGATAGCCGTGCGATCCATTGCGTCTACGACGAAACCCAAAAAAGACTCATCACCAAGCGTTTGCCCCGACAGATTGATCGAACAGCTGCGGCCGCTGGTGATTTTGATTTCGCCGCCAGCGATGGCAGCTAGCGTCGCACTGACAACCCAACGATCGATCTGCGGCATAAGCTGATAGCGCTCAGCCGGCCTCAGAAACTCAGCAGAATCGGCAATGCGTCCGTGACTGTCCGGAAGCCGGATTAGCACCTCGACCGCAGGACCTGACTCCACGCCGCCACTCATCGCGATGATCGGCTGCGTGGCCAGTTCGAACCTGCCCTCGTGCAGCGCAGTTTGCAGTTCACGCAACCATTGGATGTCGCCACGTTCGCGTGCGATGACCTCGTCTCTCGCCGAGTAAACGTGCACTCTGCCCCTGCCTTCCTGCTTGGCAACGTAACAGGCCGAGTCGGCGGCACTGATGGCGTCCTGCAACGAACCGCTGGCGTGGCTGATCTCGACAAGGCCGATCGAGATGCCGATATTGAAAATCTTGTCTTTCCAGACAAAGCGATAGTCAGCGATCGCGTTGCAAATGTCGCTTGCGATCTGTCGCGCTTTGTCGATCGGGCAACTGATGAGCAAGGCTCCAAACTCGTCACCACCGAGCCTGCCCACAAAGTCCGAATCACGAACCTGTTCTTTGATCAGGTTGGCAACTTCGCGCAGCATGTTGTCACCCGCCAGATGTCCGCAGCTATCGTTGACGGCTTTGAAACGATCAAGGTCCATGTAAAACAGCATGTGAATAGCTTCTTCGGCGTGTGCCGAATCCAAAGCATCATCAAGCCGCCGTTCAAATTCGCGTCGGTTGATTAAGCCGGTCAATGGGTCGTGCGTTGCCTGATAACTCATTTGCTGTGTCAGGCCACGAAGTTCGCCGACATCTTGAAACACAACCACGGTTCCTGAGATAGAGCTGCCAGGCCCGCGAATTGGCGACGCAGATATTTCAACCGAGTGTTCGTGCTCGCCATCGGCGCTAACCATCACAGCGCGCCTGCCCATATTCACGCGGCGACGCATCGCGATGCAACGTTCAACCGGGTCGCCAAGGGGCCTTCGATCTACGTCATCAACAAGCGTGAACAACTCTCCGATGCGGTGCCCTACCGCGTCATCGCGATTCGTGCCAATGAGGGATTCAGCGGCCAGATTCATGTAATCCAGACGGCCGTCGTTGCCCGTCGTGATTACCCCTTCGGCAATGGACTCCAGCGTGTATTGCGCCTGCCGCTTGCTTCGACTCAACGACACTTCAAGGCTCTTGCGATGACTGATGTCGCGCGCCACGGTTAAAATCGCATGGTGCCCGTGGAATTCGATAATGGAGCTTTGCGCCTCAACCCAAAGGCCCGCCTCATCACCATTGATCAGCTGAATCTCCAGCCGTCTGGGAACGTCCTCACCGGCCAGTCGTTTTGACATGGCATTTCGAAATAACGCCCGATACGCGGGTTTTACAAGATCGGCGACGTCTCGACCGATCAATTGTGGGGCCTCGAGGCCAACCAACGAAGCGGCGGATTCATTCGCAAGCAGTATCTTTTCGTCATGGATGATGACGATTTCAGGAAGAGTGCGAGCAAAGTCCTTGAAGAGCTTGTCGCGACCCTGGATTTTCTCATCGCGCTCCCCAAGTGCATCGAATAAACGATTCACGGTGCTTGCGAATTGCGCAGAATCCGGATCTCGCGGAATACTCAGACGGCGCCCGACAGACGCGTCCCTTGATGCCTCCAGCATTTCCCGATTCAAGGTGGCCATCCGTCGTGTTGCCCGCCTGTGTCGCAACCACAGGAATACTGCGGCGGCGACGGCCAGTGCAAGCAGAACAGAAAGTGCAATAACTGCGACGAGCGGCGACATTTTAATTCACCCGAGCCAGCAGCTGATTCACATGCACAAACGTGGCGCATTGCCAATTAGTCAGGTGCGGGAAGGAGATCATTTGTTATTATTAAGCGCTCGATAGTCATCTCCATCGCTGGAGATCTCAGGGGTCGAAAAAAGCTCAAGACCTACACATCATAAGCATATCCCAGCAACCACAGTAGGCCGTGACGATTCACCATAATTCGGTAAGCGTAGCCTCACTGCAGTCAACCGGGTGCCATTAAGTGTAAGAGAACCCGACATTTTCTTATTTTTTCAGTGAGATACAGGTAGCCACACAATGAAAACCGATTTTGCGCGTCAGCAAATGGTCGATCAACAAGTTCGCGCATGGGACGTACTGAGCAGTGACATTCTTCAAGCACTGATGACAGTGCCGCGTGAACAATTCGTACCACTCGGCTATGAAGCTCTGGCCTTTGCCGACACCGAGATCCCAATTGGTCATGGCGAATCAATGATGACGCCAACCATCGAAGGCAGGCTGCTGCAGGCCCTCGAATTAAGATCAACCGACAGTGTTCTTGAAATAGGTACTGGAACCGGCTTCGTAACGGCGTGCCTTGCACAGCTTGCCGGCGAAATAACCAGCGTCGATATCTACAAGGATTTCCTTCAGATGGCCGCCGCCAACCTCGAAGACTCCGGCACCAGGGAGGTCGATTTGCTAGCCATGGATGCAACTAAGGAACTGCCGGATGCGCAGTACGACGCAATCGCGGTAACCGGGTCAATTCAGACGTTCGACCCGCGACTTGTGATGTCGCTGAAACCGGGCGGTCGCTTGTTCGTGGTAGTGGGCGGCGCCCCCGTCATGGATGCCCGCCTCGTTACCCGGACTGGCGACAACGAATGGAAAACTGATAACCTTTTCGAAACGTCACTAAAACCGCTGGTCAACGGCAATTTGCCACCACAATTTTCGTTTTAGCACGAAACCACTTAAGGTGTTCCTGCATCTAATAACAAACCAACGTTCCGGCCTGGGGATATAGAACGAACCGCAACGCGCGCCGGGCGTCCGATAGCCAAGGGAACTCAATTGAACGTAGTGCTTCAATCTTCCAGTGGTATGGTGATATAGTTAACCATAACACCTTAGGCCATAGCCGTCGGCCATTTAACCTGCAAAACGGATTAACATGAAAAACAATTACAATTTCAAGACGTTAGCTCTATTTTTCGGTCTACTCACAATACCTGTCGCTGGAAACGCAGCATCGCTGCTGGAAATCTATCAACAGGCTTTACAGAGCGACCCACGTATTCACGAGGCCGAGGCTCGCCGACTGGCAGCGCTGGAAGCCGAACCGCAGGCGCGGGGCGTGTTGCTGCCGCAGGTCAGCTTTTCAGGGGATTGGACCAGCACTGAGTCGTCCGGCCCTGCCAATTTCCCTGATGGCCTGGGTGGGACGCTGCCCGGTACATCAGATAGCGACACCGATACTACGAATTGGAACGTCAGTCTTCGACAAACGCTGTTCCGCTGGGATCAGATAGTGGACCTTCGCCGTGCGGATAAAACGGTGGCCAAAGCCGAAGCAGATCGCGAAGCCTCTCAACAGGATCTGATCGTTCGCGTCGGGCAGAGATATTTCGACGTCCTGGCCGCTGAAGATCGGCTCACCTCCACTCACGCTAACCGGCAGGCGATCGCGCGGCAACTCGAACAAGCGAAACAACGCTTCGAGGTTGGGCTAATCGCGATAACCGACGTGCAGGAATCGCAGGCCGCACATGATCAGGCTGTTGCGGATGAAATTGCCGCGAAACGTTCTCTCGCAACGGCGCGTGAGTTCCTGCGCGAAATCACGGCGCAGCATGTCGGTACTTTGTCAGCACCTGGCGACGAGTTTCCGATGCGAACACCAAATCCTAACAGCGAGAGCGCCTGGGTCGATCTGGCGCTGAGCCAAAACCTGGTGCTGGTATCGAGCCGGCTCGACGAAGGTCTCGCCAGGGATGAAATTTCGTATCGTCGCAATGGACATTATCCAACCGTCGACTTCGTTGCGAGTACTGGTAGCAGGAAGAACGAAGGCCTTCGTACAACTCGTCTTGACGCCGACCCTTTGAACCCTTTCGATTCCTCGCTGGATTTCGAGAGCGATGACGACAGGATCGGCATCTCGGTGACCATACCTTTATTTGCAGGCGGCAGGACGTCATCCCGCGTTCGCGAGGCCGTGTATTTACATCGTGCTGCCCGCGAGCAGCTGCAGCGCGTAACCCGCGAAACTGAGCGCTCTACACGCGATTCCTATCTTGGCGTTTTATCCGAGATGAGTCGCGTTGAGGCGCTGGAGCAAGCAGTAAAATCAAGCCGCACGGCGCTCGAAGCCACGCAAGCCGGCTTTGATGTTGGCACGAGGACCATTGTCGACGTGCTGGATTCGCAATTTGCTTTGTACCGCTCAATCACGCTCTTCTACCAGGCTCGATATGACTACCTGATGAATGTGCTACGACTCAAGCAGGCAGCCGGAAGCCTGCAGATTCAGGATCTTGAGGAAATCGATCAGTGGCTCAAGGAGAGGAAAACGCCGGAAGACGTTTTCGCCGAAGAAGCTGCGGCAGCCACTTCGAGTTAATCTGCCGGCACCGAGCCGCTGTCTCCACCGATCAGCGGCTCGAGCAGCCCGAGCAGGTGTTTGAGCGCGCCCCGGTTGCGTTGCACGATCTCGAGGCCTCTTTCGCCCGACTCTCGCGCTCTTTGCGGATCGGCGATCAGTTCTTCGACCGCAACTGCGAGCTCCCTGGCGTCAGTTACCATGCGGCACGCACCAAGCGAAACAAACATGTCCGCAATGTCCTGCGCATTGTAGACATAGCAACCGCTGATGACCGGAAGGCCGAGCGCTGCCGGTTCAAGCAGATTGTGACCGCCGATAGGCACCAGGCTTCCGCCGACAAAAGCTACATCGCCGGCTGCGTAAAACAGTGGCAGCTCTCCCATTGTGTCGCCGAGAAAGACACCAGTTGATGCCGCGCAGGACTCTCCCCGGGTTCGCGCAACGCACTCAAACCCTTCGTTTTCAATGAGCTCTTGCACAGCGGCGAAACGCTCAGGGTGACGTGGCACCAGCACCAGCAAGAGGTCGGGGTATCGTTCCTGAAGCTGCCGGTGCGCGGTCAGCACTTGCTGCTCTTCCTGATCGTGGGTGCTGGCGGCAACCCAGACCGGGCGCTCCCCAAAGGTCTGCTCGCGCAGCAACTTGCCCTGCTCCGCCAGGCCGTCCGGCAATTCGATATCGAACTTGATGTTGCCCGTTACCCACGTTCTGACCGGGCTCGCGCCCAATGAACGAAAGCGCTCCGCGTCGGCTTCGCTTTGTGCGGCGATGATAATGCCGTGGGAAAGAGTGTCGCGGAACAATGGCAGGAAGCGACGGTAACTGTCGACAGACCTGGGCGAAATCCTCGCACTGACGAGTATGAGCGGTATATTGCGCACCCCACAGCCGCGATAGAGGTTCGGCCAGATCTCCGTTTCCATGATTAACGCGAGTTCCGGTTTTGCCGACTCGAAAAACAGATTGACCGCAGTGGGCATTTCAAACGGTATGTAACAGTGGCTGACTGTGTCACCGAAGAGTGATTTGACACGCGCCGCACCCGTTGGCGTAACGGTCGTAACAAGCATGTTGTGGTTTGGAAATCTACGCGCGATGGCTCGAACCAGAGGCACCGCCGCTTGTACTTCACCGACCGATACCGCATGGATCCAGATACACCTGTCGAACGTCGGATAGCCAATGCCGAAACGTTGCCCGATACGATTTCGATACGTTTTGTTGGCGATTGCACGAAACAGCCAATAGGCCGCCAGTGGAATCTGCAGCAAGTAGATAAGACAGTTATAGAGAAGGCGCACGCGATGCGGCCGGCTTAGCGGTGCAGGCTCCTTATCAGCCGCATTTGGAATCGCCGCACGACAGGCAGGTCATACAACCGTCCATCATGATAACGGCTGCTGTGCTGCATTTCGCGCAAAGCTGCGCGCCCGCAGGGTAGTCGCTTTCCGAGAATGCATCCTCTTGCTTCTTGCTTTCCTCAAACTCGGCGCGTTTCTCTGCAATTAGTTTCTGCTGCGCCTCGTCAAGACCGGGCGCGGCCATCAGGCCTATCGAAATCAGGTGCTTTTCGACGATATAGCCAAGCTCGGCAATGATCGATGGCATGAACTTGCCGCCGCTTTGCCAATAGCCGCCGCGCGGATCGAAAACTGCCTTGAGTTCGTCAACAAGAAACGCAACGTCGCCACCCTTGCGGAACACGGCCGAAATGATGCGTGTCAGCGCAACGATCCACTGATAGTGGTCCAGGTTCTTCGAGTTAATGAATATCTCAAACGGCCTGCGTTTTTCGTGTTCGGTTCCCTGATTCAATATGATGTCGTTGATCGTGACATACATCGCGTGGTCCGAAATGGGCGTCTTGACCTTGTAGGTCGATCCGACGAGCATCTCCGGGCGCTCGAGTTTCTCGTGCATACGAATGACTTCCGCACGATCCCCTCCACCGCTTTCGCGCTTGAACTCAGGTTTCTTTGCTGTCGTCTCGGCTTCGGGTTGCGTTACCGCATACCCCACAATCTTTTCATCTATCTTAATCATCGTTCGCTCAAAATTTTCCGTAATAGCCTTCTTTCAAGGCATCGAAGAGGTTGGCGGCAGTATGTACCTCGCCGTCGTACTCAATTTCCTCATCGCCTTTCAGTTCGACAGTTGTGCCGTCGGCAAGCTCAAATTTATAGACCGTATTCTTCAGGTCTTTCTCTTTAACCAATACGCCCTGGAAAGCTTCCGGATTGAAGCGGAACGTCGTGCACCCCTTCAGACCCTGTTCGTAGGCGTACAGATAAATGTCCTTAAACTTCTCGTACGGGTAGTCCGTCGGCACATTCGCCGTCTTTGAAATCGAAGAATCGATCCACTTCTGCGCCGCTGCCTGAATGTCGACATGCGCTTTGGGTGAAACATCCTCGGCTGTAATGAAATAGTCGGGCAAGTGGTTGCTGAATTTTTCGTTAGAGCCGCCGGGCGTCATCGCCGCCTGGTCAACCAACGTCCTGTAAGCCAACAGTTCGTACGAATAGACGTCGACTTTTTCCTTGCTCTTTTTGCCCTGCCGAATCACATTGCGGAAATAATGGTGTGCAAAGCTCGGCTCTATACCGTTACTCGCATTATTCGCCAGCGACAGCGAAATCGTGCCTGTCGGCGCAATTGAACTGTGATGCGTAAAGCGAGCACCAACCTCGGCCAGCGCGTCTACAAGCTTCGGCGCCTCGGCGGCCACCCTTTGCATATAACGGCTATACCGCGCATGCAAAATACGACCCGGCACCTTGTCGCCCAGTTGATATCCATCAGCCGTCATTTCCGGCCGCTTTCTCAACATCTCTTCGGTAACTTCGAACTTCTCGTTCATGATGGGCGCCGGTCCTTTCTCCTTCGAAAGTTCCAGAGCTTCTTCCCAACCGGCCAGTGCCAGTTGCCGAGCGACCTCTTCCGTAAAATTGACCGCTCCCTCGTCACCGTACCGCATACGCAGCATCGTGATAGCCGAACCCAGACCGAGAAAGCCCATCCCGTGGCGGCGCTTCCTTTGAATCTCGTTACGTTGCTGCGGCAATGGCAAGCCATTGATTTCTACAACATTATCGAGCATTCGCGTAAACACTTTGACGACCTTGCGAAAGGCATCCCAGTCAAAGCGTGCTTTGTCGGTAAACGGGTCAAGAACAAAACGGGTCAGATTTACCGAGCCCAACAGGCAGGAACCGTATGGCGGCAACGGTTGCTCTCCGCAGGGATTGGTCGCACGAATGTTCTCGTCAAACCAGTTATTGTTCATTTCGTTGACCTTATCGATCAACACGAACCCTGGCTCGGCGAAATCATATGTCGATGCCATAATCAGGTCCCAAACCCGACGGGCGGGCATGGCTTTATAGATCTTGCACGCGACAAGACCCTCGGCATTGCTGACATAGTTGCCGGCATCCGGCCACTCTCGCCAAACAAACTGCGACGCATCTGTAATATCGAGCTCTTCTTCTTCGACCTCTTTTTGCGTGACCGGAAACGCGAGATTCCAATCGTCTTCGGCGATGACGGCTTGCATGAATTCATCAGTAACGAGCAGCGACAGATTGAATTGACGCAAACGCCCGTCTTCGCGCTTGGCGCGAATGAACTCCATGATGTCCGGATGACCGACATCGAATGTGCCCATCTGTGCTCCGCGACGACCACCAGCGGATGACACCGTGAAACACATCTTGTCGTAGATATCCATGAACGACAGCGGGCCAGATGTATAGGCGCCGGCGCCTGTCACGTACGCTCCTTTCGGGCGCAATGTCGAAAACTCATAGCCGATGCCGCAACCGGCCTTCAACGTCAACCCGGCTTCGTGCACCTTATTAAGTATGTTATCCATCGAATCGCCGACTGTGCCGGATACGGTACAGTTAATCGTCGATGTAGCAGGTTTGTGTTCCCGCGCGCCAGCATTCGACACGATGCGACCAGCGGGGATAGCCCCACTTCGCAATGCCCAGAGAAATTCCTCGTTGTACTGCTCGCGCTGCGTTTCATCTTCGACATTGGCGAGCGCCCGAGCGACACGCTTATAGGTGTCGTCAATTGACTCGTCGATATTGTTCCCGTCTTTGGCAGTGAGTCGATATTTCGCATCCCAAATATCGATCGACGCTGCCTGAAACTCTATGTCGGTGACCGTGTGCGCATCCAAATGAACTGCGGACTTCATTGGCCTTCTTACTCCCCTTTCTCCGTCAGGAGACCCCGTATTATAGTTTTGAACCACTTTTCCCCAAGAAACAGAGACCCGTACACAGCGCATGCGTTTTCGCGCCGCGAGTGCCAGAAATGGCCTCTTTTTGCCTGTTGATTAGACACAAGATGTTGTGTCTGAACGTAGACAAGATTATGCCCGTATGGGTCGACTGTCAAGGGTTTAGTGCTTTTTTCTCTAAAGCATTTAAATCAACTAAAACAGTGTGTTATAAATCTTTGTGAAGTAAGTGCTTTAAAAACATAGGAAAAAAAATGACACTTTCGTGAAACTTGTTATCCACTATATATAGTGGCACAAATTTGTGCTACCAGAACCGCGAAAAAAACCGCTCTGACGCAAAGAATTGCCTCCAGCTGCGTCTTGATTTGCCTCCGGGCGCCCCTATTTAAGCGACTGACGCATTGTTGACGGCTGCCACACTATTGGCGCCGTACCTTAAGTACACAGGAGAACACTATGAATATTGTACGTTTTGAACCTTGGTCGATGATCGACCTGATTAACCGCGACCTGGGTCGCGGGCGGGCATCTGAAGATGCGCAAACAACTGTCGCGGACTGGGTTCCGGCGGTGGATATTGTCGAGGAAAAGGACCACTTCCTGTTACAGGCGGATCTTCCCGGCGTCGATAGCGCCGACATAGAAGTCAGCATGGAAGATGGTGTGCTCAGCGTCGCCGGGGAACGCCACAGCGAGAAGCGCGGCGAAACCGAGGGTGTGAGACGCATCGAGCGCGTCTCTGGTCGCTTTGATCGCCGATTTTCCTTACCCGAAACCGCGGATGCTGAACACATTACGGCCAAGAGCAGTAACGGTATTTTACAGGTTACGATACCGAAGTTGCCGGCCGTCCAGGCGCGGCGCATCACGGTTGAGGCTGCCTGATAACGATTAGCGGGAATGTCCGGCTGCAACGCTTTGTTGCGGCCGGACATCTTTGGTTTAATGAACCTGGCCGCAAGACCAAGGTCTGACTTTCTTTATGAGGCATCTGATGACAATGAAAACACGTCTGTTTTTCTCAAGCCTGATTCTGCTGTTCGCGACGACAAGTTTTGCCGCATTGCCGGCAGGCATAGAGGGCGTTCCAGTGACCAGTTTGGCGCCACTGGTCGAAAAAGCGTCTCCTGCAGTCGTAAATATTCGTGTCAGTCAACAAGTCAGCCGCAATTCACAGCTTGGCAACGAGTGGCTGCGACGGTTTTACGGACTTCCTGAAGCACCGAGTGGGTCGCGGGAGATCGCCAGCGCAGGTTCAGGCGTCATTGTCGATGCTGCACGTGGTTTCATTCTGACCAACCACCACGTCGTTGAAAATGCAGACAAGATTCAGATTTCTCTGCTGGACGGCGAAATCCTGGAAGCAGAAGTCATAGGCTCTGATGCCGCGACCGACATCGCGTTGCTAAAGGTAGAGGCGGACGGGCTGGTGGACATGCCCATTGGTGACTCCGATCGTGTCCGCGTCGGCGACTTCGTCCTCGCAATCGGTAATCCGTTCGGTCTTAGCCATACGGTCACATCCGGCATCGTCAGCGCCCTTGGCCGGACCGGCCTCAACCGCAACGGCTACGAGGATTTCATTCAAACCGACGCGTCCATTAATCCCGGCAACTCGGGTGGCGCGCTGGTCAATATGCGTGGCGAACTGATCGGCATCAATTCAGCCATCATCAGCAAGTCCGGCGGCAACGTTGGCATCGGCTTCGCCGTGCCAACCGAGATCGCCAGTTCGATCATGCGCCAGATCCTCGACTTCGGTGAAGTGCGCAGGGGCCTGCTCGGCGTCACTATCAGCGGCATCGATTCCGAGGTCGCGGAAGCACTAAATGCCTCGGTCGACAGCGGCGCCCTCATTACGATGATCGAACCAGGTTCCGCAGCCGAGGACTCCGGACTCCGGGTCGACGATATTATCGTTGCCGTCAACGATAAGAAGATCTCTGATGCCTCGGAACTGCGCAATGCCATCGGGCTCATGGGTTCCGGCGAAAGTATCAATATCCGCTACATACGTGACGGCAAGACCAGAAGCGTCAAGGCAACGCTGGGTGAGCAAAAAATCGCCCAAAGCAGCGGCACTGAAATTCACCCCGGTCTTGCGGGTGCCACGTTCGCATCGTCGACCGCCAGCAGCTCCGGCGGCATTGAAGTCACTGAAGTAACAGACGGCAGCCCCGCAGCCCAGCGCGGTTTGCGATCGGGAGACGTCATCACCGCGGTCAACCGGCGCGCTGTGCATAACTTGCAACAACTCACCGAACTCGCGGCCGGCAATCGCATCTTGTTTCTGCTGGTGCAACGGGGCGATCGTAACCTGATGCTACAAATTCGTTAGATCGCGAAGCTGATGTAGACTCAATATCTATATGCAGCTTTCTCGTTCACGTGTTCAATGTCTCCGCGGTGGTATCACCGCGGCACTGCTGTTGGCATTTTTGCCAAATATTGGCAACAGCGCTTCAATAGACGACCAGCGCGCACTTTTCCTGAAAGTTTACGAATTTGTTGAGCGCGGTGACTGGAGCGCTGTGGATGCGCTCGATGGCGTCGACCGCCAGTCTCTGGAAGGCTATGTGCTCTGGCCAGATCTTCGTGCATTGCAACTACGGGCGACCATCAAAACCGCCGGCCATGACGAAGTAGAGGCGTATCTGGATCAGTACGGCACGCTCAAGCCCGCCCGTGATCTGCGCTACCGCTACGCATTGCACCTCGCGAAAACGGGCAACCTTGGCGCCTATCTCAAAATATACAAGCAGTTCTACCAAGGCCTCGAAATAACCCAGCTGGATTGCCTGGCGCTACGCGCCGAAATCGACGCCGGCCAACAACAGAGAGTCGTCAATCGGGCCGTTGATTTGTGGACGGTCGGCAAGAGCCAGGTCAATGAATGTGACCCGGTGTTTGAGCACCTCGCGGACGAGAACATTCTGGACCCCGCCGACTACATTCGGCGCTTCGGACTCGCTGTCGAAGCTCGCGAGTTCTCGATGGCTCGATGGCTCGGCAAATCGATTGATCAGCGCCACATCGACATCGCGAGTCGGTGGATAAAAGCGCAACGAGATCCGGTTGCATTTGTGCAAGACGGCAAGCAGTGGGGCAACGATTCAACAACGCGCAAACAACTTGTCTACGCGATCGAACGCATTACCTATAACGATCCACTTCACGCGCTCGAATTATGGAACGATCTATCGAGGGGGCGACGCTTCTCGGCGGAGCAGGAATTGCTTACGGAGAGGCATATTGCGTTGTGGATGGCGCGAGACAAGCTGCCCGGCGCATACGCGCAACTTCATCAGCTGCCTGTTGCCGCACAAAATGAAGAGGTCTTGCGTTGGCGCGCACGAACCAGTTTGCGTGACAGCAACTGGCCCAACCTGCTCGCAGACATCGCGTCGATGACTGACGCTGAACAAAGCTCCGAAGAATGGCGCTACTGGCGCGGCATCGCGCTACAGCACGACGGCAAGGTGAGTGCAGCATCAGAGCTTTTGTCCAGGCTTGCAAAGGAACGCAGCTACTACGGTTTTCTTGCGGCCGACGAGCTTGGGCTGCCTTACGCGTTCGGCAACAATGACATTGCACCGGACGAGCAAATCATCACTCAATTGGCGACGCGAGCCGACCTGATACGCGCTCGGGAGCTATTTCTCGTCGGCCTCGATGGGCGCGGTCGTTCGGAATGGGATGTCGCCATCAGCTTCATGCCGGCCGAGCAAAAGGTCCAGGCAGCTATTCTGGCCAGTCGTTGGGGCTGGCACTCCCGAGCTATTTCAGCGGCAGCTAGCGGCGGCGAGTATGACGACCTCTCGCTACGTTACCCTCTGCCCTACCACGATACATTCCGGCAATATGCCCAGGACGCGAGCATTCCACCGACCTGGGCATACGGAGTCGCGCGCAGCGAGAGCCTGTTCATGCGCGACGTCCGCTCCAGTGCTGGTGCGATCGGGCTTATGCAGTTAATGCCGAACACCGGCCGCGAGGTTGCGAAGAACATCCAGTTGCCCTACTCCGGTCTCGACACCTTGACCAACCCGAACAGCAATATTCGGCTTGGCACGACGTATCTCGGCCAAATGGCGGCACGCTACGGCGGCAATCGGGTGCTTGCCACGGCTGCTTACAATGCCGGGCCACATCGAGTCGACGCCTGGTTGCCTGAGGCAGGCACCATCGATGCCAGGATCTGGATCGAAAATATTCCGTTTAATGAGACGCGCAAGTACGTCCGACGTGTCATGGCGGCCGACACGATCTTCCATTGGCGTATGACTGGCGAAACACGCCGCCTGTCGGATGAGTTATTGCTCGTTCAGGCCGGCGGCAAGCCGCAGCGAGTCGCCAGAAACTAACGCCCTTGCAGCAGTGTAGAAGCAGCGAATGTCATCGTTGCATTCGGCCAGCAACTTACGAAACTCCGGCAAGCGCTCCTGGTATAAAGCCATCGATGCGAGCCGGGCGTTGTTGAACCCATCGTCGACCCAGGCTGGCACTTCCCGGCCTGACGCTTCGAATTCGCGCCTTGCAGCAGATTCCAGAAGCTGGAATCGAGCGCTTTTTGCTGAGCGCATTTTTGTTTCGTCGATAGTCTCCGCGTAAATCTCCTCCAGGTCGGTCCTCGCCGTAACAACGAGCTGCATTAGTCGCTGACGCAAGCGCCGTCCATCAAGGTACTTTTCCATTTCCGCATGCAGACCGCGACTCGCTAACCAGCGTTCGATGCCGAACTCTTCCACTGCCGTTGCAAAGGACTCGTTAAATGCCGAGTCGCCTTTGACGTACAGAAGCTGATGCGCGAGTTCATGAAACATTGTGGCGATTAGATCAACGTCCTGCCATCGCATCATCGTATTAAGGACAGGATCATCGAATTTTCCGAGCGTGGAATAGGCCGCAATGCCACCCACCGAAACATCGAAACCCTTGCCCTCAAGGCGCGCTGCCTCGCGGTATGCGGCCTGCTCTGAAAAGTAGCCGCGATAGCTCACACAGCCAGCAACCGGGAAGCACCACTGCTTCGCTTCAAGCTCGAACTCCGGAGCCGCAAAGACATTCCAAACCACGTAGTCGCGTTCGACATCCGCATAGCTTCGATAGCTATCGTTATCCGGAAGACCCAGTTCGCTAACAGAAAACGCCCTGGCCTCTTCGACGAGGCGCAGCCGATCTGCCAGTTCGGTGGAAGTTCCAACGTCTGCTATTACCTCGGCAATAGGCGCTCTCTTACGCATGACGTCGAGCTGACCACGCGCCGCCTGCGTATAGTAGCAACCCGAAAAGGAAGCCACGCTGATGATCAGGACAGCGATTCGGGCAAACCTTTTCTCTATCAACGGATTCATCACCGCCCCTGTTTGCTAGACTCGCTTTATGCAAGTGTACCTCGTCGGTGGTGCTGTTCGTGACGAACAGCTTGGGCTGCCCGTCAAAGAGCGGGACTGGTGCGTCGTGGGCGCGACGCCCGACGAACTTCTTGACCAGGGTTATCAGCAGGTCGGTAAGGACTTTCCGGTATTTCTGCATCCGAAAACCAACGAAGAATACGCGCTCGCGAGAACCGAACGAAAGACCGCTGCCGGCTATCATGGCTTTGCTTTCGACACGTCAATCGATGTCACCATCGAGGAAGACCTGAGCCGCCGCGACTTGACGATCAACGCACTGGCCAAAGACGCCGACGGCAAGATCATCGATCCTTTTGGTGGACTCAAGGACATCAGGAGCGGTTCGATCCGGCATGTTTCTGACGCTTTCATCGAAGATCCCGTGCGCATACTTCGCGCGGCCAAGTTCGCTGCACGCTTTGCTCATCTTGGCTTCCGAATTGCGCCTGAAACGCGGGATCTGATGCGGCAAATGGTTGCGGACGGCGAAGTCGACGCGCTGGTACCAGATCGTGTCTGGAAAGAAGCCGAGGCCGCACTGGCTGGCCCCAATCCGAGCCTTTTTTTTGAGGCACTGCGCAGCTGCGGTGCGCTTCGCGTCGTTTTCCCTGAAGTCGATGCGCTCTTTGGCGTACCGCAACCCGCGAAGTGGCATCCGGAGATAGATACCGGCTTGCACACAATGATGGTGATCGCGGCGTCCGCAATGCTCAGCGTGGATGTCGAAGTACGATTTGCAGCCCTGGTGCACGACCTGGGCAAGGCCACGACCGAAGCTGCCAAGCTCCCGTCTCATCCCGGGCATGAACAACGTGGCTGCAAACTCATCAGGAAGATGGCCGAACGACTGCCGGTACCGCGCGCCTGCCGCGATTTGGCGCTGATCGTCGCCGAGTACCACACCCATTGTCATCGCGCCTTCGAGCTGCGTGACGATACCGTCGTGAGGGTCCTGGAAAAAACAGATGCTTTTCGCCGCCCGGAGCGATTTGAACAGTTCTTGCTGGCCTGCGAGGCCGACGCAAGAGGGCGATCAGGGTTCGAAAAACGAGATTACCCGCAGGCAGGCCACCTCCGCTGCGCCTACGACGCCGCCCGCACGGTGGATGCGGCCGGTATCGCCGCGGCCAACGCCGACCAGGATATTCCTGAGGCGATCAGAAACGCGCGCATCGCCGCGGTTCGAGAGTCCCGCAAAGCGAGCTAGTTGCCGCCATAAAAGAAAACGTGCAGCGACAGAAACGTTACCTCACCGTATAGGTCAGAGTCGTCGCGGCCGAGGCCAAATTCGATGTCGGTCCTCTCAGACATCGGCATAAGGAAACGCAGCGTCGCCGATTTCGTCCGCGTCTGAATGATGACATTTTCCGAATTTGATAGTTGGATTTCCCAGTGTTTCTGACCCTGATCAATTCCAAGCGATACGCTGACACGATTATCGACCAGTGAATTAATCAGGCTCAGGCGCGACGCTGATATCAGGTCGACGACATCGCGGTTTTCAATTGGCCGAAAAGGCACGCTGTAGTTGTACTTCTTGCCTGACAAACTCAGGCTGGTGTTTTCTGTCAAATTGAACCGGGCGGCCACACCGATGCCGTCGGCGTCAAACATGATCTGGCGACCTGGTGAAAGATCAGTGTCGGGTGTTGTCAGGTCGAAGTCACGAAACTCGTACTCACCAGCCAACATTACTTTCTCGTTGCGCCAGTAGAGCGAAGCGCGCCAGTCCTGAGATTCCAGGATGTCGGATCCGCGCCAGTAGGCAACACCGACACGAACACCGATGGGATCGAAGTAATGGTCCAGCTCGATGTCTGCAAAATTCGATTCGAGTTCGTCTCCCGTTGCCAACTCCACAGAGCTTTTCGCGAGACCGCCGGATAGCCACGTGTTCTCGCCAAGACCCGCGCCTCCAAGAAGAACCGTACTGATGCCGTCGTCAGAGTCGCTCTCTACGCCAACGCCGACCGCAAAATCGCCGCTATCCGCCAAAGCGTTGCCGGCCAGTAATAACAGTGCGTAGTACTTAGTAGACGACATACAGAATAAGCGCTGCGAGGGCGAGCCGATAGATAGCAAAAGGTAGCAGGCCAATACGGCTAACAAACCTCATGAAAAATTCTATGCTCGCGTACGCAACGATTCCTGAAACGAGTGCAGCAATACCCAGTTGGCTCCAGGCAACCTGGGCGTCCGCACTAATCAGCTTGAACAGCTGGTAGGCGGTGGCAAGCAGGATTACAGGAACCGCCAGCAAGAACGAAAACCGGGCAGCGTCCTGACGCTCGAAACCTAACGCCATCGCCGCCGTAATCGTCACACCGGATCGCGACGTGCCCGGAATCAGTGCCAAAGCCTGTGCGCAGCCGATGATAAAAGCGTCCTTGACCAGGACCCCTGAAATCTCTCGTTCACGGCGACCGTAACGATCCGCAAGAATCATCAGAACGGCATAACCAGACAAGGTGAATACGATGAAACTCGGGCTGCGGAGATTCGCTTCTATCCAGCCCGCGAGTAACAAGCCGGCGACCGCAGCCGGTATCGTGCCCAAAGCAATGCCTAGCGCCAGACGGGACTCTATCGTCTCAATATTGCCACCAAGTACTTGAACGCCGCCTCGCAGCAATGCGGCAAGGTCTTTGCGAAAGAACAGCAATACCGCGGCAAGCGAGCCGAAGTGCACAGCCACGTCAAACGCCAAACCCTGATCTGTCCAGCCGAATGCGGCTGGCACCAATACGAGGTGGCCGGAGCTCGAAATCGGCAGAAACTCCGTCAGCCCTTGCACGATTGCCAGAACAACAATTTGAATTTCTGTCACGTTGTTCCTCGAGCGCTATTGCGTTTACTCATAAAGACATTGTCCGATCTGCTGAATTGAATGCTGTTGGCGCGATAATGTCGCCTCGGCCCAGGCCAAGACACTTAAAATTCTCGCCCATTTCGCCTGGCAGCGTAAGCAATTTAACCTGCCCCGACAATTTGAGTTGTGCGTCGATTGGCAGTTCTGTGAATTCGGCCAGCTCCTGTTGCAGCCCACCGCCAATCAGAAACTGTGCTTGGGTAGAGAAACCCAATACATCGAGCCCGATGGCCACCGCAGCCTCTGCAGCAGCAGTAAAATCGACCCAGGACGTCAGGTCCTGGATGCCCGGCAGTATCAGCGGATCGTCGTGCACATGATGCCTGAAATGACACCGCAACCAGCCATCGGAGCGCTCGAAGGCGTAGTAGTCACGCCGGCTCACGCCATAGTCGAACAGGAAAACCGCACCCTCTGTCAGGATGCTCGCCAGATCCGTAACCCACGCCGCGGACGCCAGGCAGAGGTCGGAGGTATAGCCATCAGGCAGCGATTGACCCAGGTCGTTCTCGATGGCGACGACTGCGTCAGCGAGAGACTCCGGTGCATCGCGCTCCACCAAAGTGAATACTCCCCCATCAAATGCGACACAAATCTGCATGACGCGCCCGGCCCGGCGGACAAACCTCTCGACCGGCAGCGCGTCGAGGACCTCGTTCGCAACAACCACACCGCTGTGTTCCTCTGGCAATTGATCGAGCCACACCACCCTGTCTGCAAGCTCCGGGACCTCGTCACGAAGAAGGGATTCCTGTCGCTCACGAAGGTCAGCGGAGACCTCGAGAATCGAATAACGTTCGGGCACGGCCTCAAGCTCGGCCAGTTTGCGAAGAATATCGGCCGCCAACTTGCCGCTACCGGCACCGAATTCGAGAATCGACGCCGTATCGACTTGTGCGAGCACCTCGGCACACTGGCGCGCCAGTACGCTGCCGAAAACCGGGGACACCTCCGGGGCTGTAACGAAGTCGCCAGCTGCGCCGAACTTCGTGGATCCCGCGCTGTAGTAACCCAGGCCTGGCGCATACAGTACATGGTGCATGTACTCGGCGAAGCTGATACAAACACCCGCCGCGGAGATCTTGTCGCGAACGTATTGCGCCACCCGGCTGCTGTGTTGTGCACTGTCGGGATCGGGCTCTGGCAACGATGTATGCTGTTCGTATTGCATAGTGGCTTTGAAGTCTTCCAGAATGCAGTCTTCCTGTCGCGAACTTTCTTGAGAGATATCTGATGACGTCGCCCAACAACCTGAACGGCAAAGTGGCACTTATAACCGGCGCAGCGCGGCGCATCGGCGCGGCCATAGCTACAACGTTGCATCGCGACGGCGCCAATATTGCGGTGCATTATCGCAAGTCATCGGCTGACGCAGAGGCGCTGGCTGAGCGGCTGAACGCCGGGCGGCCAGATTCTGCCGCGCTGTTCCAGGCAGATCTCAACGATACCGAGGCGCTACCGAGCCTTGTCGAAAAGGTCGTCGCCTGGCATGGAACATTGGACGTTCTCGTCAACAACGCTTCGAGTTTCTACCCGACGCCACCGGGTGAGATCACCCAGGCCCACTGGGATGATCTGGTTGGCAGCAACCTCAAGGCGCCGCTGTTTCTGTCGCAGGCAGCGCTGCCGGCACTGCGTGAAGCTGGCGGTGCAATAATCAACCTTATCGATGTCCACGCTCAGCGGCCGCTGCGGAATCACGCCGTGTACGGCTCGGCCAAGGCGGGTCTGGCCATGTTGACGCGCTCACTGGCGAAAGACCTCGCACCCGAAGTGCGTGTTAACGGCGTTTCACCGGGCGCCATACTCTGGCCGGAAAATGGGTTGGACGACGCAACCAGGGAAACCATCCTCAAGCAGATTCCGCTTGCGCGGCCTGGCCAGCCCGAGGATATCGCCGGCTGCGTGCTGTATCTCGTCAGAGACGCGGCCTACGTGACGGGGCAGATCATTGCGGTCGATGGCGGGCGTTCTATCGGCTGGTAAGTACCAGGTCACAGAGCAGCAGCGGATGTTTTTTCTGATCAAACTGCTGCCAGTGTTCCGTCATCGTGAGCCCTGTTACCGGGTGTACGAGCTCGGGGGCAAGTTCCTGCAGCGGCCGCAGAACAAAGCTGTACTCGAGCACATCCCCGCGCGGTAGTGTTATCGGTGGCTCATTTAGAACAAGATCATCGTAAAGCAGCAGGTCTATATCCAGCGGACGCGATATGAATTTGGCTTTGCTGCGCTCGCGACCAGCCATATCGTGAATTGACTCGATTTGTGAGTGAATGTCGGCCGGGCTTTCGTCGGTATCGAGGCTAAGCACAAGATTCAGGAAGTTCGACCCCTCGAAACCAACGGCGGCGTTTTCATACACACTGGATATTTCGAGTGGGCCGTATCGACGCTGTAGTTCGCTTATTGCAAGGCGCAAATTCTGATGAGGTGCCACATTGCTGCCGAGCCCGAGGAAAACTGTTGCCATAGAGCTCAGCTCTTCCCTGGTTTCACGCCGCGCTCGATCAGTACGCCAACATCACGAGCACCGCGAATGGCACCGGGCTTGTTAAGGCGCACTTTCACCCAGGCGACGTCGAATTCGTCGAGAACGATAGCCGCGATCTTTTCTGCGAGAGTTTCGACAAGTTGAAAATCGGAGTCACCGACGAATTGTTGCAGACGCTTGGCAACGAGCTTGTAGTTAAGCGTGTCCTTGACGTCATCTGTCGCAGCGGCCTTCGCGATATCTGCCGACATCTCGAGATCGATTGATACCGTCTGGCGAATCTTGCGTTCCCAATCCCAGATCCCGATGACAGTTTCGACCCTGAGATCGCTAAGAAAGATGATGTCCATGTACCCTCGAAACGTGCTGATGACTAATCTGTGCCCGGCACGCACAGGG
>JAOTUU010000180.1 GCA_029863705.1 Gammaproteobacteria bacterium
CATAAACGCCGTACTGCAAAGCAAGATACAGGCAGGTTGGTGTTTTTCCCGACCGGGAAACACCAACCAGAATGACGTCGGCCACTTCGTAATTTCGGCTGGTACCGCCATCGTCGTTGGCGAGCGCAAAATTGGTCGCTTCAATGCGTTTCATGTAAGCGTTGATGTCGCTCATGCCATGTGCACGACCGGATTCATACGTAGGTTCTTGCTTCAATTCCTCCTCAAGGGGATCGAGAAAGACGTCGAATATGTCCAGATGCAGCCCTTTCGCCTGCTTCAGGATCTTGCGGAATTCGGGTTGCACAAGCGTGGAAAATACCAACGGTTTGAGCGCGTCTGTGCCAGCCGCACGATCGATCTTGTGCACCGCTTCGAGTGCCTTGTCTTCGGAATCTATAAATGGCACAGTCACATGCCGAAAGTCCCGACCGTCAAACTGGGTTAACAAGCTGTGCCCAAGTGTTTCCGCAGTGACGCCGGTCTGATCAGACAGAAAGAATACAGTGCGTTCGTTCATAGACGGAAATTCCGAATTTGCAGCAATGACTACCATCGCTGTCCTAGCCCTAATCGAAATCGATTGTCCATTTCCTGCGCGGGAACACAAGGGAGCATCCATTGGAGCCATATGTCATCAAGCTCGCTGAGCTTGGCATGAATGATATCGAGACGGTGGGCGGTAAGAATGCCTCACTCGGAGAAATGATCAGCAAGCTAAGCGGTCTGGGCATTACTGTCCCGGGTGGTTTCGCAACCACTTCGGCGGCCTTCAAGGACTTCCTGAGGACCGATGGGCTCGACCAACGCATCTCGGATGTCCTTGTTGATCTCGACGTCGACGACATAAATGCGCTGACGAACGCTGGAAGGCAGATCCGCGACTGGGTTCTTGAAACACGCCTTCCCGAGCGCTTGCACAAAGACATCAGAGACGCATGGGACGAGATGTCGGGCGGCCAGGATATTGCGGTCGCCGTGCGCTCGTCTGCCACGGCGGAAGATTTGCCTGATGCATCCTTTGCAGGGCAGCAAGAGACATTTCTTAACGTTCGTGGTTTCGACCATCTCGTCGACGCTCTGCATCAGGTTTTCGCGTCTCTTTACAACGACCGGGCGATCGCTTACCGCGTCCATCAGGGATTTGACCACGAGCATGTCGCACTCTCAGCGGGTGTTCAGACCATGGTCCGCAGTGACATCGGCTCCGCCGGTGTCATTTTTACGCTCGATACCGAGACTGGATTCAGAGACGCCGTATTTATCACATCGTCCTACGGTCTCGGCGAGACGGTTGTTCAGGGCGCCGTCAATCCGGACGAGTTCTACGTTTACAAACCCGCGCTCGAATCGGGCCATCACCCAATTTTGCGGAAAAACCTCGGTGGCAAAGCCATAAAGATGATTTACAGCGACGATCCAACGCCAGGGAAGACGGTACAGACGGTCGACGTGGACGAGGCGGATAGCCATACTTTTTCCATTACCGACGAAGACATCATCGAGCTCTCACGGATGGCTGTAACCATCGAGAAACACTATGACCGGCCAATGGACATCGAGTGGGGCAAAGACGGCAACGATGGCAAGCTCTACATTCTCCAGGCACGACCCGAAACCGTCCAGAGCCACAGTGGGCGCAGTATTCAGCGATTCACGCTAAAAGCCCACTCCGATATCATCTGCACGGGCCGCAGCATTGGACAGAAAATAGGCGTCGGCACTGCCAAGATTATTCGTAATGTCAGCGAGATGAGCCGAATTCACGCCGGCGATGTGCTTGTTTCCGACATGACGGATCCGGACTGGGAACCGGTTATGAAGCGGGCGGCAGCCATCGTAACCAACCGCGGTGGTCGCACCTGCCATGCGGCAATTATTGCTCGTGAGCTCGGTATACCGGCAGTTGTCGGTTGTGGCAACGCGACGGAAGTAATCAGCGATGGCGTAGACGTGACGGTCAGTTGCGCTGAGGGTGATGAGGGTTACATCTACGATGGTCGACTCGATTTCGAGGAATCGATGATCGAACTGGACTCTCTACCCGACATTCCGGTCAAAATAATGATGAACGTCGGCAACCCTGATCGTGCATTCGATTTCGCGAACATTCCGAACCATGGAGTCGGTTTGGCGCGCCTCGAATTCATCATCAATCGTATGATCGGCGTGCACCCGCAGGCGCTGTTGGAATACGACAAACTCGATGACGACACGCGATCGGCCGTTGATGAGCAGATGACTGGCTACGGTGACCCCGTGGGATTTTTTGTCGAAAAACTCGCCGAAGGTGTCAGCACGATAGCCGCCGCCTTTGCACCTGAACCCGTAATCGTGCGCATGTCGGATTTCAAGTCGAACGAATACGCCAACCTCATCGGTGGTGACAAATACGAGCCCGACGAAGAAAACCCGATGCTTGGATTTCGTGGTGCGGGTCGCTACGTCGCAGACGATTTCCGCCCCTGTTTCGAACTCGAGTGTGCTGCAATTCTCAAGGTTCGCAACGAAATGGGCTTGCGTAATGTGCAACTCATGATTCCGTTTGTCCGCACGGTCAAGCAGGCTCAGCAAGTCATTGGGCTGCTCGCAGACAACGGCCTGGAACGCGGCAAGGACGACCTTAAGATAATCATGATGTCGGAGATACCGACCAATGCTCTGTTGGCGGATCAGTACCTGGAGCATTTCGATGGTATGTCCATCGGATCGAATGATATGACCCAGCTCGCGCTCGGGCTCGACAGAGACTCCGCGCTCGTCGCCGACATATTCGATGAGCGCGACGATGCGGTTAAAGCACTGCTCGCCATGACCATCACTGCCTGCCGCAAACAGAACAAGTACGTTGGAATTTGCGGACAGGGCCCGTCGGATCACCCGGATCTTGCGCGTTGGCTGCTCGACCAGGGTATCGAGAGCATATCGCTCAATCCCGATACAGTTATTGAGACCTGGATGTTTCTTGCGGGCGAATCGGTTTAGAAGCGATCGTAGCGAGAACGACGCTGCCAGCGAATGCGCGGCAGCCAGATCCCGAGAATCATGCCGACAACCAGCACGAGAGCGCCGCTCATAAACCAATACCGTGTTGTCTGACTCGAAAGTTCGCGGTTTTGCTGCTCAAGGGTAGCCGTATCGATTTCAGCGGTCGTTAGCTGCTCGCGCAGTTCCTGATTCTGGCTATTGATAGCCAAAACGTTGGCTGCGGTGCGTTTGATTTCGGCCAGCTCTTTCTCGAGCTCCTGATTCTTGCGTTCGAGACTTGCGATTTGCCGCGTCGCGGAGTCGTACTCACTCTTAATCGAACCGAGCTGCGATGTCAGCGAACTACCCTGTGCATTGGCATTGGTCAGACGACCCGTCAAAGTGGTCAGTTGTTCACGGGCACTGGGCTCACCCATAAGGTATCGCGTAAGCACCCAACCTTCAGTTCCCGCCGCTGTACGGACTCTTGAATAGCCGGATTCATCATCACGCTCAATGACTTCCAGCCCCGTTCCACTTGGCAACATGCGCTCTATCGCGTTACTCGTACTCGGGCCGGTGCGCAGCATGACCTCAAACTGGTCGCTGATCCAGGCCGGCTCTGCGCATACATTTGCGAAAGGAATCAGGCATAGCAGGCAGACTGCCAATTTTTTTGGGTTCACTGTCATCACGTTATGTCTTTAATCGAATGCGGCAACTATAAATTATGGCTCGCCATCCTTCCAGTTAATTATCTGCTAAATCAGTCGCTTAAAGGCGACAATTTATGCGCATTCTGCTCCCAGTTTGAGCCATCAAACGGCGTTATTTTCAACGATAAAATCGTTTCTGGCTCCAGGCAATTGGTATTGACGCTAATGCCGTTTGGGTGGGAGCGTGGCACATAGAACGATTTGATGCCGCAATGCCGGCAAAAATAGTGCCGCGCGACTTTGGTATTGAATGTGTAGGTCTCGAGGTCGTCTTCACCAGCGATGAGACGAAAATCCTGCTTTGGCACGATCATGTGCAAGTAACCCGACTTGCGGCAAATACTGCAATTGCACTGGTCTGCCTCAATATCCCCCGACGCGTCGACTTCAAAACGCACACGACCACAATGACATCCGCCTTTATGTGTCGTCATCACTAACTCCTGCTGTCCTTTTTCTCCAAACTGCGAGGCAGTTGTTCGCCGGCATCGCGTACAGGCGCTCCCGCACCATGCCACTGCTCTCACCCAGTTTGTCGAGCGCCTCTATGTCTCGAATGCCCATCTCCGGGTTCCGCTCGCGTAGCGACCTGTCAAAGTCCGCATTACTTTGCGTATTGAATTCGTCGCCCTGCCGGAATGGTCCGTATAAACAAAAAACACCGTCTTCCCTGAGCGCTTTGCTAACCAGCGAGAACATCTTCACGACTGCCTCATAACTCATGATATGTGCCGTGTTCGCCGAAAACACGGCATCGTACTCTTGTGGCGATACGTCGGCGGTCATCACATCAAGTTCGATCGGTTTGCTGACGTTCGGCAACCCGGCCTCATCCAGCCACGCCTGTATTCCGGCGTGATTCTCCACTAACTCACTGGTTTGCCAATCCAGATGATTCAGCGCATTGCCAAAACAAACTGCGTGCTGACCCGTTCCGGAGCCAATCTCCAATACAGTCGACGCGCGCTCAAACTCGCGACGAATGACCTCCAGAATAGGCAGGCTGTTGCGTTCGGACGACGGAGCGAAGGGCTTTTCGCTCATGCGCTCTGCAGGCGAGTTTGATCAAACAACTGTTCGCGATACCAAATCAGCTCCTCGATAGAATCGCGAATGTCTGACAGCGCGCGGTGAGACGACTCTTTCCTGAATCCCGATGCAATATCAGGCGCCCAGTGCTGTGCCAGAATTTTCAGTGTGCTGACGTCAAGATTTCGATAGTGGAAGTAACGCTCCAGCTCAGGCATCTCGCGGGCCAGAAAACGTCGATCCTGGCAAATGCTGTTGCCACAGATTGGCGATACACCTGCGTCCACCCAGTGCGACAGGAACTCCAGCGTCGCAAGCTCCGCCTTCCTTAACGTCACGTCACTTTTGATCACCCTTTCTGTGAGGCCCGATTCACCATGCTGCCGCACGTTCCATTCGTCCATGCTATCCATGACGGTTTTCGGCTGGCCAATCGCAAACATCGGCCCCACCGCGAGCTCATTGAGGTGCCTGTCTGTAACGATAGTCGCAATTTCGATAATCGTATCGGCCGCGGCATCAAGACCAGTCATTTCGAGGTCAATCCAGATCAGGTTGCCACCACGATCATTGTTGGTTGGGCTACTGCTCATGCGCATCCTTGGGTCAGTTTTCTGTGGATATTGCGCTAGTTTACCTCTCCTGAGAGTGCAAGGCTTGGGGCATAGCGGCATACTCGGCAACGAATTCACCGGAATCCTGTATTCATGCAACAACAGAAGGCAGTCGTCACCGCCACCTACAGCCGCCGAATGCGCCTGCGACTGGCGAACGACGAAGAAGTTAATGCAAGGATTAAGGGCAAGCGCCTCAGGCCCGTCTGCGGAGATCGTGTCGTTGCGGAGCCAATTACGGACGAGTCAGACTGGCTCATCATCAAGATCGAAGCACGGGACAATGCGCTCAGCAGGCCGAACATGCGAGGCCAAACCGAAGTTCTCGCCGCCAATATTGAATTGTTGCTGGTTGTTGCCGCCGGCGAGCCGAAGCCGGATTGGTTCATTGTCGATCGTTACCTTTGCGCCGCTGAAGCCATGGGGATTCCGTCCGCCGTCGTCTACAACAAGATTGACCTTGAAGACAGCGACAGCGACCTGGAAGCCGTGCTGCAGGATTATCAGCGTGCCGACTATCAGACCGTACGCTGCAGCGCCTTGAGCGGAGATGGCATCAGTCAGCTCGATGAACTGATCCGCGGCAAAGCGGCGATCATTGTTGGTCAGTCCGGGGTTGGTAAGTCGAGCATCATTAATGCGCTGCTTGACGACCAGCAACAACGCACTGCAGAAGTATCCGAAAAATCGCGCGAGGGCCGACACACCACCGTCAACTCCATGATGCTCTCACTGCAAAATGGCGGCGTAATTATCGATTCGCCCGGTGTTCGCGACTATGCCCCGGCGCTGGATTCTGCGCCACAAGTCATTCAGGGGTTTCGTGAGATCGACATCGCCGGACTAGACTGTCGTTTCGCAAATTGCCGGCATCTTCGAGAACCCGGCTGCGCCGTCAAAGCCGCCGTAGAGGGGGGAACTATCAGTGAGAGACGCTACGAATCGTATCGGCGCTTGCTGGCACTAACCGAAAAACTGGAAAAAAACAGCTAAGAAGGGTTCCGCACCTCAGCGAAATTTTTCAGCCTGTTGGCCATGGTGGCCAGCCCATGGTCCGTCCGCCCACCAGGTGCAGATGAATATGAAACACGGTTTGTCCCGCAGCCTCATTGCAGTTCATCACAACCCGGTAGCCATCATCAGCAAGCCCTTCCGCCGCTGCAATCGATTTGGCAGCCATGTACAAATGCCCCACAGTTGATTCGTCACCTTCGTCAAGGTCGTTAATCGTTGCGATGTGCTGACGCGGAATTATCAAAACATGCGTCGGTGCCTGCGCATTGATATCCCGAAAGGCGATCACCGATTCAGACTCGTCAAC
>JAOTUU010000181.1 GCA_029863705.1 Gammaproteobacteria bacterium
ACTCGTAAAGTTCCAGCAACTTGGCCGGTTTCTTTGCAGCCGGATGAGCGCTTATGCCAACGCCGGTTCGGAGCGCGGTTGCCAGGCTTGAGCTGGCGAGATTGGCGCGGTACTTGAGGGAGTTTGCGTTCATGATCGGCTCCTAGCGAGTTATAGCAAGTCAGTTAGCCACAAGCTATCTCGGGCATTCAAGCTAATTATTTGCTCGCTACGGGTCCGACCGGTAAGCCGTTGATCGGTCAACCAGTCATCCTGGCCCGGTGTTGGCTAGATTACCTGCAATACTGTGGAGGACTTACGTTCCTTGCTGTGCGATATGATCAGGCTACGGAAATTTTTGAGCGGCAGCGGTTTGCTGTACAAATAGCCCTGTCCCACCTGTACGCGGTAATTCTTCATGAACGCTTCCTGTGCGCGAGTCTCGATGCCTTCGGCAATGATAGTTTTTTCGAGCTCGTGGGCCATCGTGATGATGGCACGGCAAATGTTGTTCGCATTCTTGTTGTTGCCGATCGCACGCACGAATGACTGATCGATCTTGAGATAATCGAATGGTAGCTCAGCAAGGTAGCTGAGCGACGAAAACCCGGTGCCGAAATCATCCATAGCGATTGCAACGCCGCGATCACGCAAGTGTCTCAAAGCATCTATAGCGACATCTATATTGTTTGCGATAGCCGTCTCGGTAATTTCCAGCTTGATCATGCCGGGATCGACATCGTGCCTGGCCAGCGCGTCACCCACCATAGACGTCAGTCTATTATCCTGAAGCTGACGGCCCGACACGTTGATTGAAATGGTTTTGCAATCGAGCCCTTGATCGACGAAATGCCGGATGTCCTGGCACGCCCGGTCCAATACCCAGTTGCTGATCTCAAAAATCAGATCAGACTGCTCGGCGATCTGAATGAATTCGGCTGGTGAAACGTCACCAAGTGTTCGGCTTCGCCAACGCAACAGCGCCTCGGCCCCATGCAACTTGCCATCGGACAGGTCGAGCTGCGGCTGGTAATGTAATTGCAGTTCCCCGGCATCGATCGCGGAGTGCAAGCCGCGTTCGAGCGTCAGTTTGCGTCGGCTCACTTCGTTGAGTTGCTTGCTGAAGTACTCGAACTTGCCGCGTCCTGCATTCTTGACACGATTCAGGGCGGCGTCCGCGTTGCGAATCAAAACCTCATTAATGTCGCCATCATCCGGGAATACCGCGATCCCTATGCTGGCACCGACAAAGTGCTCATTACCGTTAGCTTCAAATTTTTGTGCAAGTCGTGACAAGAGTCGTGCCGCAAGCTCACCGGCGTCATCGGCAGTCTCGATTTTCGGCATCAGCACGGCAAACTCATCATCTCCGAGCCGCGCGACGGTGTATTCTTCGTGCGCTTCGGAAAGGAGGCGCTGTGCGACCCGGCCGAGGATCAGGTCGCCCGTCGAATGACCGAAAAAATCGTTGACTTTCTTGAAGTGGTCCAGATCAAGCAAGAGCAACGCGCCGGGTTTATGCGATTGCTGCAACGCAGCAATTGCCTGCCCGAGCCGGTCTTCGAGCAGCGCACGGTTAGGCAGTCGGGTCAGGTTGTCGTAGTGTGTTTTCTGGTAGAGGGCCTGTTCTCTTTCGGCGTTCGACACGCCCACCGCGATGCGTTGCGAGAGATTCTTGCAATGCCGGATAGCCATGGCAATAGCTGCATCTTTTTTCTTTGTCCCGAGTACGATGACACCACGTGCATGGGTATCGAAGGAGACCGGCATATCACGGAAATGTCGGAAGCCGGCGTTTTCATAGTGCTTGCGCAACGGTGCCGCCAGGTCTTGTTGCCCATACCACTCGTTGCCCATGTTCGGCCGGACTCTCTGCGTCAAATACGGATCGAAAATGATCAGTTCGTTTTCGAGCTGCTGATCTTTCCAGACCAAAAGTTTCGCCCGACCCGGCTCGTCTTCTGTTCGCAGAATAATTGCGCACGGCTGGCCGCCCAGTTGTGCGCTCAAGTGTGACAACACGACTCCGCATATTTCCTCGACCGACGCCAGTAGCATAATCAGCCGATCGACGTCCGACATTGCGCGTAACAGACTGAACTGCTGACTCAAGTTGTCTGCCATGTCGTTGAAAGCACGCCCGAGCTGCTCGAATTCATCGCCGGTCTGAATGTCAACGCGCACCTTGAGGTCACCCCCCGCAAATTCTTCGGCCGCATTTTTCAATAGCTGTACGGGGACAAGGTTATTGTGAACGATGCGGAAACTGAAATAAGCGATGAGAATCGCGGCTAATCCTACGACAAAAGGAAGGACCGCCTGTAACTCTCGCACATTACCGTATATGTGTTTCCGCTTCACGGTAGTGACGACGTCGACCGATTCGAGGGCACTTTGTCCCGGAAGGAATAATTGCCAGCGAGCCGAGAGCATATCGACACCGTCGTTTTGCCATTCGATAAGCCCGGACTTGCTGTCGTCATCCAGATCAGCGATCTGCAATGCGCTCGAATCGCCAGTACCTCTGGAGCAATAGAGCGGCCGTCCGCCGCTCCTGTAAATGCAGTATTGAGATTGATTGGGCAGGTATTCTTGCGGCGCCCACACCGTTCGCTCGGACATGCGAAATGCGATAACACTCGCCGCGTCATCGTCGCGATCGGCCAGCGTCACAAGCAGCCAGGTGGGTTTGGCAGAATCATCGCCAGCAATTAGTTGGCTGCGGCTATTGGCAAGCTGATTCCGATCGATCGCGCTGTTGTCGAAATCCAGGAATTCGGTGCCGTGTAGGAGTGTTACGCGATTGTCAGGCGCGATTTTCCAGATTGCTTCGAATTGATTCGTTGATCCACGAATTATGGCGCGTAGATTTTCAGGGTTTTCGTTGGCGGCGCGCGCAATCAACTGCGCGGAATTCGACAAATCATTGAGGTTCTCGCCGATGTGCATGCCTATGGACTTGGCATTTTCGCGCAAGCTGGTCAAGGTTTCTCGCCGTAGTCCGTCAGAAATCTTGGCATATGACAAGTACGCCATTAGTAACATCGGCAACAGTCCAACCAGCAGGAACAGGACAAAGATGCGGCGTCGTACATGGCCGCGAAAGACGCCGGTTCCCGGTATTTGGCGCATCGCTCAGGCTATCTTCGTCTGGCTGACCGAAAGCGATTTTTCTAGTCGTACATAACCGTCCTCAACTAGCCCGTCGAGATTCGACTGCAGCGCCTGATACAGGCTGTCCGATGAGCGTTGCCACGATATGCCGTGAATGCCGGCCCATGCATTCCGTTCCTGCTTCGCCCGGTACATCGCAGCGTCAGCCACGCCCAGTACCTGCTCCCAGTTCAGGACGTCGGGAGCGTCTTGTATGAACGGAAAGCTTGCGAATCCGATCGAACAGGTCGTTCGAGCCACCTGGCCGTTGCCGACTGAGAAAACAGTCTGCGCAATCTGCGCGCGCAATCGTTCAACCAGCTTGCTGGCCTCGCCGTGAGTTGCTTCCCGGCCCACAACCAGGAATTCGTCTCCACCCCAACGAATCACTATATCTGACGAGCGGCAAACGGATAGCAGGACATCGCGAACCTGCAGCAGAACAAGGTCGCCAGCAAGATGACCGCAGTTGTCATTGATCGGTTTGAACTTGTCGAGGTCGACCATTATAAAGACCATATCGTTCTTGTCGGCTGACTCCGCATGCCGCGAATCGTGCTTGCGGCGCACGAGTTCGACGTCTTTCAGAACTTCTTCGAACAAGTAACGTCGGTTGCGCAATCCAGTGAGAGCATCTGTGAGGCTTGCCTCGCGCAGTCTGTCGTTAGCATCCTGCAGTTCGGAATTACTGTCCGCGAGTTCGCTGGTTCGGTCACGGACTTCCGTCTCGAGACGTCGGCTGTAGTCCGCTTCACGAGCGAGCTTGCGCGCATGAATTTGATACAGCAGGTAAATGGCGCCCAGAGCAGCAAGAAAATAGAGGGCAAAAGCCCACGGCCTGAGCCACGGCGGTTGTTCGACACGGACTGCCAGTGTGAGGTCGGATTCACTCCAGACGCCGTCACTGTTTGCGCCCCTGACACGAAATTCGTAGCGGCCGCCAGGCAGGTCGGTGTAGGTTGCTCGCCGGTTGACGCCCGCTTCTACCCAGTCGCGGTCGAATCCGTCAAGCTTGTATGCATAACGATTTAGCGCCGGCGCCGTGTAGTCGACTGTCGCGAAGTTGAAAGTCACCATGTCGTCCGTATATGCGAGATCGATATCGGTCAGGGTTTCGACGGCCATACCCGAATAGGCCGGTTCGTTGAACTTGCTTATGCCTGTCAGGACAACTTTGGGTGGTTCAGACTTGAACGTGAGGCTGATCGGGTCGAAGGCGTTGAAACCATTGTGGCCGCCAAAGAACAGCATGCCCTTATCATCTGCGAAGTAAGCGCCGAAATTGAATTCTTCGCCTTGCAGGCCGTCGCTCAGGTGAAAATTACGAACATCGCCGTTCTCGGGATCGTAACGACTAATGCCATAATTCGTACTTAGCCAGAGTTTGCCTTTTGAATCGGAGAGAATGCCGTAGATCGCTTCATTGTGGAGTCCGTCGCGCTGTGTGACGGTTTGAAAACTCCCGTCACCGTTCTGACCGTTGCCGTGCGGCATGAAGATGTTCAACCCGGAACGTGTACCGGCCCAAAGCCTGCCTGCCCGGTCGACATGCAGCGAATAAACGGCATTGCCACTGAGGCTGGTGTCGTCTGTCGGGTCACTAAGGTAGCGCACCCAGTCGCCCGCGGAAGTCAGCCGGTTAAGACCACCGCCGCTGGTGGCGACCCAGAGCACACCGTCGGCATCCTCGATGATTGCAGTTGCATTGGGGTTCGATAACGATGTCGGCACATCCGGTTCATGCGGGAAATTGACGAAGTCGTCTGTGTCGCGGTCATAGCGGCTGACGCCGCCGCCAAACGTTCCAACCCAGATAGTGCCGTCTTTTGCTGCGTACAGTGACATGATGCCGTTTGCAGCGATGCTCCGCGGATTAACGGGATCGTGCCTGTAAACCGAAATGACCCCGGTCGTCGGGTCGATCCGATTCAGCCCGCCGTGCATGGTTCCGGCCCAGATGCGTCCGTCGGTGTCGGTCAGCATAGTCATGACAACATCGTCGCTGAGCCCACCCTTGTCATCTGCACGTTTTCGGATCTGTGTTTTCTGTTCGAATTTCGGGTCAAGCACAAGGATGCCACTGCCAAAAGTGCCGACCCAGAGTTGTTGGTTCCGGTCACGCGTGAACGAGGTGACCTTTGGTGCCTGGTTGTCTTTGCTGTCGCTTGATTCGGGCCTGACGTGACCGAACAACCACGACCGTGCATTCCACTTGTTGATGCCGCCGGTTTTGGTACCAAACCACAGCACACCGCCACCATCTTCGAATATCGAAATTACGTAGCTGTCGCTAAGGCTGGTTGGGTCGGTCGGGTCGTTTCGATAGCGCGTGAACGAGCTGCGCTCGTCGTTCATCAGGTTGAGGCCATTATTTGTGCCAATCCATAGGCGCTTGGCCGAGTCCTCGAAAATGACCTCCACCCGGTCACTGGCGAGCGCGTGAGAATCACCCTCATCATGACGGTATACCTTGAGTTTGCCGTCCGCTTTATTAAGTCGTGCGAGGCCGTGCTGCGCCGACCCTATCCACAGGTCGCCGCGGCTGTCGCGCCGGATAGCCAGGATGCGATCGCCGCCAGCAAATTCCTCGTCAGAAGCCCCAAGCCGGTAGCGGCGTATGTCGCCCGTCTCTGGATCGAGGCGATCGAGCCCGGCGCCGGTACCAACCCAGAGGATACCGTCGGTGTCCAGCCACAGCGCATAAACGCGGTTATCACTCAGCGAAGCGGCACTACTGTCATCGTGGCGGTAAACGACGATCTCACCGCTGGCCGGATCCAATCGACTCAGGCCATGCCGCATTGTGCCTACCCAGATCCAGCCGCGTGGATCGGCCAGTACCCGGCGCAAGTTGTCGTCGATTAACGAGTCAGGGTTTGCTGGATCATTGCGATAAACGACCCGCTCAACCGGATTACCGTCATGGTGAACGAGGCCGCCGCCGTCGGTCGCAATCCAGAGGTGGCCATTCGCGTCCACCGAGATGTCGGTGATAAAATCGTTTGACATCGTGTCGAGCTTGCCGCGTCCTCGGCGATAGACCGTAAAGTCATAACCGTCGAAGCGATTCAGACCGCTTTCGGTCGCAAACCACATGAATCCTGACGCATCCTGGGTGATCTGATTGACAGCGCTTTGTGACAGGCCGTCGTCGCGGTCGTACTGCACGAAGTGCATCGGCTGCGCTTGCCGCGCATGTGTCGACGCATGAGCGGTGGATTGTGCGCCGAGAAGAATGGCCGTCAGGAGCAGCAGGATCGAGAATGCCGTGGCCTTCGCAGCAGCCGGCCCAGACCGCGTGACCTCACCATTGCCGTCAGCGCGAATTATTGACCTGTTCGCAACCGGGATGCCTTGTGGCGTGCTCATGAAGCTTCGCACTCATTCTTCGCCAGACCATAAGTAAATGAAATTAAAAAGGATTAGGCCATCAAAGGACGTGATTCAGTTCTCACATCCGGGGTAAATACACCAGAATCCGTGGCCCGGACGGCTGCCGCGCGGCGAAAC
>JAOTUU010000182.1 GCA_029863705.1 Gammaproteobacteria bacterium
GGCCTGTTGCCGCGCTGAACTTGAAATGTTCTGTACAAGGCTTGCGATCTGATTCGATACTTGCTCGATTTCGTCGAGTGCGGCGCCGGCGTTTTCGGCGAGTAGTGCACCGCCCACCACGTCCGTCGTACTGCGCTCCATCGACACTACGGCCTCGTTGGTGTCAGCCTGAATTGTGCGCACCAGCACCTCGATCTGTTTGGTCGCATTCGTCGATCGCTCTGCCAGCCGCTGGACTTCGTCCGCAACGACTGCAAAACCCCGGCCCGCCTCGCCGGCCATCGACGCCTGGATAGAAGCGTTGAGCGCCAAAATGTTAGTCTGCTCAGCAATATCGTTAATCAGCTCGACGATATTGCCAATCTCCTGGGAACTCTCGCCCAGCCGCTTGATGCGCTTTGATGTGTCCTGAATGGTCTCGCGGATAGCGTTCATGCCGTCGATCGTTCGGCGTACGGCCTCACCACCTTTATGTGCGACTTCCACCGAATGCCGCGCAACATCGGAGGAGCGCTCCGCGTTGCCGGACACTTCCTCAATTGATGCGGCCATGGAAACGACAGACTCTGTCGCCGCGTTAATTTCACGACCCTGGTTATCCGCGGCCTTGGCCAGGTGCGACGCAGTACTCTCCGTCTGTTTGGCTGCCGAGTCGACCATGATTGCTGTTTCGTTAACCGTTGCGACTAGCTTTCGAAGCTCTTCGATCGCGTAGTTGAATGAGTCGGCGATAGTTCCGGTTATGTCCTCTGTTACCGTTGCCTCGACGGTCAGGTCGCCGTCGGCGAGGCTGCCCATTTCGTCGAGCAGACGCAGAATCGCTTGTTGGTTACGTTCGTTTTGTTCGGCTTGAACTTTGGCGGTCGCCTCAAAATGTGCAGATCGGGAGTTCAACACCAGGAGACCGACGACCGAAAGGAGTGCCAGTGCGATAAGCCCGAGTGGAATCCAGTTAGCCTGAAGAATGCCCGGCAAGGAACTTGCGGATTCGGCACCTGCGAACGCGCTGGAGAGCGCTGTTGCACTGGCCACCAACTCGTCGTGAACCTCGCTAAGACCACTAACCTGGCCAACACTGCTGCTGACAAGGCCGACCTGGGTTTCGAGCTCAGTCAGGAGCCCGGTCAGCGGCACTAAAGCGACCTCTTTACCTTCGTCGTTCAAAGCACGAACATCCAACTCAGTGGATTCGCCGCCCAGCGCATCCGCGACGGTACGCAAGAATGCAACATCGTTCGCAATACCTGTAGCAACCGTTGCAGAATTCGGGTTGACTGTCAGCCCTGGTGCGGCTCGGCCGATGCGCGCCACGCGTTGCTGGAAATCCTGAATAACGGCTGTGGATCCTGATCTATCCAGCAACTCGTTCGACAACTTGAGCATATCCGCTGCAGTAGCTGCGATAACACTGCCCGCGTCTGTAAGTGTCTCTACATCACCACGCTTTGCGACGATCGCCGCCGCGCGCGATTCCAGCTGCTGCCACTGAGACGAGGAACCAGCGACCGACCCGCTGGCAGTGCGTCGCAGTTGAGCAAGGCGTTTAAGGTTGGCGTCGAGATTATCGAATCCGCCTTCCTCACCTGCTATGGCCCGGCCCGCTTGAGAAGGGATCGACTGCGATAAGGCTGCAAGCTCCGCTGCCTGACCGTTACCGCCGCCGCCTTGCAGATAGGTCAAAGCCGCTGCTGCCAGCAGCAATATCACTGTCACAACAGCGACGATTCTGAAAATAGATGATGTGTCTGTTTTATTGGCCATAGCTATTGAAACTCTGAGTTACTCGTTGCCCGGTGTCGCGGCGGAGCTGTCTTTCGGCGGCAATCAATCCGCTGCCGCCCTTAAGAATAAATTACTCTCGACAAAGTCGAACAGATTGAAGACGGGCCACGTGTCGTCGTTGCGTTGATACGCACCCGTCAGAAAGCGATCACAACGGACGACGGTCTCAGGCCAGACATCCGTGAATTCGTGATCCATAAAGCGACGAAAACCCAGCACCTCGTCTACGACAAGTCCCGCCGGGATTTCGCGATGATTCACCGAGATAACGCGGGTTGTGCGCCGCAACGTCGTGCGCCCACTCCCGAGCAATAATTTCACGTCGACCAACGGTAACAAATGGCCGCGCAGATTTGCGATACCGAGAAGCCAGCGTCGTGCGCCGGGCACGCGTGTCATATCGTCCGGCAACATCAGGACTTCGCGGACATGATCGCGACTTGCTACAAATTGTTCTTCGCCTATACGAAATCCAACACCCACCCACTCGGCAGGCATCGCCGAACCGCTTTGCCCGGAGAGTGCCTGGCGACTGCGCCGCTCGATCTCTGCAAGCAACTCAAATGGCTGCTTGACCAACGTCGCCAGATCAACGGATCCGCTCATTCAGTCAGCCATTACCGCGTTGATTTTCGCTGCAAGTTGCTTCGCTCCGACTGGCTTGACCAGGTATTCGACCGCGCCCTGGCGCATGCCCCATATCTTGTCGGTTTCCTGATCTTTCGTCGTGATCATGATGATGGGAATGCCAGCGGTATCCGAATCCTGCGTGAGCTTGCGTGTCGCCTGGAAACCATTCATGCCCGGCATGACAACGTCCATCAGGATACAGTCTGGGTGCGATAACTTCGCCTGCCGCAGACCTTCTTCACCACTGTCAGCGACCAATGTGTCGAATCCACTCTTTTCGAGCATGGACTGAAATAAGTGCAGTTCGGTTGGTGAATCGTCGATAATGAGTATTACTGCCATTAAAACTTCCTTTGCAATACGTTCGGTGAAAGGCGGCTAGTTTATTTGGTTGGATATCGCACCCAACAACTCGTCTTTGGTGAACGGTTTGGTTAGGTACTGTTCGGAGCCGACAATGCGCCCACGCGCGCGGTCGAACAATCCGTCTTTGCTCGACAACATGATGACGGGAGTTTCTTTGAACATCTTGTTGTGCTTGATCAGCGAGCAAGTTTCATAACCGTCAAGCCGGGGCATCATGATGTCCACGAAAATAAGGTCGGGCTGGTGATCTGCAATCTTCGACAAAGCATCGAAGCCGTCTATCGCCGTGAATACCTGACAGCCTTCCTTACTAAGCAGCGTCTCCGCCGTTCGCCGAATCGTTTTGCTGTCGTCCACAACGAGAATCTTGAGTCCGTTCAGACTTCGAGATGCGTTATTTGACACCGGATTTCCTCACGCTTGACTGGAATCCCCTGGGATTCATTCTATTTATCGTTTTCCCGTTGGCGTGGTGGCGAACAGCCATAAATTGCCCGGGAAAACCGACTTGTACCATATTGACATAAGTCCTGCTACGACGCGCGCCGCAGACGCCAAAAATCGAGGTTTTTTGGGCGCTTACCCGCCGATTCCGTTGTATAGTTGGCCGCTCGTTGCAGGCACAGGACTGAATCGCCGTAATGGCAAAAAGCGCGCTCAAAATCGGTATTGTCATGGACCCGATCGAGTCCATTACGCCATACAAAGACAGTTCGCTCGCGATGTTGCTTGAGGCACAGCGGCGAGACGCCGAAATTCACTATTTTCAACAAGGTGATTTGAAATTGCTGTCCGGCAAAGCCATCGGCCACTCTCAGCGGCTCAAAGTCACCGACGATAATTCACATTGGTTCGAAAAAAGCGACACCGCCGAAGTAGATTTGGGCGATCTCGACGCCATTTTGATGCGCAAAGACCCGCCTTTCGATATGGAGTACATCTACACGACGTATATCCTGGATCGGGCTCGGGAAGCGGGCGCGCTCATCGTCAATCACCCGCAGGCACTCCGCGACATGAATGAGAAGGCCTATACCGCCTGGTTCCCGGAGTGCACACCCATATCGCTGATTACGCGATCGATGGCCGAAATGAAGGCTTTTCTCGCCGAGCATGATCGCATTGTCGTCAAACCACTGGACGGCATGGGCGGGCGTTCGATATTTGTCGTGAAAAAGGGCGACAACAATGCCAACGTAATCTTCGAGACGCTAACAGACTTTGGCCAGCAGTTTGCGATGGCGCAAATGTATATCCCTGAGATCAGTCTCGGCGACAAGCGCGTCCTGCTCGTCAACGGCGAGACCGTGCCTTATGCACTCGCTCGCATTCCATCCGACGATGACAACCGCGGCAACCTCGTCATGGGTGCGACGGGCATCGGCCAGGAGCTCTCCGCCGCCGACAAAGCCATTTGCGAACGTGTCGGACCGGTGTTACGAGATGCTGGCGTCCTGTTCGCCGGTATCGATATCATCGGCGACTACCTCACCGAAGTGAATGTTACGAGCCCAACCGGCATACGCGAAATTGACAAGCACTTTGGCCTCAATATTGCAGGTCTATTGTTCGATGCTATCGAGGAACTCATCTAGCGATGGCGGGTATTGCCCTAAACCAGAATGCGCTTGACGAGATTCAGCTCTTCGCCCCTGAAACGCGGGACAGGCTGCCAGCGATGCTGTTTTTGGCCGCACTCGTGCACGGCATCCTCATTATCGGTATTACTTTTAATCCTTATTCGATTGACGACATCAGCGACGCGATTTCGCTCGAGGTTACGATTGTCGCCGACCCCGATCAGCGCATCGATCGACCCGACGAGGCTGAGTATCTCGCCCAGGCATCGCAACAGGGCGGTGGCAATACTACCGATGATGTTCGCCCGACAGCGCCGCTGGAAAGCGCGTCACCGATTGATAACCTCGGCGAGGAGAGTGGCAAGTCACTGCTCGATGCAAGCGCGCACAAGCAGTTCGCCGACCAGGTGTTATCGACACAGAGAGAACAAGATCGCAAAGTCGTAGATGATCTTCGCGAGGAACCACAACCGGATAACCGTACCGCAATCGCCCTTGAAGCCGGCAGCGAGCAGACCTTGCCGTTGCCACAGGATGAGGCTGCAACGCTGTTGATACATGATGACGACCCCCGGCAATTAGTCATCAGCGCAGACACTCGTGAGTCAACGATTGCGGCCTATCTCGACAATTGGAAACGACGCATTGAAGCGGTCGGCGACGAGTACTTCCCGGAACTCGGTCATTTGGACGGCCTGACTGGCAGCCCTACGCTCGAAGTCAGCATCGAAGCATCCGGGCAACTGTCGGAAGTGATCATCCGTAAGTCGAGCGGCTCGCCGGTGCTCGACCAAGCCGCACTCGACATCCTTCGACGTGCATCACCGTTTGACCCTTTCCCGGCAGAAGTCAGTGCCGACTACGACCGGCTCCGCTTCGCGTACAAATGGCTGTTTAGCGCGGATCTCGAGGCTGCACCCGCGGCCGAGCAAGAATGAGTCTGAACATTACTCAACAATGCTGATCAACGATTCATTGAGGGCCAATATTGAGTTCGTCGTTTCGACGGCATTACGCGAAGACGTAGGCAACCGAGACATTACTTCGGACCTGATTCCGACAGATGCCCACATAAAAGCCACTGTTGTTTCGCGCGAGAACATGACGCTGGCTGGCCGCGCCTGGGCTGAGGAAGTTTTTCGGCAGGTCGACGACTCTGTTACGAGGATTTGGAAATTTACTGATGGTGATTCCGTGCCCGCCGAGGCTGTTCTTTTCTCGCTGCACGGGCCCGCGCGTTCCATTCTGACCGCAGAAAGGACCGCCCTTAACTTCCTGCAACTGCTTTCAGCTACGGCGACTGTGACAGCGCAATACGTTGCCGCTGTCGCCAACACGGGCTGCCGAATACTGGACACGCGCAAGACGATTCCATGTCTGCGGCTCGCGCAGAAATACGCGGTTACTTGCGGTGGTGGCGCAAATCACCGTTTTGGATTGTATGACGCGATTCTTATCAAGGAGAATCATATTCTCAGTGCAGGCGGTATCACTAAGGCAGTCAGGTGTGCACGGCAAATGCACGCGGAGATGCCGATCGAAGTAGAAGTCGAGTCGATGGACGAGATGAGTGAGGCGTTGCTGGCAGGGGCCGACCGCATCCTGCTGGATAATTTTTTGCCAGAAAAGCTCGCCGAGGCAGTTGCACTAAATAGGGCCGAAGGCAGCCCGACCGCTGAACTGGAGGCCTCCGGAGGCGTAACCATCGACGAAGTGCGCCGTATCGCAACAAGCGGAGTGGATGCGATTTCTGTCGGCGCACTAACGAAAAATGTCCGCGCTATCGATCTCTCAATGCGATTCGAGTAGTGCGTCGACCGTCATTAGCTGGGTGTGCTGCCAAGCTCGGGTAACCTGCGGGAAATCGCGTCGAAAATGCGCACCGCGGCTTTCCGTGCGACGTAGCGCCGCCAAAGTAATCAGCTGTGCCACCAACAGTAAGTTTTGAACTTCACCAGGCGTATCACCAAGCTCCGCTTTGATGCTTTCGAATTGTGTGAGCGCCGAACGCAGTTCATCCTCGCTGCGCGCTATGCCGACTTGTCGAGTCATCAGCCTGCGAATTCTGGTGACAGTAATCGCAATCTTTGCGTCGTTCATCATGATGGGTCGCGGCAACCGCTGCTGTACAGGAACATCCGGCAAAGTAATCACGCTTGAGCAAATATCGTCCGCCGCCCGCCGCGCGTAGACGACCGCCTCCAGCAAAGAATTACTAGCCAGCCGGTTGGCGCCGTGAA
>JAOTUU010000183.1 GCA_029863705.1 Gammaproteobacteria bacterium
TCGGTGGGAATGTTTTGCACGGCTGCGCTTGCTTCTGCAGGGGTTACTCGCCGTACCGACTCGGCGAAAACGAAACCCACCGCATTAGCACCGGCACGTACTGCAGTTGCCACGGAAGCGGCATCTTGCAGCCCGCAAATCTTGACGAACACGCTCATGCCGGGTCACGCCCACTGCCGGCTGCGCACATTTGCGCCACCAGGACCGCGGGGTCGTCGCTGCGCATCAACGCGGTGCCGACGAGCGCCAGCCTGTAACCCAGGCCGGAAACTCTCGCGGCATCCTCTGCGGTATGCAGACCACTCTCGGCCACGCAACGCGCTGACGGCAGCTCCGGCGCCAGCTTCTCCAGGCGGTTGCCATCGACTTCGAGTGTGCGCAGGTTGCGCGTATTGATGCCAATGAGCAATTGGCCATCATCCGCTTTGTTTCGATCCACCTCGTTTTCGAGAAGCCTGTCCACACGCGCCAGGTCATTGCTATCGAAAGACTCAAGCAAAACGAACATGCCATGCTGCCAGGCACAGTCGAGCATTTCCCGCAGCTTGCCGTCATCGAGCATTGTGACAATAAGCAAGACGCCGCTCGCGCCCGCCGCTCGCGCCTCGAGTATTTGAACAGGCGCGACCAGAAAATCCTTGCGCATAACCGGCGTGCCCGGCACAGCCATGACAACCTCTTCGAGGTGTTCGAGAGAACCGGAGAAGCGGCTGGGTTCCGTCAATACTGAGATGGCGACGGCGCCACCCTGCGCGTATTGTTGCGCGCGCTCGGCACGATTGCCGGCGTGGGCAGCAAGTTCGCCCTCGGCCGGTGAGCGGTCTTTTATTTCAGCAATGACATCAAAGGATCCGAGCTGCAGAGGGACCAACGGTTTGTCGAACGTGGCCGACAAAAGCGCCGGATTTGCCGCTCGCGCCCGTTCAGCACTTAGCTCCGCCATTGTCTTCAGGAAGTCGCTCATTAGCCCTGAAAATGTTGTCGCAGGCGCTCAAGAAACGCAGCCGCGTCGCCATTGTCGATAGCCTGCGCTGCGAGTTCCACGCCATGCCTGGCGTCTGTGGCCATCCCCTGCACCTCAAGTACAAGAGACGTACCCAGCAACAGCGCATCGCGGTGTGCACCTTTGTCTTCACCCTTGAAGACCCGCGTTAGCTCCCTGGCGTTGTGCTCTGCATTGCCACCCGCGAGATCTTCCGCGTCGCAACGCGCGAGCTTGTAGTCCTCCGGCGTTCGCTGCGTTTCCGTAACTTTGCCCGGCACGACATCAAACAAAGCGAATTCGCCGACGGGTGTGGCCTCATCCCAGCCGGGCTTGCCATGGACGACAAACGCCCTTTCGATGGGCATGCCGGCCAATGCACCCGCCATTAATTCTGCCGCCGCATGGCTCCACGCACCGATCAACTGGAATGGCGGCGCCGCCGGGTTCGTGAGCGGACCCAGCATGTTAAAAACCGTGCGTACCGACAGCGCGCCACGAACCGGAACCACGGCCTTCATCGCCGGGTGATACGCCGGCGCGAACAGGAACGTAAAATTGGTCGCTTCAAGGCACTCGACCGCCTGCTGTTCGTGCAACGGCAGCGGCACGCCGAGACACTCAAGCATGTCGGCACTTCCGGAGCGGCTCGATACAGAACGGTTGCCGTGTTTGACCACACGTGCACCGCAGGCCGCCGCCAGCAAGCCGGTACCGGTGGATAAATTCAAGCTGCCTGAACCGTCGCCGCCGGTGCCGACCGTATCGACCGTCGGCGTGCCGTCGGGAATTTTGGGGTGCACTGCAAGATCACGCATTGCCGTCGCAAAGCCCCGGATCTCATCTGCCGTTTCACCTTTGGCACGCAAACCCGCCAACAGCGCACCGGCCAGAGCGGGTGCCATATCGCCTTCAGCCAGCTTGTGCATCAAGCCGTTCGCCTGCGCTTCGGTCAGGGATTCGCCGTTAAGCAGTTGGTCGAGCAGGGCACTGTATTCTTTGCTCACGATCTGGTGCTCCTTCCATGCGATATTGACGGAGCACTGGTCATCCGCAGAAAATTGGCCATAAGTTGCTCGCCATCGGGCGTCAGCACACTCTCCGGGTGAAACTGGACACCCTCCAGCGGCAACGCCTTGTGGCGAACCCCCATAATCTCACCGCGATCGGTCTCGGCCGTCAATTCAAGCGCCTCGGGCAGAGACTCTCGCAGAGCGCATAAGGAATGATAGCGTCCAACCTCAAACGGTTGTGGCAAACCCTCGAATAATTTCTTGCCATCATGTTTGGTCATGGACGTCTTGCCATGCATAAGCCGCTCAGCGCGCACGATCTCGCCACCAAAATGATGCACGAGACATTGATGGCCGAGGCAAACACCGAGGATCGGCACGCGCTCTGCAAATGCGGCAATCATGGCAAGCGAAACACCGGCATTTTCCGGCCGACCGGGCCCGGGTGAAATGACGAGGTGCGTCGGATCCAGCCTGCGCGCCGCTTCCACGGTGATCGCGTCATTACGGTGAACCGTGACGTCTGCCCCAAGCGCGGCAAATGCCTGAACGACGTTGTAGGTAAATGAGTCATAGTTGTCGATAAGCAGCATGCGAACGCTGGCGAAGCCGGCCATTACAAACCCTCCCCGGCCATCTCCAGCGCACGCCGCAAGATGGCGCTCTTCGCCAGTACTTCGCGATACTCATTGGCCGGAACAGAATCTGCAACGATGCCGGCGCCGGCCTGGAAACTGTATTCATCGCCCGAGAACACCAATGTGCGAATCGTAATTGCCTGGTCCATGTCGCCGGAGAGCCCGAAGTATCCGGCGGTGCCCGCGTAAAGCCCTCGCCCGACATTTTCCATTTCTTCGATGATCTGCATCGCGCGGACTTTCGGTGCTCCAACGAGCGTGCCCGCCGGAAAACTCGCGGCAAACAGGTCAAACTGATCGTAGTCATCCTCCAGTTCACCCTGCACGCCGCTCACGATGTGCATCACGTGGCTGTAGCGCTCTATGGAGCGGTAAGGATCGACGTGCACTGAGCCGGCAGCCGCAACACGGCCGAGATCGTTACGTGCGAGATCAACGAGCATAACGTGCTCAGCGGCCTCCTTCGGGTCAGCCAGCAACGCCGCCTCGTTCGCGTGATCTGCTTCCGTTGTATCGCCGCGTGGCAACGTGCCGGCGATCGGCCTGAGCGACGCCGTCTTGCCATGCAGTTTCACAAGCGCCTCGGGCGACGAACCGACGACCTTGAGGTCGCCGAATTCAAGGAAGAACATATAGGGCGACGGATTAATCAAACGCATCGCACGGTAGACCTCGAACGGCGATACGTCCGACTTGCCGCGAAACAGAACCGAGATGACGATCTGGTAGATGTCGCCGGCCGCAATGTACTCCTTGCACGCTTCTACACGCTCGCAGAACTCTGCTTCCGAGAAACTTGCTTCTGCTGCACCTATTGTGACGGCGCCATTGCCGTTTGGTATTGCACCACGCAGGCGCTGGATAACGTCCTCGCGCAGTTGCCGCCGCTCGGCCTCGGGGCCATCGTGCAGCAATGCAACGCGGCGCGTCAGGTGATCAAAAACGAGCAGCGATGCCGGCGCAACAAAGGCTGCGTCGGGAACACTGTTTTGTTGTTCGGTATCTCGCGGTAGTTTCTCGAACAAGCGCACGACATCGTAGCCCGACACACCAACAAGCCCGCCGGCGAATGGCAGGCCTTCCACCTCCGGGCCGGGGCGTGGCGCGGCTGCCAGTGCACCTCGGAGCGCATCAAGATATTCCTGTTGGTTGGTCGGTCGCGGCCGCGCCTCACCGCCAATAGTCAGCGCATCATTGTCCATGCGGACTTCCAGCGCCTCACCAAAGCCAAGAAAGGAATAACGCGCCAGGCGCTCACCACCCTCTACGCTCTCCAGCAAGAAACGCGGCTTCAGATCCCGCAGCTTCAGATACGCCGATACGGGCGTATCCAGGTCTGCGGCTATGTCGAATGGTGCTTCCATTTCATTCCCAACGCCGCTCTCGTAAATCCGTGTACTTCGCGGCATAAGGCCATTTCTGGCCAAAAAAAACCCACCCCCACGTTGGCGGAGATGGGCTTTTGCAATTCTGCTCAGCTAATCGTCAGCCAGGCGCCCTCTCCTTTCGGGGCTGCCAGGACCAGTTCTTGATGCGCTGAGATGTCATGCCGCCGAGTATTACCGTGACTATTGCACAGGTCAATTGTTACGCATGTAACCCTTGTCTCCGCTACAACGTGTAGAGCACGGGCAGGATGAGCGAGAACCCAATCCACATAATGATCGTCAGCGGGATGCCCACACGCAGGAAATCCGAGAACTTGTAGCCGCCAGCGCTAAGGATCAGGAGATTCGTCTGATAACCATACGGCGTCGCGAAACTCATGTTGGCGCCGAACAGTACGGCCAGGATGAACGGCTCGGGACTAACGCCAAGTTGCTGCGCAATGCTGACAGCAATAGGCGTACCGATGGCTGCCGCCGCATTATTCGACACGACGTTGGTCATGAGTGTCATGAGCAACATGAATGCGCTGAGGATCATGGGTGTTGGCAGCGCCGACGCTGCAGCAACGAAACTGATGGCGAGATAGTCCGCCATGCCGGTGCCCACCAGGGCCTTACCCAGCGCCAGCGCCGCGACAATAATCATCACGACCGGAATGGACAAGGCAGAACCGGCGTCACGCCAACTCAGGCAGCCCGTAGCAATCATCAGGCCCAGCCCGACCAATGCGCTGACCGAGATCGGCAGGATGCCGAATGCCGCCGCAGCGATCACAAAGCCCATGATAGTGAGCGCACGTTTCGCATTGTGTGTATGAGGCAAGTTGGTCGTGCCATCAAGCACCAGCATCGAGCCGCTGTCTTTAAGGCTGCTTATCGCTTCGCTAGAGCCCTGCACAAGCAGTACGTCACCGGCGCGTAAGCGGATCAGGTTCAGGTCGCCCGTCACCTGCGAACTTGGCGCGCGTGCCCGATGCAAAGCCAACGGCATCAGCCCGTAACTGGTGCTGAATCTTGCAGCCGCAAGGCTGCGCAAGTGGAGCGGCGAACCGCGTGTAACGACTACTTCTGCAAGTTGCTGCCCCTCGGCTTTCAGCGGTGTCTGTTCGTCGACCGGGTGTTCGACGTCAGAGATATTAAAAAGCGTCGCGCCGAGGAGTTGCTCAAAGTGTTTGAGGTTCTCGGGCGAATCTTTGACGAATAGACGGTCTCCGGGTTGCAAGATGACCGACGGCAGCTTCGCGAGAAACAGTGAATCGCTGCGTTGAATCTTGTCGATACGCAAGTGGCCATCTGCTTTGGCAAGAACCTCCGACAGTGACTTGCCGTCGGCGAAGCCGCCTTCTTTGACGTGCAATTGGGCACTGAACACCCTGGGCGATGTGTCACCCATTGGCGGCGCTCGATCAGGAAGCAATTTTGGCGCTACCAGCCACAAGAACAGAATCGCGACACCGCCAACGATCGCAACCGGAAGCACCCACTCGAACATGCTGAATTTGTGCATGCCGAGATCCTGCGAAATGCCGACAACAAGCAGGTTGGTCGACGTGCCGATGCTCGTAGACATACCACCGACAATTGTCGCAAGGCCCATTGGCATCATTACGCCGGACACCGGGAACTTGGAGCGTAATGACGCCCCAACGATAATGGGCATCAATAGCACAACAATCGGCGTGTTATTCATGAAGGCGCTTAGCACCGCACCGGCAACAAGCGTGACCAGCAGTGCCAGCACCGGGCGCGATGACCACGCACGACCGACAATTGTAACCAGCGGTTGCAATGCGCCCGTTGTTTCCAGGGCTTTGCCAACCATCATCAGCGCGCAAATTGCGACGAGCGCTTCATTGCCGAAGCCAGCAAAAAAGTCGATGGGCCCTAATAGCGTGCTGCCGTCTCTTTCGTAAGGAAAGAGAGAAAACCCTGCAACAAGCAGAATGAGAATAACCAGCGCCGACGATTCGAGCGCAATTCGATCTCGTGTAAACAGAAACAATGCGACAACCGTCAGGACCAATACTGCAATGCCGTGGGCGTCAGGTGTTATCGCTTGCAACGCGTTCTCTCAGAATTGTTGTGCTTGGCAGAGGGCATTGCCATCTTTATGGCTGACCCACAGAGTGGCTTTCGCCGGGACAGTAGACCGTATCTTAGTTTATGGCCCTTCCGCAATCTGTTGCGTGACACTTCTTGAATCTAAAACGGCCCAGGCACGCTGGTAGAAGCTCTTGAATTCGTTGACATTCCAACGCCCAATCGGCGCGGCCTTTGTGAACGAAAGAACATGCGCAAAATCGAGCAAAGGCAACAGGTCCGCATAGCGATAGTCCGCTGCCTGAGCCGACGGAAATACGGACCACGGAGACATGGCCACGAGATTACGGTGACGGTGCGCTGCAAACTCGGCGGCTTGCTGCCATCGTTCTCGCCAGCCGTCGCTGGCCACCCCGGCGGGTAGTGCGCGCGTTGGGTCGCTCCGTTCAAGCGCTGGAAGGCTCTGTGTCCGTTTGGCGATTGCCTGCGATTGCTTGCGCAGAATATTTTTCACCCA
>JAOTUU010000184.1 GCA_029863705.1 Gammaproteobacteria bacterium
ACTGGCGAAGAAATTGAGCGCGCCCTTCAAAAGGTTCAGCAGCTGGATCCAATTGGTATTGGTGCACGCAGTATTTCAGAATGCATCATATTGCAGCTTCGGCAGCTGGATGCAGCAACGCCCGGCCTGCAGCTTGCGATCCAGCTTGCCGATGGCCATCTCGATCTGGTCGCCAATCGCGACTACGGTGAGTTGCGGCGCAGCCTGCGAACCTCCGAGGAGGACCTGCACAACGCACTGACCCTCGTTAAAGGTTGCAACCCTAAACCCGGCCTGGCCGTCAGCCCCGCCGCCACCGAGTACGTCATACCCGACGTCTTCGTCCGCAAGGTCGATAATCGTTGGCAGGTCGAAATCAGCCCGACGGGCGTGCCGCGATTGTCTGTTAACCAGCAATACGCAAAGTTGTTACGTGGCAGCGGCGACCATTCTGTCTTGCGATCGCAACTGCAGGAAGCCAGGTGGCTCATCCGCAGCCTTGAAATTCGTAACGAAACCCTGATGAAAGTAGCTACGTCCATCGTTACTCGACAAACCGAATTCCTCGAACACGGCGATGAGGCGATGCGGCCGATGGTGCTGAGAGACGTAGCGGAAGAAATAGGAATGCACGAATCGACGATTTCTCGCGTAACGACCAGCAAGTACATGCATACGCCGCGCGGCGTATTCGAATTCAAGTATTTCTTCTCATCTCACTTGTCTTCTGTAGACGGCGAAGATCAGTCATCCACGTCGGTTCGCGCCAAGATCAGGAAACTCATTGGTGCCGAGAATCCCGCAAAACCATTGAGCGACAGCAAAATAGCAAATCTACTGGCAGAAGAAGGTATTTCGGTTGCGAGAAGAACCGTCGCGAAGTACCGTGAAGCAATGAACATCGCATCGTCCAGTGAGCGCAGGAAGCGCTCGGCATAAGTGCGATTTAATCGTTTAAGGAGGTAACTATGCAATTAAATGTATCGGGTCATCATATCGAAGTAACAGCATCTCTCCGAGATTATGTCGAATCAAAAATTGAAAAGATCGAACGCCACTTCGATCTGGTATCCGATGTGAGTTGTATACTCACCGTCGAAAAACTTCGGCACAAGGCCGAGGCAACTGCAAAAGTAAACGGAGGAACAATCTACGTAGACAATACGGAAGAAGATATGTATGCGGCGATAGACGGCCTGGTTGATAAACTGGATCGACGCGTTAGAAAATACAAAGAAAAATCTGTCGACCATCACGCCAGAGAGTCTGTTAAGCGACAGTTCTAGCCCTGAATCAACCCTTGTGGCCATCAGGTCACAAGGGTGTTCCGGCCAACAAAAAAGCACAATCATCATGTTGCTCGAAGAAATCATCAAGCCAGACAGTGTCTTGTGCAACGCTCACGCGCGCAGCAAGAAGCACAGCCTGGAGATCCTTAGCGAATTATTGGCACGCTCCGAGCTCGGCATAGTCAGCGACGATATTTTTGCCCGGCTTATTGAACGTGAGCGATTGGGTTGCACAAGCCTGGATAAGGGTGTTGCTTTTCCACATTGCCGTGTTGACGGCCTGAAAATCAGCGCAGCCGCACTAATTAAACTCAGCGAACCCGTAGATTTCGATTCGCAAGATGGAGAAGACGTCGATTTGGTCTTCGGGTTGATAGTGCCGACCGAAGTTGATGACAGCCACCACGCCGATATTTCCAACATCACCGAGTTGCTCGGCGACAAAGCTCTGCGGGCAAGGCTTCGCGACGCTAACACCAGCAGCGAGTTGTACGACGCACTATGCGGCTGATAATCGTCAGTGGACTTTCTGGCTCGGGCAAGTCAGTCGCCTTGCACGTCCTCGAAGATCTCGGCTACTACTGTATCGACAATATGCCTGCAGCTCTTTTGAAGGCTGCGGTTGAGGAAGTTACATCTGGTGGCGAAGCGCCGTCACAATTGATTGCCCTCGGTGTCGATGCCCGCAACCGTAGCAAAGACCTCGACGCCCTGCCTCAACTTATTGACGACCTGCGCCAACAAGGCTTGCAGACCGAGCTTCTGTTTCTCCAGTCGGATGACGACGTTCTTCTCAAACGATACAGCGAATCACGCCGGCGGCACCCGCTGGCGGAGCACGGCACGGCGCTGCATGCGGCAATAGATAACGAGCGCCAGGTGCTTTCCCCGGTGCTCAACTCGGCCGACCTCATTATCGATACGTCCAGGACGAGTGTTTACGAACTTGCAGACGCCATTCGCGAGCGCGTTGATCGACGCATGAATAATTCACTTTCCGTGCTGATTGAGTCATTCGGGTTCAAGAACGGTATTCCCGCAGACGCCGATTTCGTATTCGATATGCGATGCCTGCCAAACCCCTACTGGACACTCGAGCTACGTGGTCTGACGGGCGAGCATCACGAGGTAACTAAATTTCTTGATGCCCAACCGGCTTTTGTTGCCATGTTCGATGACATCCTGGCTTTTCTCGAACGCTGGATTCCGGAGTACAACAATGTGCACCGCAGCTATCTTACGGTGGCAATTGGATGCACGGGCGGCCAACATCGTTCCGTATATATGACAGACAAGCTGGCAGAAGCCTTGCGCTCGGCGCACGATCCTGTTCTTACCCGGCACAACGATATCGGCAACCACCGCCTCAACAGTCAGTAATCCAGGCCAGAGCCGAAGCCCCTGCTAAGGCATCTTTTTCAGGTCCGTAGAGCGCGGCACAACTGAATTCAGTAAACTGTCCCGCATTATGGAAGCCAGAGAGCATACCCAGGCCAATTTGCAGTTGTTGCGTGAGCAGCTCAACAGTGGCGGTATGCGGTCGGCGCGCCTGATGATTCATAGCCTGCACCCGGCCGAAGTCGCCCGCCTGCTCGAATCGATGCCGCTGCGCGAGCGTGCTGTGCTCTGGGAAATGGTCAGCCCGGACGATGAGGGCGATGTTCTCGTCGAAGTGGCTGACGAAGTGCGTGATGGGCTGATCAAAGGGATGCAGACCGAGGACCTCATTGCCGCTACAGAAGGCATGGAACTCGACGATCTCGCTGACCTTCTGGTCGACCTGCCGGAGACCTTGACACGCGAAGTCCTGCAATCGCTTGACCACCAGGACGAGGAACGCCTGCGCCAGGTTCTTGCTTACGATGAAGACAGCGCCGGCGGACTGATGAATGTCGACATCGTGACTGTTCGGCCGGATGTCACGCTCGAAGTCGTCTCCCGATACCTGCGCGCACGTGGCGAAATGCCGGATGGTACCGACTCGATATTTGTCGTCGATCGCGACAACGGTTATGTCGGCACGTTGTATTTGTCGCGCCTTCTAACGAACGACGAAGACACGATTGTCGCCAACATCATGTCGACCGATATTCTGCCGATTCCGGCACACACGCCCTCGACGCAGGTCGTTTGGGAATTCGAAAACAGAGACCTGCTATCGGCACCTGTGGTCGACGACGACTATCGAGTACTGGGTCGAATAACAGTAGATGACGTCGTCGATGTTATTCGTGACGAGGCTGAACATTCCTTGATGAGCGCCGCCGGCCTTGACGAAGAAGACGATATGTTCGCGCCCGTATTCAAGAGCGCCCGAAGGCGAGCCCTATGGCTCGGTATCAATCTTTGCACCGCATTTCTCGCGGCCGCCGTTGTCGACCTCTTTCAGACGACAGTCGACAAGATCGTGCTGTTGGCCGTTCTGATGCCAGTGGTTCCAAGCATGGGCGGCGTTGCCGGCAGCCAGTCGCTGACGATCATCACGCGGGCTATTGCACTAGGTCAGATTGACAGAACCAATGCGCGTCGAATTATGCGCAAGGAGCTGCTCGTCGGGGTATTGAATGGTGTTGGCTGGGCTATCGTCGTCGCCACATTTACGTACTTGTGGTTCGGCGACTGGCGAATCGGCGGAGTAATCGGTGCCGCAATGATCATCAATCTCTTTGTCGCGGCGTTCGCGGGCTTCATTATTCCGCTCACATTAAAACGGCTGAATATCGATCCTGCGCTCGCCGGCGGCGTGGTATTGACGACCGTCACCGATGTCATCGGTTACATGGCTTTCCTGGGCCTCGGAGCGGCACTGCTCTTGTAGGTGCAGGTCGCGGTGCTACTGACCGATCTCGCCGTGAAGCGAACTCAGGTCTTTTCTTACCCAGTTCGGCGCGAATAACCTCGGCACTTCAGCTCCGCTTACGAATTCAAGCAATTGGTCTTTTACATTCATCGCGTCGCGATATCCCAATTCTATGAGCTCTCGCGTGAACGATTGCTCGAATAACAGGAAACTCAATAGGCGATTTTCGCCCGGGCCGCGACCGCTGACGCTGCGCAGCAAAGCACGAATAGCAAACGGCAACTGCTTCCGGTGTTTGTGCGCAATGGCACGCAAGTCCTGGCTCGGCACGACAAGCATGGTGTCGATGGCGCGCATTCGCTTCACCGGGCCGGTACGGTGTTCAGGACTGACGGAATCGATCAGCTGATTAATACGAGTTACACGTTCCAGGTCTGAATAGAGGCCATCCATGAACAGAGCATCAAGCATGTAGCCTGCAATTTGGCCAAAACTCGGCGACTCCTGTGGCTCGTCGGAACTCAGCGACTTATCCGCAGTTTCGTCGCGCACGCCGACGACCAATATACGATCTGCACCGAGATGAACAGCGGGGCTAAGGGGCGTTGCCTGCCGCATGGCGCCGTCGCCAAAAAATTCACCCTGCACGTTTACTGGCGGGAAAATCATTGGTACCGCAATACTTGCCATCAGGTGATCGAGGTGAAGTTCGCCCCGTACCCCTTCCCGGCGAGTCCGCGACCAATTTTCGTTGCCTTTGGATGCCTGGAAAAATGACGTTGATCGAGCCGATGCGTAGCTCGCTGCCGTAATCGCGACAGCGTCGAGGCAACCATTGTCGATAGCATCCTGAATTCGCGGAAATCGAATATTGCGGCTCAGGAGTGCCCGCAACGGTGCATTATCCAACAATGACTTCGGCATGCCGACGAGAAAACCACCCAACACAATGGATGTCAGCCAGTGCAGGCTGCTCTTGAGCATCGTCACATTGTCGGTGCGATACACCTGATCACAGTGAAAATTGCCCCAGACCTGCTCAAGTTCGGCCACTGCTACGGCGAAACGGCGGGCTTTGCTGGCGAGAACGACAGAGTTAATAGCGCCCGCAGATGTACCGCTAATCACAGCAAAAGGGCTCGGGCTGCCCTTGGGCAGGAGCTCCGAGAGTGCCTTTAGTACACCTACCTGAAATGCGCCTCGCGCCCCACCGCCCGGCAACACCAGTGCAGTTTTCTTATCGTGTGGTTGGCTGGCTCTCATCGTGTAAAGACTTGCAGAATTGTGGTGTATCCGGCTCAAATCGTATTATAGTGCTTTGATGATGTGGTATTTCGCCACAAAATACATGGTCATAGTGACCATTTTGAATGGAATTTGTCTCATGAAACGTTCGCTTTACATGATTGCCGCTCTATTTGCGCTCTGCCTTGCGGCGTTCGCGTCCGAAAACCTCACCGTGGGGCAGCTGGCACCTGAGTTTGAGCTCTCAGACCAGAACGGGCAGTTGCACTCGCTGGAAGACTACAGGGATCAGTGGGTCGTGCTTTATTTTTATCCGAAAGATCAGACGCCCGGCTGTACAACAGAGGCGTGTGAGTTTCGCGACAATATCTTCGCATTCAGGGATATCAATGCGCAGATTCTGGGCGTCAGCCTGGACGACGCCGAATCACATCGGAAGTTCGTTGAAAAGTACGGCCTTCCCTTCCCGCTGTTGGCCGACGTCGAAGGCAAGGCGTCTGAAGCCTATAGCGTCAAGACGAAGATGTTTGGAATGACGGTTGCCAAACGACAAACGTTTTTGATCGATCCAGACGGCAAGCTTGCGAAGCACTACGAGAAGGTAGATCCCTCTGAGCATTCGCAACAAGTGCTTGCTGACTTGAAAGAATTAGGCGCCGGTACTAGCGCAACGCCTTAATACCTTCATCGAGTCCAGCAATCGTGAGTGGGAACATCCTGTCTTCCATGATTTCACGCGTCAGTTTTGTGGATGGTGTGAATTCCCAGCGTTGTTTCGGCTCGGGGTTAAGCCAGATCGCTTTTGAGTAAGTGTTCAACAGGCGTTTGATCCAAACAGCACCTGGTTTCTCGTTCCAGTGTTCAACGCTGCCGCCCGCGTAGACGATTTCATATGGACTCATGGTTGCATCACCCACAAAAATCAGTTTGTAATCCGCGCCGTATTTGTGCGCGATATCAAGTGTGGGTATTCTTTCGCCGTGCCGGCGTCGATTGTCCTTCCACAAACTCTCATAGATAAAGTTGTGGAAGTAGAAGTACTCCAGGTGCTTGAACTCGGTGCGTGCCGCGGAGAATAATTCTTCGCAAACCCGCACGTGATCGTCCATTGAGCCGCCAATGTCGAGACATAAGAGGACTTTTACGGCGTTGTGCCGTTCCGGAACCATACGAATATCAAGAAGACCGGCATTGCGAGCTGTTCTGTCAATGGTGTCTTCGAGATCGAGCT
>JAOTUU010000387.1 GCA_029863705.1 Gammaproteobacteria bacterium
GAGGCTGCCGTCTTCGAAATCGGTGACAAACAAGCTATTTAGCGAAAGCAAAGTCGCGAGCAAAGCGGCCGTCCAGAGAACTCCTGGACCGCTAAATTCCAATTGTTCATTGCTGGGGCCAACCGCCAACGGGAACAAGGTCGCAACCATCGCAAAAAAGAACAAGGGATTGAGTACATCGCCCGGGCGCTTCCATGCGAGCAGCAAGTCACGCTTGGCGACCGAAAACATCGCCTTCATTACACCCGGTGTATCGAACTCTTCTATCATTGCAGCACAACCTTGTGAACAGTTGCGTCCACTTCGACGTCCTGATGCGCAGCCATTATGCACATCCCACCGCGACCCAAGTGTTCACTTACGAGTTTCATCACGAGCGTCCTGCCGTCTCTATCAAGGTTGGTAAAGGGTTCGTCCATGAGCCAAAGCTGCGCCTTGGCCAAAACCATTCGAGCCAGCGCCACCCGACGTTGCTGCCCTGCCGACAGTGAGCGTATTGGCAGACGCCTCAAACGGCTGATGCCAAGTCTTGTCATGACATCGTCGAGCTCGGCGCTTGATTGCGCCCGCAAGCTTGCCTCGAAGCTGAGGTTCTCAACCAGTGTCAGATCGGCCTTCAGGCCAACGCGATGCGCCATCCAAACGAGCGAGCCGTGGAACGCCTGCCGATTTTTTCGAACCAAAACGCCATCCCACTTTACGTCGCCCGTTTCAAACTCCAGTAAACCCGCGAGTGCGCGCATCAGGCTCGTCTTGCCGCTGCCGTTTTGGCCTTCCAGAATCAGGAGCTCACCCGGACTTAGCGCAAAGCTGAGACTCTTGAACAGGCAGCGTTCGCCACGGAGCAGCGTCAGGTCATTGGCTGTTAACTTGATAGTCAATGTCTTACGTCTCGTCGCAGATGGCCGACAGTATTTTTGCAGCTGCTAAACATCATTATATTTCAACCTATTGCATTCCTTACCTAAGGTTTATCCGAGATTTGTTCTGCGTCCTCTTGATCGACAAGGAAACGTTGCATTTCGGTTTACAACCCTCTGAGCACAGTCGTAGACTGATCGGCCGGATCAGAGTTTCATAACAAGATCGATCTGGGACCCAAGGGTACCGAATCTTACGCGAGATAGCGTCTGCGAGTTAATACTTATGGACTTAGGGGCAGCAGGCCTTAACGAACAACCTTTTCCAACCCACGGCAAGCCACTGTCGACCCTATCGTACGCGTCTCATGAGAAGGCACTCAAGGTTCTCGAAGAGACCTGTGCGGCGCCCAACGGTCTGAGCCTGCTGCAAGGTCCGACGCTTTCAGGCAAGTCGACGGTCATCCGCAAGTTCGTCGATTCGCGCCCCGAAGAAAGTTCGCACGCTGTTGTCGATGGTAACCGCCTCAACACCACCGGACTGCTTGAAGCCGCCCTCAGGCAATTCGGTTACGCATTCGATCATAGTTCGCCGAACGAATTGCTGGGCATGTTACGCGTATTTGCACTGCAACAGGCAGCATCGCAAGAGTCGCCAATCCTGATTATCGAAAACGCTCACGGTCTAAATCCGAGCGCGTTGCGCGCGATTTGTGAGCTGGCAACGCTCAAGGTGCGAAATATCAGTGCACTAAAAATGGTCCTCGTCAGCGACAGATCCTTGCGGTCGATTATCGACGCGCCAGCGATGGAGTGCATTTCGGAACGACTGTTGCATGACTTTCATCTGCACCCGATGACCAGCGAAGAGGTAGCGCACTACGTACACGAAAAGCTGCGTGGTGCAGGCAGCCTCATGCCGGAATTCGTTTTTCCACGGTCTGTTTGCACCGAGCTATGGCGATCCTCTGGCGGCTGGCCCGGCATTATCGACCGCATTGCGTTACTCGCTCTGGCCAAGTCAGAAACATTGCCTGTGCCTGTCGAAATGATCGAGAGCCCCGCACTGCCAAACGGCACCTGGGACGATGCCCAGCTCGCAGAGGCGCAACAGCAAACTACAGCCCTACCCGGCCCACCGACGCTTTACGTTTCGTACGAGGGCGAAACGATGCGTGAATTGACCTTCGATATGTCGCGGTTGCTAATCGGCCGCTCCGAACATAACGACATTGCGATAAGCAGCAAGTTCATCAGCCGCCACCATGCGTTGCTTGTGCGCCATGGTAGTTCGACGTTTCTCATGGATCTAAATAGCAGCAACGGTACCTTTGTCAATTCTCGACGCGTATCCAACCATGTACTCATTCACGACGACGTCATCACCGTCGGCCATCATCGAATCAAGTTCGACGATCCGCACGCGACAAGACGCGGCTCACTCGACGGCAGCGAGTTCGCTGATACCGCGGTCATGAAGACACTCGAGGATATGCGCAATCTACTCGCGCAGGAAAACACCGAGATATTGCCCGCTCCGCCGGAGAACCTTCCAACATCGGGAACCTGATGCGC
>JAOTUU010000275.1 GCA_029863705.1 Gammaproteobacteria bacterium
GTATTTTTCTTTGAAGTGCCTGCGACACATCGATACGTAGCGATCGTTACCGCCGATTTCCACCTGAGAACCTTCAGTAATCGCGTTGCCGTCCTGATCCAGGCGCACAACCATCGTTGCTTTGGAGCCGCATTCGCAAATAGCCTTGAGCTCTCTCAGGTTGTCCGACCACGCCAGCAGATATTTACTGCCCTCGAACGGCTCGCCCTGAAAATCTGTTCGCAAGCCATATGCAAGTACCGGGATATTCAATTTATCGGTCACCTCACCAAGCTGAAACACCTGCGCCTTGGTCAGGAACTGCGCCTCATCGACGAGGATGCAATGCAGAGGATTGGCTTCGGCGTGCTTCTCTATGGCGACAAGCAAATCGTCTTCAGCCACGAATGTTATAGCCTCTGCTTCGATTCCGATCCTCGAGGTGACCTTTCCCACACCAAAACGATCGTCGAAAGCAGGCGCCAGCACCAGGGTTTTCATGCCCCGTTCTTTGTAGTTGTAACTGGATTGCAGCAATGCCGTGGACTTACCGGCATTCATCGATGAGTAGTAGAAGTAAAGTTTGGCCATGTAGGCCGAGTGTGCCGCAACGACCTTTACTGAGCAATAAGTCGCCTGAGAATCTGCCGTAAATTGCGTTGGCGGCTGGGTGTGGCGCAACTCGCACACAAGCTGCGCGGTGTGTGTCGCGGAGAAAAAACCTGCGGCACCGGAGTCAACTTGCCGTTGCTAAGGCAACGGCTGCATACGACCAGGTTGCTCAGTCGGCTGAGCAGCCGGTAGTCAATATTCTCTGTGGCAGTGGCCGGCTTCATGGCGTCTCTCCAATGGACAGGTTCTCTTGTCCCAAAACACACGAGGAAAGTCTAATAAGTCATTGGTTTTTATTGAGAACTGTGAAACAGTTAACGTTCATGGTGTGACCGGAGCAGACCTACGCTGCGGAAAGCCACGATTGCTACGCCAATTTCCCCAGACTAGGTTTGATCGAACCAAACATGAAGGACGAGAACATGACCGCGAACATCGTATTCAGACTGTGTAGTGTCGCATTGTGTTTCGGGCTCTTCGGCTGTGAGCGCCAGATCAGTTATTCCGCTGACGTCCAACCGATTCTCACCGAATCCTGCCTAAGTTGTCACAACCGTGCTGGCGAAGGCTCGGTAACCAGTGGTTTGAGCGTCAGTAACTACGACGACGTTCTCAGCGGCACAAGTTTGGGTCCGGTCGTAATCCCGGGAAGCAGTGAGTCAAGCAATCTGTATCGGGTTATTGCAATGAAGACCGCGCCGGAAATCCGGATGCCGCCTCACCACGATGTCTCCCTTGCAGAGGGTCGTGGTGTGCCGTTATCAGACGAGCAGATCGAGATCATTAAGAAGTGGATCGATCAGGGCGCGAAAGATAACTAGTAGGCTTTTGCAATAGCAGTATTGCTAGCTTGTGAGCACCTCTTACGAATCCTTGAGCCCCGACCTTCGTAAAGCTGTTGAGCTGGTGGGTGTCCGCGTCAAATTTGATGCCGGCCAGACGATATTCAACCGCGGTGATGCTGGCAGCTCTCTTTATGTAATCAGTAATGGCAGTGTCCGCGTTCACGACGGTGAACTGGTCCTGAATAGGCTGGGCGCAGGTGATGTGTTCGGGGAAATCGGAGCGCTTGGCGGCCTGGAGCGGACGGCCTCGGTAACTGCGGAGGAATCTGTCACCTTACTGCGTGTCGAACGGGGCGCACTGTATAACGCTCTACGAACAAGGCCTGAGGCCCTGCAGGGGCTCGTCCAGATGCTCTGCGAGCGCGAAAGCGGTATTGCGAACAGGATGACCACACGCAGCTGGCGGCTCCGTGCGGCCGAGGAGGAACTGAAAATCGGCCGGAGAATTCAGTCCGGATTCCTGCCCGATGAACTGCCGCGTATTTCCGGATACGAAATTGCCGGTCATTTTCAGGCGGCGCGTCAGGTCGCGGGTGACTTTTACGATGCTTTTTACATACCAGCAATCAACCGCCTGGCACTTGTCATTGGCGATGTTTGTGACAAGGGCGTCGGTGCAGCGCTGTTCATGACCCTTTTCCGGAGCCTGATCCGGGCAACGGCGCAATCCCGCACATTTGTAACCTGGGCCTTCGACGCCGCCCCCGCAATGACCGACGCAGCAGAGTGCGAGAATTGCGACGCGCTTGCACGAGAGACCCTTACGAATACAGTTGCCCTGACGAACAACTACGTTGCAACAACACATGGCAAGACCAGCATGTTTGCATCCGTCTTTGTCGGCCTGCTCGACCCCGAAACGGGGACTCTCAACTATATCAATGCGGGTCATGAGGAAGCCTACATCCTCAATGCGGATGGGATCAGACAGGGGTTACCTCATGCCGGCCCTGTTCTCGGTCTCTTCGCCGGCGTTGGACACGAAATAGGCACCGCCCAGCTTGAGCCGGGGGAGACATTGCTCCTGTATACCGACGGTGTGCCCGAGGCGACCAACATATCGGGTGAACAATTCTCGGAGCAGCGATTGCGCTCGCTGCTCGATTCCTGGCAAGGCGATGCAAGCAGCTTGCTGAAAAAGATTGCCAGTTCCGTTAACGGTTTTGCCCTTGATTCGCCGCAGCACGATGACATTACAATGCTGGCAAGCAAACGCGGGACGGTATAACATTTGCATCGATTGGTTGCTTGAAAATAACTATTACAACGAGGGTAGTCAGATGTCTGAAAATCTGCAGATCGGTGTTTCCAGGGAAGATGGTGAAAAAGCGGTAACCGTATTGCGACTTAAGGGGTCTCTAGATGCGAACACGCAAGGTGACCTTGAGAATGCAGCCAGAAAAGCCATCGATTCAGGCGCACAATTTCTTCTGCTCGACATGAGCGAGGTTGACTACCTCGGTAGTGCCGGGATGAGAGCCATCCACGCAGTCACGAATTTTTTGAGCCCGGACGATCCGAGCTTGCGATCGGCCAGCCTGAAGATTCTGAATCCGTCACCTGCGGCCGCAAAAGTGTTCAAAACGCTAGGCTTCGATGCTTTCATCGACATCCACGGCAGCATCGACGAGGCAGTCGCTGCATTCTAGTACTGTTTGGCCATGCAGCATGGCCCCTCTATGCCGCTGAAATTACAAGCCGAACTTGGGTTGCTGTCCGACATACGCGAGTACGCCATCGATACTGCAACTGCACTGGGCGTTAAGCCCAGTGCTTTCCTGGATTTGCGCCTGGCGATCGATGAAGCGGTTACCAATATTCTCACCCATGGCTATGATGGCCCCGGCGATATTGAGTTAGAACTTTCTGTTGTCAATTCCGATCTCATCGTTCGATTGCGTGACATGGCGCCGACTTTTGACCCGGCGCTTGCTCCACAGGTTGACTTGCGCACGTCTGATCTGCGCGAAAACCCGGGCGGATTCGGCGTATTCCTCATGAAAAGCGCAATGGATGAAATTAATCATCGAACAACCGAAAATGGCAACGAGCTAACGATGATTAAGCGGGATGTGGTCAACATCTAAATTGCCGCAGTTATGGTGCCCAGGGCCGGACTCGAACCACGATAGGCAGCCAGTCTGACCAACAGACAGCGGTAGAGACCAGCAATCATGTGATAGCCGCAATGCACTAAGAATCAATGAGGTTTCGGGGAAGCCGCTTTCTTTGGAGTTGCACCATAACGGCGAGTCCGCCTGCCTCATAACAGCGGCCTTTGGCCGCAGTTATGGTGCCCAGAGCCGGACTCGAACCGGCACGTCCTTTCGGACAGCGGATTTTAAGTCCGCAGCGTCTACCAATTCCGCCACCCGGGCGCGACGTAGGAAAAATGGAGGCCAGGTTTGAAGCCTGTTTTGGTAGTTACCCTCCATCTTGCCCGGTCAACAGTCTACGACCAATCGACCGGATTCGAAGGCTATCATAGGGAGCTGTTTCGGGCATAAGTGTCAATAATAGAACCTTCGGGATTTCAAGAATTTACCATAATAATCGGAAGTATTATGTCTTTTCCGTTTAGCGCTTATCCGCTACACTCTATAGAACGCCACCCCCCCCCAGTAT
>JAOTUU010000185.1 GCA_029863705.1 Gammaproteobacteria bacterium
AGAAGGGGTCGCCGTTACATCGGCAAAGCGTCTTTGCGGCATACGATTAACGGCCCTGACGACCGCAACGGGGTAGCCCGAGGGAAATGCGCCGCCAAGGCCGGAAGTGACCAGCAGGTCGCCCGGCCGGATATCAGCGTTATTCGGCAGAAACGGAAGGTCGAGTGAATCGAATTCGCCGGTGCCGTTTGCGATTGTCCGCAGGCCGTTGCGGTTGACCTCCACCGGTAGCGCATGGCTTGGATCCGAGATCAACATCGCCTGTGATGTGGTGAACCCGGTTTCGATGACCTGGCCAACGACGCCGTCGGCATCAACAATCGCCTGGCCGTCATACACACCGTCGCGCTCGCCAATATCAATGACGATATTGTGGCGGTAAGGATTCGCATCGACTGCCATGATTTCCGCAACGCGTACGTCGTCACGAACCCGAATCCGCGCTTCAAGCAGGCCGCGCAGCCGCGCGTTCTCGGCCTCCAGCGCAGCAAGTCTTTGTAGCCGTGCGCTGGTCAGTAAGCGTTCGGCCTGCAGTCGGCCCAGATCAAGGTGCAGCTGGTTTCGGTCTGACGTGCTTTCGCGAATCCATGCCCAGAGTCTGAACGGCGAATCGACGACAATCTGGATGGGATAGACCGTGACGCCAACGGCTTGTCGGACCGTGCTTAGATGATCCTGCCGGTGGTCGAGCACCATGAGCAAAATGCTGAGCGCAATCGCCCCTAGCACCCTTACGCCGAGCGCAGGAATTCTTGCTGGGTTACTGCTATTGGCTCGGGAAGCGACCATTACAAATCGTTATTCCGGCTCGTGTACTGGCTTACTCCAGTCCGAATACTGACGGCCCGTGTTCGTCGATAAGCTCAATGACACGACCACCGCCGCGGGCTACGCAGGTCATCGGGTCATCGGCAATAACAACGGGCAGGCCTGTCTCTTCCATCAGCAACTTATCGAGATCTCGGAGCATGGCGCCACCACCGGTTAGCACGATGCCGCGATCTGCAACATCAGCGCCGAGTTCGGGTGGCGTTTGCTCCAGTGCCTCCTTAACGGCGCCGACTATGCCCTGCAGAGGTTCTTGCAAAGCCTCGAGGATCTCATTGCTGTTCAACGTGAACGCTCGCGGGACGCCTTCGGAAAGATTGCGGCCTTTCACCGAAATCTCGAGAACTTCCTGGCCGGGGAACGCAGAGCCTATTTCGTGCTTGATGCGCTCTGCCGTTGCTTCACCAATCAGGATGCCGTAGTTGCGACGCACGTAGTTGGTTATCGCCTCGTCGAAGCGGTCGCCACCAATTCTGACCGATGCTGCGTACACGATTCCGTTCAAGGAGATAACGGCGACCTCGGACGTGCCGCCACCGATGTCCAGCACCATCGATCCGCGCGCTTCATGTACCGGCATGCCGGCGCCGATAGCGGCAGCCATGGGTTCCGGGATCAGGTGCACCTTGCGGGCACCAGCGCCTTCGGCAGATTCGCGAATTGCGCGACGTTCAACCTGTGTCGATCCGTAAGGGACGCAGATAAGCACGCGTGGGCTGGGGCGGAAATAGCGGGTGCCCAGCGCCTTCTTGATAAAGTGTTGCAGCATTTTCTCAGTGACCGTGAAATCGGCGATTACGCCGTCTTTCAGGGGCCGGATTGCGGTGATGTTTCCGGGCGTTCTACCGAGCATGTTCTTTGCCTCAGCGCCGACAGCTTCGACCACACGGCCGCCGCGACCGCTGTCCTCGCGAATGGCGACAACAGAGGGTTCATCGAGGACGATGCCGTGTCCACGCGAGTAAATCAGCGTGTTGGCCGTGCCGAGGTCGATCGAAAGGTCATTGGAGAAATAACCCAGTATGTTCTTGAACATGTTAAGGAAAGCTTCCGAAATAGGATTAACGCGCTAATCTAACAATGCGCACGACATTGCACAAGGCGCCGTGTATTATTGCGTGCGCGCTCGCCAGGGGGTGAAGCACGCACCGCAAAGCAGGAATTTCTCCGTGTCACTCGATAAAGATCAGGTTCAGCACATTGCGACGCTGGCGAGACTCAGGCTCGCCGAAGATGAGACGGCCGAAACGGTCGAAAAACTGTCTCGAATCGTCGATTTCGTCGCCCAGTTGAGCCAGGCGGCCACAGACGACGTCGTGCCGATGGCGCACCCCTTCAACGAGACTCAGCGGCTGCGCGCAGATGAGGTCACGGAGACCGATGACCGCGATCATTTCCAGGAGAACGCGCCGGCTGTCAGCGATGGCCTGTATCTCGTTCCCAAGGTCATCGAGTGACCCATGAGCCAGGACCTGCATCTTCAAACGCTGACACAGCTCGCCGCCGGTCTCGAGAATGGCACTTTCTCGTCTGTCGACATTACCAAGGCCCTGCTGGATCGCATTGATTTACACAATGGCAGGCTGAACGCGTTCATCACCGTGACGGCCGAACAGGCTCTTGCGGATGCGCAGCGCGCGGACGATGCAAGAGCCTCGGGTAATGCGGGCGTACTTAACGGCCTGCCCATCGTTCATAAAGACATTTTTTGTACGCGCGATGTCCTGACAACTTGCGGTTCGCGCATGCTCGAGAACTTCGTCTCTCCATACGACGCAACCGTCGTGAAACGCATGGCCGAGGCGGGCGCCGTCATGCTCGGCAAGTCCAACATGGACGAGTTCGCGATGGGCTCATCAAATGAGACGAGCTATTTCGGTCCTGTGATGAACCCCTGGAACCTCGAGTGTTCTCCAGGCGGCTCATCTGGTGGATCGGCGGCGGCTGTTGCTGCTCGGCTCGCGCCTGCGGCGACGGGGACGGATACGGGCGGGTCGATTCGCCAACCAGCCGCGCTGACAGGCACCGTTGGGCTAAAGCCGACCTACGGCCGTGTTTCGCGATACGGCATGATCGCATTTGCATCAAGCCTCGACCAGGCGGGCGTCATTACCCGCAGTACCGCCGATGCGGCGATGCTGCTCGGCGTCATGGCCGGTTTTGACGAACGCGACTCCACGTCAATCAATCAACCGGTGCCAGATTACGTCGCCGGTCTCGACAAGTCGCTCAAGGGACTGCGCGTTGGCATTGTCCGCCAGCACTTCGACGAAGGTCTCGACGACAATTGCGGTGTTGCCGTCAAAGATGCGCTCGCACTGCTTGAGGCGCAGGGTGCCATTTTGACCGAGGTGGATTTGCCCAACCTCGAACTCTCTGTACCGACCTATTACGTCGTTGCACCGGCAGAGTGTTCATCGAATCTGTCGCGTTTTGACGGCGTACGTTTTGGTCATCGCGCCGATGATGCCGAGGATCTGTTTGACCTCTATTGTCGCAGTCGTGGCGAAGGGTTTGGCGCCGAGGTCAAGCGCCGCATCATGACCGGAACATACGTTTTGTCCGCGGGCTACTACGATGCGTACTACCTCAAGGCTCAGCAGGTACGACAACTGATTGCGGATGACTTCAGAAAAGCATTCGCAGGTGTGGATGTCATTGCCGGACCGACAACGCCGACACCGGCGTTCAAGCTCGGCGATAAGACTGATGATCCGATTACGATGTACCTCAACGATATCTACACGATTGGCGCGAACCTCGCGGGATTACCCGGTATTTCTGTGCCTTGTGGCATGGTTGACGATATGCCGGTTGGCTTGCACCTCGTAGGCGCGCACTTTGGCGAAGAGACGTTGCTCAATTGCGCGCACCAGTACGAACAACGTACGGACTGGAACGAGGCTTGCCCCGAGGACTTCCGATGAGCGGGCAGTGGGAAGTCGTCATCGGGCTCGAGATTCATGCGCAACTTGCGACGAAGAGCAAAATATTCTCGGCCGCATCTACTGCCTATGGCGCTGAGCCAAACACCCAGGCTTGCCTCGTAGACCTCGGTTATCCGGGTGTTTTGCCGGTACTCAACGAAGAGGTCGTGCGCATGGCGGCCAAATTCGGGCTCGCCGTAAATGCGACAGTCGCACCGCGATCGGTGTTTGCGCGCAAGAATTACTTTTACCCGGATTTGCCGAAGGGCTACCAAATCAGTCAGTACGAGTTGCCCATCGTTGAGCACGGCGAACTTTTTATCACCGACGCAGACGGCAACGAAAAGCGTATCGGCATTACTCGCGCGCATCTCGAAGAAGACGCTGGAAAATCGATCCATGAAGGCCTTGATCGCTACTCTGGTATCGACCTGAATCGGGCTGGTACACCGTTGCTTGAGATCGTGTCCGAGCCTGACCTGAGTTCGGCCAGAGAAGCTGTCGCATACATGCGCAAGATCCACTCGATCGTGCGTTACCTGGGTATCTCCGACGGCAATATGCAAGAAGGCTCGTTTCGTTGCGACGCTAATGTTTCTGTAAGGCCGCTTGGGCAGGAAGAGCTTGGCACGCGCAGCGAGATAAAAAACCTCAACTCGTTCCGCTACGTGGAAAAAGCCATCAACTTCGAGGTTGAGCGGCAAATTGAACTCATTGAGGATGGCGGTGAGGTTCGGCAGGAAACGCGTCTGTACGATTCCGACAAAGATGAGACGCGCTCGATGCGCAGCAAGGAAGAGGCGAACGACTATCGCTACTTCCCGGATCCTGACCTGCTTCCTGTTGAAATCGACGCGACCTACATCGAGGCGGTGCGCGCAACGCTTCCGGAGCTGCCCGACGCCAAACGACGGCGCTTCATCGACGACTACGGCCTCAGGTTTGATGACGCCGGCATTCTGACGGCATCGCTGGCGTTGTCGGATTACTTCGAGGCTGTCGCATCGGCCACGGACGCCAAGGCGCAAATCGCAGCAAACTGGGTGATCGGCGACTTGTCGGCCGCACTCAACAAAGACGGTCTGGATATCGAGCAAAGCAATATCGCGGCCGCTGATCTTGCAGGTCTGCTCGACCGCATTCAGGACAGCACTATCTCGGGAAAAATCGCCAAAGAAGTGTTTGAAGCGATGTGGGCGGGCGAGGGCAACGCTGACGATGTCATCGAAGCACGCGGCCTGAAACAAATTACAGACTCTTCGGCAATCGAAGACGTTGTTGACCGGATTATTGCTGCCAATCCTGGTCAGGTCGCCGATTACAAGGCGGGCAAGGACAAGCTGATTGGCTTCTTTGTCGGCCAGGTAATGAAAGAAACGGGCGGCAAGGCCAACCCCGGCCAGGTTAACGCGATCCTCAAAGACAAACTCTCGTAGCATCCCGGCACGGATTACGGTCTGCGCCCGGGTAAGACGCACAGCCGGCAGACGGCGCATTTCTCTCGGTCATGGCTCGCGATGCTGCGCACGCTGCGCTTTACTTCCCTCGATAAACGCCCCGCCCGCCGGCTCTACGATGATGGTCGTAGGGCCGGGAGCGTGGGATCTTTTTTTCCGGAAATAAAGCGCAGCGCAGCGAGCTCCCGTCAAGCGGGATCGAGACATTCCGGAAAAAATGATGCCGCGCTAGACGGCCGTGCGCTGGACGGTTCGCCGCTATGTGCCATACCCGGGCGCAGGCCGTGTGCTGGACGGTTCGGATGTGCTATTCTGTACGGTCGTGAATATAAGTATATCTTTATATATTTATTAATATGTTAAGCGACGAACTCATCACGCAATTTAAGGCACTCGCCGACCCTGTCCGTCTGCGTATTGTGGCCTTGTGCGCGCGCGCTGAGTGCAGTGTCTCCGAGCTGACGAAAGTGATGTCTCAAAGCCAGCCGCGTATATCGCAGCACCTGAAACAGCTTTGCGAAGCGCAATTGCTCGAACGGTTTCGTGACGGGCACTTTGTCTATTACCGCGTGCCAATGGGTGGCGAACAGACAGCATCGCGTCGCCGTCTTCTGAACTTGCTGCCGGAAGATGAGCCGCTGTTCGAAAAAGATTTTGGCAAGTTGCGTCAGCTACGCGATATCCCGGCCACGGTGCCTTCGTCGTCCGACGACTCAACATCTCGGCGTTTGCATCGCGCGCTCGTGGAGTTGACAGTCGCTGCGCCGCTTGGTGATCTGCTTGATATCGGCTGCGGTCAGGGGAGGGTCCTTAAGTTACTGGCATCGCGCGCGAATCGGGTGATCGGTGTCGACATCGATTCAGACGCGCGCCAGCTAGCGCGGGCGGAATTGCTGTTGGCCGGCGTCGAAAACTACAGTCTGCGCAAAGGCAACATGTATGAACTGCCGTTTGACGATGACGAATTCGACACGGTCATACTCGATGACGTACTCGGCGAAGCGGACGAACCTGTCCTGGCTCTTTGCGAAGCAGGTCGCCTGCTAAAGCCGGGTGGCCGACTGCTGATTCTCGCAGCGACCGATGATGACGGCGCCACATTCCTGGAGACCCGTTTCGCGGACTGGTGCCAAGCCACCGGCCTGCGACTCTCAACACCGCGACATATCCCACGCAATGACCCTCGGTGGTTGCTGGCCGTTGCGACACCCACCGATCAAGAAACTGCTGTCGCCTGACGCACGGAAACCGCATGTCTGATACCAGCCCCAATGTAGAAGTT
>JAOTUU010000186.1 GCA_029863705.1 Gammaproteobacteria bacterium
AGACCGGTAATTCATCGACGAATTGAATGCGGAGCGGGCAAGCACGAGCCCATCGACATGGGTGATGTTCAGGCACGCGCGATCCGTTTCTTCGAGCATTCGAATGGCGCGAGCTTTGCGTGCCCCGTGCAGGTAAATCGTCTCGCCGTCACGGCCGTGGATCATAGGTACGACAACGGGGGACCCATCCTGGACAAATGCTACGTGGGCGACCAGCGCGGAATCGAGTACCGCGTGCACGGTTGTCTTGTCGTAGACGGCTTTCTCGCCTAACTGCCGCACTTTGTTTGTTTTGCTAATCGAATATTCGTCAGCCATAGGTGGTACCTACAGGAAACGTGGCGCCAGCGTCAGCGCGACCAGGGAGACAAGAACGATACCGATGATGTTGAGCGCCAGACCGGCTCGCGCCATCTTGGGAATAGTCAGCAAGCCCGAGCCGAACACAATGGCGTTTGGAGGGGTCGCGACAGGAAGCATAAATGCACAACTGGCGGCGAAGGTGACGGGAACCATCAGGACAATTGGGTCAATGCCGGACTCGAGTGCGATCGCGCCGACAATCGGCAGGAACGTCGCCGTCGTCGCGGTATTGCTGGTCAGCTCAGTCAGGAAAATAATCATCGCCGCCGTGATAATCACGATCACGGCAAGCGGCAACATGCCCACGGCCTGCAAACTACCGCCAAGCCACTCGGCGAGCCCGGTTCTGGTTACGGCGCTTGCCAGGGTTAGACCACCGCCGAACAAAATAAGTACGCCCCAGGGCAATTGCTCCGCGTATTGCCAGCGTAATAGCAGCGGATCGCTTTTCTCACCACTGGGCACCAGAAACAAAGCGATCGCGCCGGCCACGGCTATTCCGGAATCGTCGAGCGCTGACAGCCCAGGCAACTGAGTCAGCAGCGGCCGGCCAATCCACATGAAAGCCATAAAGAGGAACACGATCGCGACGCGAATTTCGGGAACCGTAATTCGACCCAGTTCGTTTTTCATGCGTTTAAGTTCGGCGCGTCCTTCGCCCGATGTTACGAAATCCACCTTGAATACCAATCTTGTCAGGGCGAGCCACGCAAGCGGCAACATTGCGGCAGACAATGGCAGGCCGACGAGCATCCAGCTCGCGAAGTCAATCTCGGTACCGTAATTTTCCTGCATGAACGCGGCAAACATCGCGTTGGGTGCGGTGCCTATCAGCGTCGCTATGCCGCCGATTGTCGCGCCGTAGGCAACACCAAGTAGCAAAGCATACTGAAAGTCCTGTTTGGCCTTGTCATCCAGGCCTGTCACTGTCTTGTGAACGACAGCGATGATCGACACGGCGATCGGCAGCATCATCATCGTCGTCGAAGTGTTCATGACCCACATGCTGATGACAGCACTTGCCAGCATGAAGCCGCCGATCAACGATCGTCCACTACCGCCGACATATTGCAGGACGTTGAGTGCAATGCGTCGGTGGAGATTCCAGCGCTGCATCGCAAACGCCACGATAAAACCACCCAGGAACAGGTAGATGACTTTATTCGAGTAGGGTGCGGCAGTGTCCTGAATGCTCGCGATGCCAAACAGTGGGAAACACACCAACGGTAGTAATGCTGTAACCGCGATAGGCACAGCCTCGGTTGCCCACCATACCGCCATGAGCATACCCAGTGCCGCCGTCGTCCAGGCTTGTGTCGACAGATCATCGGGCGCTCCCGACAAGAGCATTACTGCCGAGATGGAGGGGCCCAAAAACAGGCCGATTTTCTGGTGTTTGGATCGACCGGCGATCGAAATATCGTGGTTCAAGTCAATTTCCGTCCATTCTGGGGAGCCATAGCTACATCTTGTGCATAACTCGCCTTCCTATACAAGATGTAGTAGCATCCTGCTCGTACCAATTCGGTACGCACGGAGATGGGATGTAAAAGGCAATGCGATTGGGGCGTCGTGCCGGATGCATGATTCAATGGCGGGCAACACGTGACTCCTCTCAACACGTAGCTTATTAGCGGTCGCCTGCGCGGCCGATATCAGCTGTTGAAGAAGCGACCTATTCGTACGTTGACAAACAACGCAAATACACACGCAACATGGAGGTTTCGTATTATGCGATTCGTCACTGGCCCGATACATTCCCTGCTTAATATGCCGCCCAGATTCTGGGCGGCTTTTTTCGTCTTGACCGCCACTGCTTGTGCCTCGGGGCCGCCCGAGCTTCCGTATCCGGCATTTATTCAGTCCAGCGATCTCGACAACATATTCCTGGCAACGATGCCGGGCGTTTACGCCAAGCAATTTGCCGGTAATCCGAAAACGAGACGCACGAGCAACCGAATTGATCTACCACCGGGTTGGCAGGGGACCACTGGTGGCGCCCCTGGAAAAGCGCTGGAGATTTTCGTGTTGGCCGGCGACCTGGACGTGGGCGACATACGATTGCGTATCGGGGGATACGCTCACGTGCCCCCCGGCACATTCGGCTTCAACCTGAAAACGGCCGAGGGCGCCCGGATTCTGTATTTCCTGGATGATGTTGATCCAATGGCGATGATTGAAACACCGACTATTCTCGACACCGGCCTCGTCGGCTGGCAGCCGACAGATATCGCGGGTGTCAGCGTAAAAGTCTTACGTGACGACCCGGGCAATGGTGCACGAACGTGGCTGAAGAAAATTGAGCCAGGAGCAGTAATTCCCTGGCAGTCATCATCAGTAATACGCGAGGGTTATCTGGCCAGCGGTCAATACCAGGATAGCGAGTGCGCTAACGGCGAGAGCTACACATGGACTTACACGCAGGGTGGTTACTTCTATCGCCCGAGTGACACACTGAGCGGCGGTCCTGAAGCGAAAGCGATTACGGAATCGGTCTGGGTGTTGCGCGAGACACTGGCGTCCACTGAAAAGACCGCCGAACTCTGCGGGCCAGGGCCTATTTCTTAACGAGCTTCGTAATGCCTTTGCCGAGCTTCATGAGCTTGGTCAGTGTAGACGACGGAATGTCGCTAATCTGCTCGTACCAATCGCTCGTTGTCTCCACGAAAGCCAGCATGTTCCGAATACGTTGCTTCGTAATCGGATCTGTATCTTGTTCCAGATCGACTTCCTCGGCCGCTGTACGCAGCATCGACAAGGTCGGATTGAGTTCACGCTGTTTGCGTTGCTCAATAATCACGCGGAAGAGTTCCCAGACATCATGAAGTGACTCAAAATAGTCGCGCCGGTCGCCGAGCACGTGGGTCATACGCACAAGCTGATAACTTTGCAGCTCGCGGATACTCGTGCTGACATTCGAGCGTGCGATGGACAAGGCGTCGACTATCTGATCGGCCCGCAGTGGCTCCGGAGACAAATAGAGCAATGCCTGGATTTGGGCAACCGTGCGGTTGGTTCCCCAGCGCGTGCCCATTTCGCCCCAATGCAGGACATATTTTTCTACAGCCGGAGATAGTTTCATCCGTCATTTCCTAAGTTTCAGTCTCGACAGAATTTACTGAAACTAATACGCATTGGCAATAGCGATGACGCGTCGGGGCGCCGGCCAGCCCTCTACGGTTCGAGACTGATCGGTGGGATCGAGAGCCTCGGCCAGAGATTCGAAGGTCATCCATTCGGTGCTGCGTTGTTCATCGATTGTCGTCACTGATTCGTCAATGATATTCACATCAACAAAACCGCTGCGCTGCAACCACGTCTTTAGCTCGGATACGGTTGGTAGCATCCAGACGTTTCGCATGCGTGCATATCGGTCTGTTGGTGTGCGGGCAAAGGATTCGTCACCCGGCATAAATAGTGTTTCCAGAACCAGTTGCCCACCCGGGCGCAAAGTCGATCTTAGTTGCCGCAAATGGTCGATCGGTGAGCGCTGGTGGTAGAGGACGCCCATTGAAAACGTTGTATCGAAAGAACGCGAATTCTCGGGAAGCTCTTGCAGGCGCAACGGCAGGACGAAAATATGATTCGCGTCAGTAAAGCGCGAGACCGCACGAAACTGCACGACATACAGAATGGTCGGGTCGATGCCGATGACCGTTTGGGCTCCTGCAGCACGCATCTGCAACGCGTAATAGCCGTTACCACAACCGATATCGAGTATGTTGCGGCCCTCTAACGACGCAATGCCGTCCTTCAGCCGATTCCACTTGAAATCGCTTCGCCACTCGCTGTCTATCGTGACGCTACCGATTTGGAACGGCCCCTTGCGCCACGGCGAGAGGCCCAACAGCGATTCACGGATTGCTGCCGAATCACCCTCATCAAGTGTGTCGAGATTTTCGACGACCTGCTGCCAGCGCTTGAAGTCGCCATGGCCGCTGTCGGACAGCCGCAGTTGTAGCAGCGGTTCGCATTGCCGGCGCCAGTGGTCGAGTTCGAGGTCGGAAAGGCACTGCCAGAGTGATGAGTAGTCGATCATTGTGATTTGATGGCCACAATGGAAACGAAGTTGAAATAGCGCAACCAAACCCCTGAGTGGGTAAATCCGGCCCGATCCAATCGTTCGCGGTGCGCCGCCACCGTCTCCGGGACAAGCACATTTTCGAGTGCGGCGCGCTTGCGGCTGATTTCGAGTTCGCTATAGGCATTGCGCCGTTTGTGCTCGTGGTGCAGATCGACGAGCAGATTCTCCATGTGCGGATCGGTGTCGACAACCTTCTCAGACATAAGAAACAGTCCGCCAGGTCGCAGGCCGTCAAAGACTCTCTGAATCAACGCATCGCGTCCGGCCAGGTCAAGAAATTGCAACGTGTAATTCATGACGACCATCGTTGCATTGGCGATAGTCACATCGCGTACATCACCCAGGAGAATCTCCACAGGTGTTCGCGAATGAGTTGCTTCGTTATCCGTGGCGATAAGTTCTTTGCAGCGCTCGATCATTGCAGGCGCATTGTCGACAGCAAATATTCTGCAATCGGGGACCTGTATGCCCTGCCGCATAGCGATGGTCGCCGCACCGAGTGAGCAACCCAGGTCGTAACAATTTGTGCCAGCCGTGACGTAGCGCGCGGCAAGAGAGCCGATAGCCTCCAGGGATGCAGCATAGCCGGGGATGGATCGCCGCAGCATGTCAGGAAATACCTGTGCCACGTCTGCGTTAAAGCGAAACGGCTCATCGCCTGTTTCATTGTCGGCGTAAATTCGGTCTTCAGCCATAGTCGCTAATCAAGAGTTTGTGGGACAATCGCGCCACGTATGCTACGCGAACTTCACGAAGAACTCGGCATTTCCGCTTCGTACGGTCGGGATACCGGCCTCCCCGTATGCGGAGAACCAGCCGTATTGATCGATGTCGGACCAAATCTCGTCGGGCGTATGCAGCGCCTGGCACCGGACGCGGCCCGGCAATGGAATGTCATGATGAAAGCGGCCATGCAGGACTCGATAACCCTGATGATCGTGTCGGGATTTCGAAGTATTGAGTATCAGGCGGCGCTGATTCGCAAAAAGATTAATGCCGGGCAGGTCATTGACGAAATCCTGACCGTCAACGCGGCACCAGGACATAGCGAACATCACACAGGCCTGGCAATTGACATTGCAACGCCTGGATCGCGGCCGCTGACTGAAGATTTCGAGTCGACGGACGCGTTTGGCTGGCTGGGTGCGAACGCTGACCGCTTCGGTTTTTCGATGACTTATCCACGGGATAATCGCTGGGGAATAGCATATGAGCCGTGGCATTGGTGCCAAAAAGGCTGAAACCCGCGTCAGACGGGCGCCACAGGCCGAAATCGAGGAAAGGCACCCGAATAAAAAATCAGTAGCTTAGCTGTTGACACTCAGGCAAGACGATTAGACAATAGCCGGCTTGTGTCCGCGGAGGGGTACTCAAGCGGTCAACGAGGGCAGACTGTAAATCTGCTGGCTTATGCCTACGTAGGTTCGAATCCTACCCCCTCCACCAGACTTTCGGTTCGGCGGAGGTAGGGCGAATACCGAGTATAGCAGCATTGGCTAACCTCGTTTTACGACCCCTTTTGTGCGAGAAAAAGGCCGCGAGACACAATCTTTTTCGGGTGTGTGACTGAATTGTCAGCGCCGCCGAGGGGAAGACACAATGAGAGTTTTATAGATCCGGACGGTTTGAGTAAATGAGACTGTCAGGATTTTTGTACGCCGGAAAAAGGCGCATTGAATGAATGAGAGGCGGGTGTAGTTCAACGGTAGAACCTCAGCCTTCCAAGCTGATGATGTGGGTTCGATTCCCATCACCCGCTCCAGATGGATGGCAAGGTATAGCCGAGAATCAGCCCACATAGCTCAGGGGCAGAGCACTTCCTTGGTAAGGAAGAGGTCCCCGGTTCAAATCCGGGTGTGGGCTCCAGGCAACTGAAATATATAAAGATTTTAATAACACGAATTCGCATAACACTTAGATAAGCAGGATAAGCTCATGTCTAAAGAGAAATTTGAGAGAACGAAACCGCACGTAAACGTAGGCACGATTGGACACGTTGATCACGGCAAGACGACGTTGACAGCGGCGCTGACGAAGGTCATG
>JAOTUU010000025.1 GCA_029863705.1 Gammaproteobacteria bacterium
ACGCGACTGGAAAGTTTGTGAACTTCCCAGGCCGCCTGCTTTGGAAACGACGTGAATTTAAAGGGATCAACCTCGGGAAGAACCTGCAGCCATTTGAATTGCTCGAAGTAGGGCACCCAGGAGAGTGCGGCGTGCCAATTCATAACCGCCGCAGCCGAGGTAATGGCAATACCGGGCGACATCAGCACAAGGCCGTCGGGGCACGGCAGCTCGTCGCTACTGCTGCATTGCAGCGCGTAGTCCACGGCCAGCAGGCCGCCGTTCGAATAGCCAACGAGCAACAGCGACTCGTCCGCTCCCGGTAGCTGTACTGCTCGTCGAATAGCGATTCGCACCGCCGCAGTCCAGTCTTGCCAACGCGCCTGCAACAGTCCACCGACCGCAAAGCCGTGTCCGGGCATGCGCATTGCGACCACGTTGTAACCCGCGCCTGCCAGTGTCTGCGCGGTGGCCAGCATGGAATACGGTGAATCGGTCAGGCCGTGCAACATCACGGCAACACCACGCGGGGACGGCACCGTCAACTCGTAGGAGTGGTTCCAGTTGCCGCCGAAGTTATCAGGGTGAACAAGGCTGTTGGCGAAGTACCGATCCGCAGGGCTGTCAGGACGCAAATGGCTGGGGATCTTCTCGTCGAGTTCCGCGGCGAGCGTGTCTTCGATAGCAAGGTAGGCCGCCCAGTCGGTGTCGTTTTCCATCGATGCATTGAATTCCGCGTCGAACTTGATGCGGTGCTCCGGGCCAAGCGGCGGCATGCGCAGCGCATCGAACGCCCGACCGAAGTAAATCGTCAGCAGCAATACGACCACCACCGTGGCGAGCCACCGACCAGCAACGAATACGCTACGCATCTACTGGCTCATCAATTCCTGCATTTTTGCGAGTTGTACGGTTTCTTCGACGAGCTTGCCGTCGTGATAGAACATGACAAGTTTCAGCGGGACGTTTTTCCAGGCGAGCTGCGCGACATTGTCCGGGCTGATGCTGTGTCGACCCAAGGTCTTCTCGGTCGGCCAATCCACTGATGGAAACGAGATGTAGGCAAGTTCTGAACAAACGATTTTGTCCGTCGTGTCGACATCAAAGTTGAAGTCGTATTTCTTGCCCAATTGACGAAACGCCATCATCAGCGCTTCTTTTTTAAGTTCTCGCGCGTTGGCCTCTGCGAATACGGGACGCAGGATGGCGATGTCGTCCACATTGATGAAGTGTTCCAGCGTGTTCAATTGAACGCCGTCCCGCAATGCCTCAATAATCTGTTTTTGGTCTCTTGAATCGGGGTCGGAATCTATGCTGAGTTGGTCTGCGTATTGTTTGACCAGTAATTCGTCCCAAACACCGGCATCGATAAGCTCCGCCTTGGTCCCTGTCCATATCGCAACGTGCCCGAAATGGCCGGGTATCAACTTGTCGGTTAATCGGAACGGCGTCTTCTCCAGGATAATGTCCAGCGGTTGCAGGATGGACTTGATCTTGCGCAGGGCCTCTTCATCGCCATACAACTTGCCTTTTCTGGACTCGTACATACCGATGGTATTGCCGAATAAGCCGCTGACCATGTCGAAGCCATCCTTGGTGGTCTCTGACACCGTGTCGACCGTCATTCGCTCGAACGCGACAAACTTATTTGCGGCTATTTCACCCACACGCAATTTCTTGACGTAGTTGTAGGACGGGCTGGAGTCGATGAGTTGCGTCAGGTAGGCGAAGTCGGAGTCTTCATCGGCATCTTCAACCGAGGATTTCTGCTGCTCGTAAAATTCGATCGCTCGTCTTGCCCGGTGCCGGATCTCAACGGAGTTGGCTGCCAGCGTTGCTTCGGCGAGTTTGTTCGCGACCAGGCCGAAACCCATGTCGGGGTCGTTGAGGACATTTCTGAGCCGCTCGTCCTGTTCGAACAAAACGATGCCCAGGAGGTAATTGTCATAGAGAGTGAGGGCGGCGCTCATTGAGAGCATCAGCCCTTTCAGTCGCAATTCGGGATTGATCTTGTACTTGACGAGCGTCGAGTCGCTTACGTCGACGGCGCACTCATAAGCGTTGGCGATTCCATACAGTTGTTGACGAACACCGAGGTAGAATTCGGAACCGCTTTTCAGCGTGAGAAGATCCCGGCTGGACAACGGCTCGTCTGTGTTGAGTCGCAGCCGGTTCGAAACCTCCAGCATCTCGGCTCTGGCGACAAGGCTCTGTTCCACCAGCAATTGGAGGTTGTCCATATCTTCCTGAAAGATGAGTTCGGGCGAGACGCCACTGCTGAGCTTGTCGGCAAGCGCGTCAAAGCACGCAATCTGCTGTTCTTCCACCCTGTTGGAGATTCGCCAATAGGTGTAAGCAGACCACACGCCAGCTACGACAACGAGTCCAAGCGCCAGCTTAAGGATGTTTGCTTTGCTGATTATGGGCAAAATTTGTCTCCACGAATGCTAGAGAATGCAACCATACCAGCTTCGCTTTGCACGGGTTATGCTCTACGTCACGGCTAAGGCTCGGGAAATTGGGTACTGCAATGAAGAGAATCACCTACATCCTCGCAATCGTTGTCGCCTACTACGCCTACGAGAGATTCCTGATCCCTGACATGCCCGCAAGCACCGCGCGGCCGGTCAGCGAACAATCCAGCCAGGTCATTGATCAATGGCGACCCGGGCAACAGGTGAGCGGTATTGGCACGGTGGTGCGCGTTCTCGCCGATGATAACGACGGCAGTCGCCACCAGCGCTTCATTCTGGAATTGGGTCAAGACCGAACACTGCTGGTCGCACACAACATCGATCTTGCGCCACGAATCCCGTCATTGAGCAAGGGCGACACCGTCTCGTTCTACGGCGAGTATGAAACGAATCCGCAGGGCGGCGTCATTCACTGGACACATCATGACCCACAAGGGCGGCATGTCGCCGGTTGGTTAGAACACGAAGGTCGACGGTATCAGTAAAACAAAAGGATGAGAGGGTCGGGCTCGTTCGCGGCGAACGAACCCGACACGCATTTTTTATGGTTCGAATTTGGGCTTATTCAGCCTCAGTCAGCATCTTCATTGTGTCGGCCCTGACGCCATCTGCTGCTGCGGCCGCTTGTCCTTCTTCTGACGACAGCATGGCGTTAAGCGCATCCATATCGGTGACACTTATTACCAGGCCTGTCAGGTGCGGATTCTTGGTGTCCTGGAATGTATGCACATGCGCCGCGCCATTGGCTTCGAATAGCTGGTGCCGGCTGTCGTCACCGCGCCAGGCGGCGAGCCATAGGCCAGGATCATCTACTTCATGCAGGATCATGAGATGGGCGTTGCCACCACCAGCACCCGCCGCGGGCATATCGCTGTTCCAAATATCATTGCTATAACGCCACTGGCCGTCTTCACCGCGATGCCAGGTTTCCATGTACTTGCCGGTGTCTACCACTGTGTCGCCAGCTGTCAGGATATAGGTACCGAGGTTGAAAGCATGGTCGCCAGCGACCTGCGTCTCAATGGCATTCAACTTCCCGGTGAGGCCGGCATCGATCATCGAGCCAAATATGCTGCGCACCGCATCAGGACCGGTCTGCATCTCTGCGTTGGGTGGCAAAAGACGTGCGTCACTCTCGTAGAGAGCCGCGACTGCCTCGATGTCCCCGGCATTGAGTGCTGTTTCCCACTCGGCTGACCGTGCAAGGATGTCGGAAGGGTCGGCGGGTGCAGGGCTCTGCGTGCAACCGATAGCAACCAGGAGCAACGGGAGTAAGGTAATAAGTTTTCTCATTTTCAATCCTCTTGGGCAGGTTTCGCATAAGGATAGCAGGGGATCGCGCGATGTGCTCGGCGTTACTTTCGTCGAGCGTCTAACCACATTCGCATTGTGTTTGTAACCAGCTCGGCGGCATCCTGCTGCACAAAATGTCCGGCGCCAGGTACGGTGACGAGTGTCAGATCCTTGTCGACCCAGTCCCAGGTGTTGTTGAGCCCGTCGGAGTGCAGGGCGGTATCTTCGAGGCCGTGAAACATCAGCGTTGATGCGTTGACGTTGGGGGCGGCCGGCCGGGGCTTGGTTTGTCCGCTCCAGACGTCGGGGTAGTTGCATTTGTAGTAATTCAGCATGGCGGTGAAATCGGAGCGTTCAAATGCCTCGATGTATTTCGCCTGTGCTTCTTCATCAGTCACCCAGCTGCTGAGCGTCTGCGCAGTCATGGGCATTCCGAAAAACACTTCCGGGTCATCCGGGCTGCTTTCACGAAATACTTTCGCGTAGGTGGTTCCTGCCAACGCGTCTGGGTTGCTTTGCAAAGCCTGGGCCACGCCATTGGGATGTGGAAGGTTCAGAATGATGAGCTTGTCGACAATCTCAGGCACGTAAAACGCAACGTTCCAGGCGACGACGCCACCCCAGTCGTGGCCAACGATCACGGCTTTTTCTTCCCCCAGATGACGCACGACGGCCGCGACATCGGAGACCAGCAAACGCATGTCGTAGTTCTCGACGCCCTCGGGCTGATCGCTCAGGTTGTAGCCGCGCTGATCGATAGCCACCACACGATAGCCGCCGCTCAAGCCCGCCATTTGGTGGCGCCAGGTGTACCAGAAATCAGGAAAGCCATGAATCATGACGACGAGAGGCCCTTTGCCGGCCGCCGCGTAATGGATCTTTACGCCGTTATTATCGACATAACCGTGTATTATTTGAAGAGTTTTCTCAGGCACAGGTGCAGGTTAACGTGTGCAGCGAGCGACGGCCACTCTAGTGAACAAGGACACAGCAAGAGCAATCGCCGACGGGTTGACGTGGACGCGAATACTGCTTGCCGCGCCGATTACTGTACTCGCCTGGTATGAACTCAAATGGTGGGTGTTGGCGATCTACGCCGCCGCTGCACTGACAGATCTCCTGGACGGCATGTTTGCGCGTCGGGCAACGCCGCCCGCGACCAACATCGATTTCGATGGCGTCGCCGATCTGATTTTTAGCGCCATGACGCTGCTTTGGCTGTGGCTGCTATTCCCCGGTTTTTTCCCCAAGTACTGGCTGCCATACATTCCGCTACTGGTGCTGCTCGAGATTTACATGATCTCGGTTCGGCTGCGTAACCGCGAGATGATCATTCCACACTTTGCATTTGGTCGTTATGCGATGGCGCTGTTCTTTTTCCTGCTGCCGGTATTGATTATCTGGGATGACGTCAGTTGGTTCGTCCACCTGGTGTTGATCATCGGCACCGCATCCAAAACGCAACTTGCCTGGGCACTCGCCAGGAGAGCTGATCCCCCTTAGGCCAAAGAGTTAGGCGATGTGCTGCCGGTTCAATCCGGACTTCAGAACTGCCTCGGCATTCTCGTGCCTAACGTCTGTTACATAATCTGGGGTCACTGTCTCTTTTCTCACCGCTATCTCTCAGCTACCTATTCCTGAGTGGATTAAGTCCGTATACGTACTTATACTTATGCCGGTCAATTCTCGGGGGGTGAGAGATGAAAAAGATCGTGATAGCAGTATTGAGCGTAGCCATGATATCGACGGCAAGCTACGCGGGGCATGCATGGAGCGATTATCACTGGGCAAGGACAACGGATTCATTTGACCTGAGCATAATCAACAGTACAACCAGCGATTGGGATACATATGTCACTCAGGCTGTTGCAGACTGGACCGGCTCGAGCATACTGAACATGATCGAGGATACGAGCGGCAATACATCGAGCCAGACCCGCCGTCGTTGCAAAGCGCCCGGAGGACAAGTGAGGATTTGTAATCTTGCCTACGGCCAGAATGGATGGCTCGGCATCGCCGGCATTTCAATCGACTCGAACGGCCACATCACCAGCGGCTACACCAAGCTCAACGACTCGTACTTCACCATGAGTTTCTACAACCGGGACGACTGGAAGCAGAGCGTCACGTGCCAGGAGCTGGGCCACAATGTCGGCCTGGGACACCAGGATGAGATTTTTGACAACACGTCGCTGTTCAGTTGCATGGATTACCAGAGTACGCCGTACGAGTATCCCAACGCGCACGACTACGAACAGCTTGAAACGATCTACGGCCACACCGATTCGTACGATTCGTTCGCAGGCGGCGGAGACAGCGGTGGTGGTGCTTGTAACGCGCCTCCGGGCAAAGGCTGCAACAAGGGCCAGACGAATGGCCACAACGGTGACATCGGCTGGGGTATGTCGCTGGGGCGCCGAGGCCAATCTGAAACGTTCATGCGCATTGATCCGGACGGCACACGGCATATCACGCACGTAACCTGGGCGATAGGCCACTAGATCTGTCCCGGGCTGTCAGGCTCGTTTATAACTCACGAGCCTGACGGCCAGGCGTTTACTGTGACAACGGTGCCGGCTTTAGCAACGTCGACTCGAATTCGTATTTCGAACCATTCGTGGCCACGAGGTTAACTTCCCATAACTCCTCGTCCGGCATCTGGGTTCGCTCCAGGCCCGGTAGCTCTCGCTCGTCATCAACCTGCAGGCCCCAGACCCTGACATTACGCACGCCAACGACGGGGATGCGTTCACTGTCGAATCGGGCGCGCATCGCCTCATCCACATCGTCAGTTGCCCAAATGGCATAGCCGCAATCGACCATGGCTGCCAATTCCGCTGGCATTGTTGCTTGCGAGGTTCTATCAGTCATGCAGTCGTCTCCAGTCGCAACCTGATGATAAACATATCAAATTATCGAAAGATCCGTGCACGAACCATCATGACGGAATCTACGTAGTTTGATCCGATGCCCACAGGCTTATAGTGACGCTGTATTCTGTGTTTGGGTCAACCCCCGGGGAGGCGTTTGTGGACATCACATTAACCCAGACGATCGCTGCCATCGTTATGGTTGGCTTGGGTCTTTTGCTCATTGTTGGCTACCGCGCCTATTTGGCCAGGAATTCGGAGCGTCGCATGCTTAGCATGCTTGATTCCCTCGGACTTGATCCGGAAATTGCGTCAAGCGGCGACCTCGACACGATAATGGGAGAAGCACGGAAACGTTGCGAGGCCTGTACAGCCGAGGACGTGTGCGAACGCTGGCTGCGGGGCGAAGAGGAGGGCGACAACGCCTTTTGCCCTAACAAACGAGTGTTCGACATATTGAATAAATACAAAGACGGAGTCGCGTAAATTCGACACGGACGTCAAGGCTTGGCCGCTGCCTGATTCCCCGGCAGCGGCATTTCTGTTCTTAAACAGAGCGTGAACCTCCTTGGCGGCTACAGAGCGACCGTATCGCCACTGTTCAAGCGTTCTGCACCGCGCGTAACAACACGGTCGCCGGCCTTGAGTTCGCCCATTACCTCGATGTGACTGCCATCGCCCAAGCCCGTGATAACGCTTATCTGCTCGGCCGTCATGTCGTCATTGATGCGGAACACAGATGTACCTTCTCTACGCAAGACGAGGGCGTCTCTTGGTACAGCCAGTACTTCCTTGGCATGCGCTGTTGGCATCGAGAGTCGCACGCTTTCGCCAACGGTCCAGACCTCGGGGTCAACATTGAGCCGAACCTCGAACATGTGGGACTGCGGGTTGCCGAAGGGTACGACCGTGCGAACCGACCCCTCACCTTCCCGGAAATCGTTGTGCAATTGCAGAATCGCTCCGTCAGAAATGAAATTGACCGTGTTGAGTGGCGCTCGCGCAACGACCTCAAGCGCATTCGGATTGACAATTCGGATAACTTCATCGGCAACATTCAGGCGCTCGCCAATATTGCGTAGCCGTTCGGTGATCAATCCATCGAACGGCGCACGGATGTGGGTGACGTGCATCGAGATCTGCGTGAGGCCGAGTTGCACGCGGGCCATGGTCTCGTCACTTTCTGCAACTGCCAGTTCCGAAACTACTTGATCGAGCTGACTCTTTGCCGACAGGTTAACTTCCGCCAGTTTGTCGAGTCGGTCTTTCTCGGAGCTCAAAAACTTAACGCGCGCCTGCTCTTGCTCGACACGAGCCTGGGCACCCATTTCGAGCAACTTGAAAGTTAAGTCTTCGAGTCGGGCAACGGTGTCACCTTCTTTTACGACGGTACCCACCTCGGCAATCCAGACGAGTTTGGCGGCCAACTCGGATGCAAGTCGTGAGTCAAAACGGCTTATGACGGTTCCGGGCACGTCGACCGATGGCGCAAGCTGCAGCATTTGCGCCTCGGCTACAACCACCGCAGAGGGCGGCATGCCTTCCTGAGCGAACGCCATTGCACACGGCCCGATGCTCATTAGTGAAACCAGAATAAATCGCATGCTTTTTGTCATCAGATATTCGCTGGAGAAGGGGAAAGTTGGCTGGACCGGGCAACTGATGTTTCTCCGAGCCGTAACAAACTCGGCAGGAAAATAAGTGTAAACACCGTACTAACAGACATACCGCCGACAATCACTGCCGCCAGACCCTGGTACACCTCGGAACCCGGGCCCGGAATCAGCAGCAATGGCAGCATACCGAACAGACTGGTCAGTGTACTCATTAGTATGGGTCGCAGCCGCCGGCGTATCGCCTGTTCAACAGCGCTGCGACGGTCGAGACCTTCGCGTTCTGCCGTTCGGGTTTGGTGCACGAGCAATATCGCGTTGTTAACGACAAGTCCCAGCAGAGTGATGAAACCGATCATCGTCAACAGGTCCATAGGTTGGTTCATTATCCGCAGAAGTGCGACGCCGCCAACGGTTGCCAGCGGCAGCGCTGCAATGACGAGCAGGCTATCGCGGAACGAACGAAACAGCCCGCTCATTAACAGGTACAACACAGCAATTGCGAGCATGAAGCTGCGTGACATGTTGCCGAGCGCGATATTGAGATCGTCTGCGCTGCCGTAGTAACTGATTTCGCCGTCATCGGGCAGCGCCTTCAGGAGTTCTGGCTCGACCTTGGTTTGCAGGATGGAAATCGTCTCTTCAAGGGAGAGGCCATCGGGTGGTGTTATTGCCAGGGTCACGGCGCGGCGGCGATCCACGCGGCGTATCTCAGTTGGTCCGGCCGTACGCTCCATGCGCACCAGCTGGTTAACCGACTGGATGCCGCCCAGGGGCGTGCTCAGCGGCGTAGCGCCCAACTGCTCCGGGCTGGTCCATTCGGGAGCGCGCAGTACGATGTCGAGGCTGCGGTCGCCGTCGAAATAGTCACCGACATAAACGCCATCACCGAGTGCTCGCGTGACGGTCGACATTTGACGACGCGTCCAGCCCGCTTCTGTGATGAGTCGCTCATCCGGGATAAGGCGCAGTTCTGGTTCGGCGTAATCGACACCGGGAATTGGCCGAGCCTGTGAGCCTGGCAGGTGCTGACCAACCAGGCCCATGCCGAGGCTCGCGGCAGAGAGCATCGCATCCATATCGCGGCTCTGGATATTCATCTCGATGTTACTGCCACCACCGAGCCGGTCGAAAATGCCCCATTGACTGGCAAACGCCATGGTGTCCGGAAATCCTGAGAGGATTTCTGAATTCAGCTTCTCTACGAATGGATCGGCATCGTCCACGTCGACCATGCCGGCACCTGCGAACGCGAACGCACCGAATGCGCCCATAAAGTAATTGTCGACCGGGATCTCCGCGTCCTCTTCGAGGTACGGTCGCATGCGTTCGATGACTGGATTGGCAAATTCCTCCCGGGATGTCGTCGCGCTCTGGCCAGGCGGTCGCATAATAAACGCGAATACCCAGCCTTGCTTGCCTTCGGGTAGATAGTTGGCCGGCGGCAAGAGCAGCCATGTCAATACGGTCGCACCCGTGAAAAAACCGGCGATCAGAAGTCGTCGCGTGCGACGGCTGTCGGTCAAAGCCATGATGGCTCGCGTAATTTTTTCCCACCAATCTACATGCAGATCTTTAAGATTAATGCCTTCAAGCCATTTGGACGCCGCCGTCGGAATGATCGTCATTGCAATAATCAGCGCGGCGCTGACTGCTACCGAAATGACGAGTGCGAGGTCGGCGAACAATTGCCCGGAAACATCTTTGATAAACATGATTGGCAGAAAAATGACGATTGTCGTCGCCGTTGATGCCAGCAGCGCGCCCGCGACCTGGTTGCTGCCCACGCTGGCTGCCTCGTCCGCGGACAGGCCTTTTTCTTTGAGGCGAACGATGTTTTCAAGGACGACAATTGCCGCATCGAGCACCATACCGGTGGCAAAGGCCAGGCCCGCCAGCGAAATCATGTTTAGTGTTCGGCCAGTCATCTGCATGACGGTGAAAGCAGTGAACAGCGAGACAGGTATGGCAATCGCAACCATGAAAGTTGCCCGAAACCGTCGCAAGAACCACCAAAGGACAGATATCGCGAGGCCGATACCGATCAGCAGGTTGGTTCTGAGCATCGCTATCGAGTCTTCAATGTAGGTTGACTCATCGTATGCCTGGCTAACTTGCAGGCCAGCGCGTTTCAGCGGCCCATCCTCCAATTCTTTGATGGCGATTTTCAGGTTTCTCATTACCTCGAGGACGTTTACGCCCTGTTCGACCTGCGTGTCGAATGCAATGGCGTCCTCGCCGTTTTGGATCATGAAGCCATCCGTATCGCGCATCTTGATTTCGATCGTCGCAATGTCCCGCAACCGCACGGGGTTGCCGCCGCGCCAGTCGAGCACCATGTCACCAAAGTCCTGCAACTCGTACTTGCCGGCATAACGCAGTGTGTACTGGCGCCTGCCAACTTCTGCGGAACCACCCGATGCGTCGTAATTGCCACCGGTCAGGCCAGCGAGAGTTGGTATGTCAATTCCGAGCGCGGCTGCCTGGTACGGGTCGAAAGTGACTCTAACCTCGTTGGCACGGCCACCGTAGGCATTGGATCTGGATACGCCGGGCACACGTTCGATGCGCGCCCGCACGACCTCCCGAACGAAGTCCTCGTAGCTCGCCATGGGGCGTTCATTCCCAGGCACTCGCGTTAGAGCAAACCATGCGATTTGTGCGCCGAAGCTGTCCTGCCCGGCGTAGATCCTGGGCTCGGTGACGTCGTTCGGATAGCGAGGCACCTGGTTGAGCCGATTGATTACTTCGATGAGGGCGCGCTGCAATTCGGTGTCAATTGAGAACATCAGGTTGATGTTGCCGTAGCCCCGACTCGCCGATGATTCCATCTTTTCGAGCCCGGGTATGCCGCGCAGCGCATCTTCCTGTCGCTCAATGATCTCGGACTCAACTTCCTCGGGCGCGGCAGAGCGCCAGCCGGTACCGATCTGGATAAAGGGCTGCTGCACATCGGGAATCATCTGGATGGGCAGGCTTACCATAGCAATGGTGCCCAGCATCAATACAAGGAGTATTGCAGCGGCTACGGCGACCGGGTTTGATAAAGAGATTCGTGTCAGATTCAAGACTGATTCCGGAAGAGACTTTGGCAGGTCAGAAAATTGACCGCACTAATAACAGGAAACCGACGGAGGCAAGAGGAATGCCCACGGGGGCTCCAATAATACTCAGCGTAATCGCCACGCCGCCGATCATCAAGCAGATGCCCAGAACCCCGCACAATAGTCTGCCAATGAGCTCTACAACAAGGGTCAGGAGCCGCCAGATTGCATAGAACGGCCACAATAGTATTGGTACACGACCGTTCCTCGATTCACTCATTGCTTTGCTCCAGGTCGTTGCGCCTCCGCGTGTGCATACAAGACTATACTTCCGTTGCCACCCAAACAATCAAACGGAGTCAAGACGATGGGAAAAACGATTCTTTTTGTCCACGGTAGAAGCTTCAAACCGCGAAAGACCGCGCTTCGGTCGAATTGGCTGTGTGCCGTCGAGCACGGCATAGAGCGCGATCGAAAGGGCAAGCTTGCGGCATTCAAAAAAGCCAGGAAAGAGATGGTCTACTACGGTGACCTGTCAAACAAATTTCTTCGCTCAAAGGGCAAGAAATACCGCGAAGAAGAAGACATCAAGAGCAGAAATGAGACCCTTGCAGCGCTGAAGGAGTTTGACACCGGTCAGTTTACGAAGGCGGCGTACAAGAAGTTGCCCGGCAAAAACTCTTACAAGGAGTTTCTCGCGGATGTTGGCGCGGTCGCATTAGGGCCGCTGCACCTGACAGAAGGTTTGGTGTCCGTGGTTGCTGCCGATATGCGGCAGTACTGGAATTTCGACAGCGAGTTTGGCAGTAACGTTCGTGCGGCAATGATAGGTCCACTCAAACGGGCGATGAACCGAGGTGACAAAATTATGGTTGTTTCCCACAGTCTGGGAACGCTCATCGCCTACGATACATTTTGGAAGTTCAGCCGCACCGGCGAGTACCGGCCAAAGTATACGGATAAGAAAATTGATACCTGGGTAACGCTCGGTTCTCCTCTCGGCGATGAAACGGTGAAGAGAAATCTCAAGGGGGCAGGCGCCAGTGGACCAAGGCGATATCCGGGCAACATAAAACGCTGGGAGAACGTCTCGGCCGAGGACGATTTCATCTCGCACGATTCAAAACTGTCGAACGACTATAAAGGTATGTACAAGAACAGCCTGATCGATGAGATCAACGATCAGAAAATCTACAACCTTGCGGTTCGCCGTGGCAGCTCCAACCCCCATCACGGCGCCGGGTATCTCATACACCCGAAGGTCATCAAGCTGATTGCGGATTGGGTTTGAATGCGTAAAGCCCTGATACTCAATCGCACGGCAAAAGCATAAGGTTCTGTCGATAACCAAAATTACCCATCGCTACGGAGGCTGGTAATGAAAATCGCGGTATTGGGAGCAGGAGCGGGCGGCACAGCCATTGCGTTTGATTGTGCATTTCACGGGCATGAGGTCAGGCTTTTCGACTTCCCGCAATTTCCAGACAACATCGAGGCGATCGCCGAAAAAAAATGCATCAGCGCGGAAGGTGATATCTCGGGCTCCGCAAATGTCGCGTATGCCGGTCATGACATTGACGAGGCACTGAAGGATGCGGAACTGATCTACGTGGTTGGACCTGCATTCAGTACGGAGCCGTTCGGTAAGGCCGTGGCCGGCAAACTGCGCTCCGGTCAGACGGTAATCGTCACCCCCAGCTCTTGTGGCGGGGCGTTGGCTTTTAAACGGGCTGCGGGGCTGCCACTGGAAGACCACTCAATATGGGTTGCGGAAACTTCAACACTGCACTACGCCGTCCGTCTCGCAAAGCCCGGTCACGTTCGCGTATTTCTGAAGCTCAAGGCGGGTAACCTGCTGGCCGCTTTGCCGAATCAACAAACCAGCGACATCTTGCAGCTCATCGCCGATGTGTATCCAAGCATGGAGCCGGCGCACAGTATCCTGCAATCCAGCCTGCAGAACGCCAATCCGATTATTCACCCGGCAGTAACGCTGGCTAACGCGGCCCGCATCGAAAACACAGGCGGGGATTTCCTGTTCTACGAGGAGGGCGTCAGTGATTCGACGGGACGCATGATCGAGGCTCTGGATCAGGAACGGATCGCCATTGGTGCGAAACTGGGAATAACCGTGGCACCCGATCCGCAAATGGGAATGCGGCAGGGTTATATGCTGGAAGACAACTACGGCGCTGCTTATCGCAAGGCACCAGGCTTTCACGGCATTGGTGCCCAACCGCAACTGGACCACCGCTATTTGAACGAGGATGTTGGCTACGGACTGGTGTTTATGTCCGCGCTTGCGCGACAGATCGATGTTGAGACACCCACAATGGATGCCATGATTCAGCTCACTTCGGTGCTGATGGGTCGCGACTATGCCGGCGAGGCGTTACGGACACCGGAGTCGCTTGGGATTGATGGTCTTTCAGCTGCGGAACTCGGGCGCCTCTAGACTCAGTACCGCCCGTGTTGCTTAAAGATGTAGTTGTTGAGCTCGATGAAGTCGTGATTCAATCGATGCATGATTCGATGCGTTGAGCGTGCCACGGCGCGCATCACTTTATAAACGAGCCGCGGATTCGCGTCGACAATTTTTTCGAAGTCCTCGCGTTTCAGGCTGTACACACGGGTGTCGCAAAGGGCTCTGAGTCCGACAGAGTGTATTTCACTGTCAAGAAAGCTGAGTTCGCCGGCAAGGTCTCCTTCTCTTAAAACTGCAAGGCTTGCGGTTCCATCCGCACCTGTGCGCTTCACAACCTCGAGTTTGCCTTGCAACAGCACATGCAGTGAGTCGTCTGCGGTACCCTCGGAAATGAGAAAGTCACCATCTTCCAGGTCTCTCAAGTTCATCAGGGCGCTGAGCTCGCCTGCTTCTTCTGTAGAAAGTTCCGCACCCAGAGATGAGTTGAGAATCAGATTTACTGATTCATTCATGTTTCTTGCCTCGCTAAAATAGTCAGTGCATCGGTGGTCTGTAGGGATTCGGAGCAAGATGGGCTTCAAATTCCTCCGTCAGACGTTGCGCATCTCTTATCCAGGTGCAGGCTTCGCACCTGCACATGGTCTCATCGTGGCGCAACTCGCTATGCACTGTCTCGACCAACCGGATGCCATAGCGTAGCGAAGCGTTAAGCGTATGGATCGCTTTTTCTTCAAGGTCCGAGAAATCGCTCATACAGCTGACCCAATGACATTCTTTGTTCAGGTCGCACTGATGACATCGCTCACTGGTCGCTTCAAACAGGCTGTCGTGTGGACAGTCGTCTTCTTCCATTATTTTTTGGACCAGTAGCCTCGGATACGTAAGTGCCTCTATCAATTGTCGTCGCATGACTGCCTCCCACCCCGTACGCTAGGCAATTTAATGCCAGGCCGAAATCTTGTCTATCGTGTAAATCGCGTATGTGCTGATGGAAGGGCCTGTGCGGTGGTAATATGGCCGCTTCGTGAAGCTGGCAACCCCAATTAATGACCTTTTTTCAAGAACTTAAGCGCTGAACCTCTCAGACAACGGTATATTTGAACTCTGGCAGTCATATGGCATCCTGCCTCAATGCCGCCCCGTTGATGACGATAGTTTCGAGTGCTAAGGGTGCCTTAAGATTCGCTAAGTAATCTCTCAACCATCGTAATTATCAGTGGTTGGGAAATTCGTAGATCAGACTCATACACACATCGCAGAGACCTTTGCTCCAGCTGTGCAGCTGCCGCGGTCGCTCTCGGTAGATCTGGATGCGATCCACTCAGCCGGGCGGAGCTTATTCGCCAAGAGGGGTTCTGACGCCTCATGAAGAATCCTCTATCTCGAAGGTGAATATGCCTTTGACTGGCGCTTGGTCCTGCGCTGACCGGATTGAGACGTTTGTCACCCGGAAAGAAGTTCCGTTGGGAAGCCGGGGTCTTTTGGGGAGTGGACAAAGACAGCCCTGATCAAACGATCAAACTGGGAGTTGAATACGAATTCTGATTTAGACGACACTTCCAGTCATTCGCTGGTCAGAAGTGTCGGTTCTCTACAGCAAGACCTGGGGCACAGTTTTTGGCCCCGATTTCCTATAAAAAAGACTGCTCGGCAAGTGATTTCGGACTGGTCGGCGGACACTTAACATAAGGGAATTTCGGGATGTGGGGAAGCGGCGTGAGCCTGAAGCAGATAGCACGCGTTGCAATGATCCTTGCGGTGCTGGTTATTTCAGCTTGCTCCACGGTTGCGCCTGTTGAGGAGCCCATCGATGTTCCGATTGACATCGTCATTGTACCGCCAGCGCCGGCGGTGCAAACCATACCTCCCCTTAAAGCGCCGACGCCCGCGAAACTCCCACCTGTGGCAATCGTATTGAGTAGTGGCCAGCCGGCTTACGCCGATGTTGCCAGGGAATTGATGCTGCGCTTTAAGGATTACAGCGTCTATGACTTGAGCGCCGGGAGTGAGCCGCCTGTTTCCGTCCTGCGAGCGATTAACGACTCCGATCCGGGTGCGGTTGTTGCGATTGGACTGCGTGCTGCTCGTTCGTCCGTTGCAATGTCCACGAAGCCAGTGCTTTTTAGCCAGGTATTCAACTATCAGGATCATGATCTCCTGACGGATGACAGTCGCGGAGTTTCAGCGCTTGTTCCGTTAGAAGCACAGCTTAGGGCCTGGCAGGAAATTGATCCGACGATTGCTCGTGTCGGCATGATAATTGGTGAAGGGCATGAAGATCTCATAGCCGAAGCGCAGCAGGCAGCCGAGCGGCACGATGTAACACTGAATATACAAATTGCGCACTCAGACCAGGAGACTCTGTACATCTTCAAGCGAATGATCCGGGATATCGATGGCTATTGGCTGCTCCCTGATAATCGTATTCTCAGTTCGCGTATTTTGAAGCAAATGTTTGACGAGGCGAAGAGTCGGCACATTCCCGTTATCGTGCCAAACGAGTCTATGTTGAAAATGGGTGCCGCCATTAGTATTTCTACCGTGGCGTCTGATATCGCCGATACGATCGTCAAGGTAGTCAGGAAGATTCAGGAAGGTGACCTGCAACAAGTTCCGCCATTGACGGCTCTCTCTGAAAGTCACACTCAGACGAATGAAGCATTTTTCAAGCAGCGCTCCGCAGCCCACGCGCTGATGCGAGATACGAGTCGGGGTTTGAGTCAGTGAAGACCAGGTTGAAACTAGCGGCGGACTGGTTCGCTGCGCGCCTCGAGCGCGCCGAAGCAACGACCGGAAAGCGCGTGTTGGTGAACGAAATATTATCGATGCAGGTTCTTAGCGCTGCGTTGGTTGGTGCTCTCGCAATTGCAAGTCTTTACTGGGGTGGCCAGTGGGTTCTCCAGGACAACTACAGTCGCTGGGCGATGCAATGGACAGAGGATCTTAACGAACTGGGTGCGCCCTTGTATTTGACGAACGACCAGGAGGCGCTAATCCGGCTCGAGAGTTTCGTCAAACGCTATCCGGAAATCGACAGGGTTGTTTACTTTTCGAAAGACGGAACACCTGTGTATTCTGTCGACAACAAAGAGGATCTCGGGCCAGTCATCGAAATACCGGAACAGCGACTGGTGGATGCAATCAAACAGGTTGGCGGCGAGGAACCTTACCTGATGCGCGGCGGCCTCTTTAATCCAACACTGTTCGAGATTCTCGCACCGGTGTGGACGGAGTCTATTTCAGATGACGGATTGTTTGCTTTCGATCCGTCCGATTCGGACGGGGAAACGAAAAAGGAGCTAATCGGATTCGTCGGAATTCACCTCGATTTCGTGATATTCCACGATCGTCTCTTGTCGAACATACGTGTAGCAATATTGGTTCTTCTCGCGCTGCTGATTGCATTTGGATTTCATGGCAGGCACATATTGCGTCGGGCTCTGGCATCAATATCGGACCTGCAGGCACCTATCGAGGAACTTGCGAAAGGCAATCTCGCAGTTAAATTCGAGCCCGCTGCGCACCGCGAAATTTCAAATATCGTAAAAGCTCTGGAAACGACCGCGTCAGCACTCAACGAACGCGACGAAAAACTCGTTGAACTGGCAAATCACGATAGTTTGACGGGGTTGTTCAATCGGCATCGATTTATTGAGGAGTTGAAAGAGGAGATTGAAAATGTGATGCGTCATGGCCGGAGCAGCGCACTGCTATTTATTGACCTGGACCAATTCAAGTACATCAACGACGACTGTGGACACCCCGCGGGTGATCGGCTGATTCGAAAAGTTGCTGATGAACTGGATCGCAGTACCAGAAGCAATGACATCGTCGCGCGATTTGGTGGCGATGAATTTGCGATTCTTGTGCGTCGTACCGACGTCGATGGGGCTCGTGCAGCGGCAGAGACAATTCTCACGAACATGAGACGTATGGCGCATATCGAAGACGAGAAAATTTTTCACGCTCATTGCAGCATCGGCGTCACCATGTTGGAAGGCGATGACCTGGATCAGGATGAATTGATCAATCAAGCCGATATCGCTTGTCGTGATGCGAAATTAGCCGGCCGAAACAGAATGAGCCTCTATGAGCATTCGGAGGACAACCTGCAACGGGATGCGGCCGATATTGGCTGGATGAATCGTCTCCGCAAAGCTGTGGATAACGATGAATTCGAATTGTGGTTCCAGCCAATCAATCGAATCGATAATGGTGAGACGACACATCACGAAGTGCTTATTCGGTTGCGAACTGAAGATGGCAAGCTGATACAGCCTGATGCTTTCTTGCCGTCCGCGATGCGCTTCGGTCTGATGACCGAAATCGACTTCTGGGTAATTCGGCATGCTGCCGCGGCGTACTCGAAATATTCAAAGCCTGATCAGCGCTTGAGGCTTGCCGTAAATCTGTCTGCAAACGTGTTCGAGAACGATGACCTGATCGCCTATGTCGAGGAGACGTTCAATAAACATGGCGTTCGGCCCAACGATATCGTGTTCGAGGTTACTGAGAGTCTTGCTATCCGTCGGCCGGCACATGTGGAGCGGCAGATCGCTGGTCTACGTAAACTCGGCTACGAATTCTCGCTTGACGATTTCGGTACTGGATATAACTCGTTCAGCCACCTTCAAAAATTGCATTTCGACTACATCAAAATCGACGGGTCGTTTGTTGAGGATCTGTTGAATAATCCGGTTGATCAAAAAATGATCAAGTTGATGGCAGAGATTGGCCGCGAAGCGGGGATGAAAACGATCGCCGAGTATGTGCAGAATGCCGAGTCGCTGATCCTGCTTGGCGAGCTGGGCGTGGATATGGCGCAGGGCTATTTCGTTGGTCGCCCGACGAAACGACCGAAACCGAAGTTAACTCCGATTTCACTCAGTTCACGTCGGGCGAAACGAAACTCGCGCTAGTACTTACTGCCAGATACGAACCCGCTCATCTTCGGGCCGGTACAGCGCGTCACCATCCTGCACGTTGTAAGTCTCATAGAAGTCATCGACGTTTGGTACGACACCATTGATCCGGAACACGTCGGGCGAGTGAGGATCGGACTTGATCAACAGCTCAATGAGCTGCTCACGCCACTTAATGCGACTGGATTGCGCCATGCCGAGGAAGAACCGTTCTTCGCCGCTAAAGCCGTCAATGACCGGTGACTCTTTGCCTTTGAGGGACATGCGATAGGCTTTCAATGCGATGGCTGTACCGCCGAGATCACCAATGTTCTCGCCGAGCGTAAACTCACCATTCACGAACAGGCCCGGCAATGCTTCAAATTGGCTGAATTGTTCGACCAGCCCTTTCGTGCGCTCCTCAAAGTTGGCACGGTCTTCGTCCGTCCACCAGCTTTTCAGGTTGCCATCGCCGTCGTATTTGCTGCCCTGGTCATCAAAACCGTGGCCGATCTCATGGCCAATCGTTATGCCGATAGCGCCATAGTTGTATGCGTCTTCGGCGTCGAGCTGGAAGTTAGGCGGCTGCAAGTATGCAGCAGGGAAAACAATCTCGTTCAGGCCCGGGTTGTAATAAGCGTTGACCTGTTGCGGTGCCATGAACCACTCGTTGCGATCGATTGGTTTACCCAGTTTGTCGACATTGCGATAGTGGTTAAACTCTCTCGCGTTGCGAATGTTGCCAACGAGGTCGTCGGCCGAAACTTCAAGCGTCGAATAGTCACGCCACTCATCCGGGTAGCCGACTTTTGGCGTAAATTTGGACAATTTTTCAAGCGCCTTTTCTTTGGTTTCGTCGCCCATCCATTCGAGATTCTTGATGGAGTCGGCATAGGCTTCGCTTAGGTAGTAGAGCATATCGGCCATACGTTCTTTAGCCTCCGGTGGAAAGTGCTTTTCGACGTATAGCTGGCCAAGCAACTCGCCCATGTTGCCGTTCATCGAACTGATGGCACGTTGCCAACGCGGAGTTTGTTCCTCAGCGCCCAAGACAACTTGCCTGTATTCGAACTGCGCATCGACGACTTCTTTTTGCAGGAAACCCGCAAACGCACGTATCGTATTCAGACGCGCAAACTCCTTCCAGATTGCGAGATCTGTTGCGACGAAAACGTCATTGGCGGCTGCAAGATAGGAGGGCTGGTTGACGATGACATGGTCCTGACGACCAGATCCAATTCCGGCGAAGTAGCCATCGAGGTCGAAATTCGACAGCATCTCGCCGAGTTCCGCATCGGTGGTCTTGTTGTAGGCCTTATCCGCGTCGCGGCTGTCTTCTTTGTCCCAATGGTGTTCGGCGAGACTGGTCTCGAGTGCCATGATGCGCTTTGCCGCTTCTGCCGCGTCCGCGTAACCTGATGCCGAAAGCAATTTCTCGGAGTAAGCGACATAGGCGTCACGCAATTGCAGGCCACGTTCGGAATCGTCGAAGTAGTATTCCTTGTCAGGTAGACCAAGTCCGGACTGCACCAGGAACATGACATATTTGGTTGAGTCTTTGTCGTCCTGATTAACGTACAGGTTGAATGGCCCATCAATACCGATGTCATTGTTGTCACCAAACCAGCGTGACATGGCTGCATGGTCTTCGATGGCGTCAATCTCGGCAAAAAGAGGCTTGAGAGGTGACATACCCAGTTCTTCAACACGCTCTTCGTCCAGGTAGGCGTTGTAGTAATTGCCGATCTTGGCAGCAGCTTCGCTGTCCGCGGCATCCCCAGCCACTTCATCAACAATGGCGCGGACATCCGTGAGACTGTCGTCACGCAGGGTCATGTAGCTGCCCCAACCAAATTGATCAGCCGGGATTTCGGTCTCTTCCAGCCATTTGCCATTAGCGTAGGCGTAATAGTCATCCTGTGGTCTGACGGACGTATCCATGCCGGTGAGTTCCACGCCCGATTTCAACGGCGCTGCTGGTGCGGCGGGCTCTGCTGTTTCGGTTCCCTGGCCACATGCTGCAAGCAGTGACGTGACCGCAAGGGTCAAAAAGATCTTGTTCATGAAGATTTCCTGTTATTTATTGGTCTACCGATCGGTGCCGGCTGTTGAGCCGGCAATTCTGCCATTTGTTAGGCGCGAATTCTTGATTTTGGTTCAGTATTTTGCGGGGTCGGGCAGCCTGGCGATGAAATGGTAGTATCCGCTGCTGTCAAGGGAGTCCTCATGAAGTATCGCCATCTCGGAAAAACAGGTATCCAGGTCAGCGAATTGTCGTTCGGCTCATGGGTTACTTTTCACACGCAGGCGGGCATCGACTCGGCGGTGACGATGCTGGCGGCAGCGTATGACGCCGGCGTTAATTTCTTTGATAACGCCGAGGCCTATGCTGCTGGAAAATCCGAAGAAGTCATGGGAGCGGCCATTAAGAAACTTGGTTGGCGGCGCGGCAGCTACCTGGTTTCGACCAAGCTGTTTTGGGGCCTGCATGAGGGGCCGAACGAGCAAAATACGCTGAATCGCAAGTACCTGCTTGAGGGTATCGACAGCTCGTTGGCGCGCCTCGGCATGGACTATGTGGATTTGCTGTATTGCCATCGCGCCGACCCGAGCACACCAATCGAAGAAACGGTTTGGGCGATGCACAACATCATCGAAAGAGGCAAAGCGTTGTACTGGGGAACGTCTGAATGGGAGGCAGACGATGTTGTGACCGCGATCGATATCGCCGAACGCCATCATTTGCACAAACCGGTGGTCGAGCAGCCCGTATACAACCTGTTTGAACGCCATCGCTTCGGATCGGATTACGATCGCCTGTACAAAGAACTCGGCTATGGTTCTACGACCTGGAGTCCGCTTGCATCGGGACTGCTGACTGGCAAGTACCAAGCCGGGATTCCAGGCGACAGCCGCGGTGCCGTTGAAGGCTATGATTGGCTGCAAGGGCAGCTGACGGATGCAAATAGCCTGGCAAAGGTCGCAGCGTTGCAACCCATTGCCAGGGAAATGGGCGCGACCCTCGCACAGTTCTCGCTGGCCTGGTGTTTGCAGAATCCGCACGTCAGTTCCGTACTGACCGGGGCGAGCCGAGTTGAGCAGGTACATGAAAATATGAAAGCGATAAAGTTCATTGACAGTTTTACACCGGATGTGATGGCAGCGATCGACCGGGTTTTCGAGTAGCACTGGTCAACCAACGACAGGAGTTCCAATGAAGAGTAGTAGCAGACAATTCGGCCTTGCCGCCGTATTTTTTATGTTGTCATTTACCGGCAGTGCTGCCGATTCCAGCGATGTCAATGACCTGACAACCATGCTCAACGAGTTCCTCGCGAACGCCGGGGTTGCCGAGGTTCACGAACGCTTTTGGGCAGATGATTTGATCTACACGTCCTCAAGAGGAACGCGAACGACCAAGGCCGAGATCATGGCGGGGTTCGCAGCATCAGAAAATGAACCAAGCGAAGAGGATGATGCGGCCGGACCTGTGTATACCGCGGAAGATATTCAGATACAGGTATACGGTGACACGGCTGTGGTCGCTTTCAAATTAGTGGCAACGCCGCCAGACAATTCAGTTGTGCTGACTTACTTCAATACCGGCACGTTCTTGCGGCGCAGCGGTAAGTGGCAGGTTGTGGCCTGGCAGGCAACGGCGATGCCGGTACTAACGGGCTAGAGCGTCGCGTACTGATTCGAGACTGAGATCGACGGACGACGGCTTGCCCGCAACCGTTGCCGCATTTTCGATGTCCTTGAGACCGCTTCCGGAGATCAGGCACACAACGAGTTCGTCTTTGTCGATTTTCTTCAGCTGAGCCAGCTGTCGAACTGCTGCCCACGACGCAGCGGCCGCTGGTTCAGCAAAGACACCAGTGTTTTGGGCGATCTCCGGAATGGCTGCAAGTATTTCCTCATCCGTTATTGTTGTCGCCACGCCGCCGGACTGAATAATCGCTTTGACTGCAGCCAGGCCATCGCGGGGGCGATTTACGGAGATCGAATCGGCCACGGTTGTAGCTCCGACCTCGTCGATAGCGACCTTCGACCAATCCGGATCAGTAGTACTTTGCTCCCGAAGCCGCCGGACAGCATGGCAAATCGCGGCGCTGTTCTCAGACTGGACACAGTCAATCCTGGGTAGCCGGTCGATAAGACCCGCTGCTTTCAGATCGCACCAGCCTTTCCACATTCCACTCAACAGGTTGCCATCGCCTGTCGGCACCACGACTCGATCCGGTATGCGACGCCCCAGGTCTTCCCAGATTTCGTAGGCACAGGTCTTCTTGCCTTCGCGCGTGAACGGGTTATAGCCTGTGCTGCGATTAAACCATCCAAATTCGTCGCACGCAGCCATACAAAGATCGAAAGCGTCGTCATAGTTACCACGCACGGCGAGAACGGTTGCCCCAAACGACAGGGCCTGGGTGAGTTTTGCAATTGGAGCACTTTCCGGAACGAAAACGATTGCGCTCTGGCCAGTAGCTGCCGCGAGACACGCCATCGAAGAACCGGCGTTGCCGGTACTGGCAACGGCGACAACATCGGCACCAATATCGGCCGCTCGCCGAAGAGCAACTGCGCTGGCGCGATCCTTTGTTGATGCACTCGGGTTCAGCGTGTCGTCCTTGAGGTAAACGTTACGAAGTCCCGCTATCTCCGCCAGGCGCCTCGCTCCAACCAGTGGAGTTCCTCCGACACGTAATGGGAAAGGAGTATCGAGTCTGCTGACGGGCAAGAATGCTTCGAAACCAAAATTCTGTTCAATTTCCTCGCGGATGGCCGCATAGTCGTAGGTGATATCGAGGTTGCCGCCGCAGGACGGACAAACGAAGCCGGCGAAGTCCGCGGCTTGCGTTTTGGCACAGGCAATGCATCGGTAACCGTTCATGTTCTTTCGGCAATCAGGGCACGATATGCGTACCGTAGATGCCGTCCAACGCTCCTCGCAGATTATGTGGCTGGGTGATGATGACTTCCTTGCCGCCGCGCTCAAGAAATTTCAGCGCGCTCTCGATCTTAGGCTTCATGCTACCCGGCGCGAAATGTCCGGCATCCAAATATTGTCGGCACTCCTCAATATTCATGCTATCGATTTCAACTTGTTGCGATGTGCCGAAATTCAACGCAACTTTGTCGACGTCCGTGGAGATAACAAATATAGAAGCGCCGAGTTCACTGGCAAGTAAACAGGACGAAGCATCCTTGTCGATCACCGCCGGTCGGGGTCGCAGAGTGCCATCCGGTTTGTAAATAACGGGGATACCGCCGCCGCCAGCGGCAACGACCAGGGCACCGCTGTCGAGCAAGGTGCGAATTGTCGACAACTCGACGATCTCCAACGGTTCTGGCGATGGCACCAGGCGGCGCCAGCCGCGGCCTGAATCTTCGCCAATTGCCCAACCGTCATCGCGCGCGTGTTGCCGCGCTTCCTCTTCTGTCATGAACGGACCAATCGGCTTGCTCGGTTCTGCAAAGCTCGGATCACTCTCGTCAACGACGACCTGGGTAACAATTGCCACAACGTTCTGATCCAGTCCGCTGAGCAGAAATTCATTTTTTAGAGACTGGGCGATTTGCAGGCCGATAGCACCTTGAGTATCCGCGACGCAATTGGCTAATGGAACCTGGTGAAGCAGGTCTTTGGCGATTTCCGAGCGCAGCAAGATAAAACCGACCTGAGGGCCATTGCCGTGGGTCACGACCACACGGTAGCCGCTTTTTACGATAGGCGCGATGTGGCGGCTGGTTTCACCTGCAGCACGGTATTGATCCAGTACGCTCATGTGCTCGCGATCCTTGATCAATGAATTGCCACCGATAGCAATAACCACGAGCGGGCTATCCGAGTTGTTGCTGCCATGTGTATTTACGTTGCTCATGCTTCGCTACATCGTCAGAGCCATCAGAGCCTTGGCCGTGTGCAGGCGGTTGTCGGCCTCAGGATAAACACGCGACTGCGGGCCGTCGATGACGGCGTCTGTTACTTCACAGCCGCGATCGGCAGGCAGGCAGTGCATATAAATCGCTTCCTTTTTTGCACGCGCCATCATCGCTTCATCGCAGATCCAATGCTTGTACTGCTGCGCCACTTTCATCGCCTGCTCCGGATTACTGAACAAAGACTCTACGCCCCAACTCTTCGGATACACGATGTCAGCGTCAGCGAAAGCATCTTCCATATTGTCCACCACTTCGAATTGGCCGCCGGATCGTTCGGCGTTTTCACGCGCCAGCTTCATGGGTTCATCCATCAAAGTGTATTCGGGCGGATGCGCCAGCGTCACGTTCATACCGAAGCGCGTCATGAGCATGATCAGCCCTTGGGGAACCGACATCGGTTTTACGTAGCTGGGTGCATAGGCCCAGGATACCGCGATCTTCAGGTCACGAAGGTCTTTGCCGAATTCTTCGCGGATCGTCATCAGGTCCGCAAGGTTCTGGCACGGGTGATCCACATCGCACTGCATGTTGATGACCGGGACGTCGGCCCAGCGCGCGACGTCACGCATGTAAGTTTGGCCTTCGCCGGGAACAAGGTCATGACGGATGGCAATGCCGTGACCGTAACCGGACAGGATCGTACCCATGTCTTTCGGGCTTTCACCATGTGCGATTTGCGATGTCTCGGAGTCGATGAAATGCGCGTGCCCACCAAGCTGGGTCATGCCCGCCTCAAACGAGTTGCGCGTGCGCGTGGACTTGTCGAAGAAAATCAGGAATGCGGTTTTGTGCGCGAGATGCAAGGTCGGAATGCCACTCCTGAACTCTTTTTTCAGCTGATCTGCCGTTTCCAGCGCGAGCTCAATTTCGTCATCGGACCAGTCCTGCGTCATTAACCAGTCGCGCCCCTTCATTTTGTCGGTGATGGGTTTTGCTTCATTAGTCACTTGGAGATTGCTCCTTTCGAAAAGGTATTCACGAGCGCCGCGTAGAAAGCCGTGCAACGCACGAGGTGTTCGATCTCGGTTTGCTCATTGGGGGCGTGCGCAAAGTGCTCATGACCCGGCCCGAATCCGACCGTTGGAATGTTGTGCATGCCCGCCGTAGCCACGCCGTTAGTGCTAAACGTCCAGTGGCCAACTTCAGCTTCTTCGCCAAACGCCGTTCTGTGTGCAGCCATCGCAGCCAGCACTGCTGGTTCGTTTTCGGTCATCTCCCACGTGGGGTAGTACTTGCGGGTCGGGTAGGTCAGCCCCGTATGACTTGGCACGGCGTAATCGAGCACCGTGACCGACGCGTCCGCGGCCTGAACCGATGGCAACGCGAGAATTTCTGCAACCGAGGTTTCTTCGGTTTCGGCAATTGTCAGGCGGCGATCGAGATGTATCGTGCAGCCATCGGCTACGGCACACAGGCTCGGCGAGGACGAGCGGATTTCGCTGATTGTGACCGTACCTTTGCCGAGCGGGTCGCGTGGTTCAAGGCGCTCATTGAGTTTCTCGATGTCGGCGATGATGGCGGCCATCTTGTAGATCGCGTTGTCACCGCGCTCGGGTGCCGAGCCGTGGCAGGAGATGCCGGACGTATGCACTTCGATCTCCATGCGGCCGCGATGCCCACGATAGATGCGCAGGCTGGTCGGTTCGGTAATCACCACAAGATCCGGGCGCAGGCCGTCTTCGTTCAAGATGTATTGCCAGCACAGGCCATCGCAGTCTTCTTCCTGTACGGTGCCGGTTACATAGAGCGTGACGTTGTCAGGTACCCCGAGTTTCTTCAGGAGTGCGCCTGCATAGACGCTGGATGCAACGCCGCCTTTCATGTCACTCGTGC